>NZ_JBEXFQ010000012.1:0-193622 GCF_040606855.1 Nocardia sp. NPDC005366
ACGCCGAGCCCAGACCCTGGACCAGGCATTCACGGCTCACCCCGAACGCTTCCACGGCCGCCGACCGCTACCACCCAGGCTGCCGATCCGGGTCTGGATCAACGAACCGCCAGCCACCCTCCGAACCGACCACCCGCCACAAACCCCCTACGCAGCCTGATGTCTCATCCGGATTGACAGCTTCCGCGGCCAACAGACCGGCGAAAGATCGAGGCTAGAGACTTCGATGGTCGTCTGACCGATAGAGGCGTCGTGTTCCCGCCACGGCAGCAGGCAGCGGCAGCGACTGAAGTGCGACGGTCTCTAAACCGGCGCAAGGGGAGCATTAGGGTGCCTGACAATGAGCCTTCGAGATTGTTTTACTTAGACCGTGTCTCACATGGTTGTTCGCGCTTTGGCGAGCTTCTTGAAGCCGGTCAGCGCTGCGGCGAGTGTGAGGAAGCCCGGGAAGTGAGTTCCTGTGCGGTCGTATCGGATTGCCAGTCGGTGATATCCGGTCAGCCACGAGATCGTTCTCTCGACCACCCAACGATGACGGCCCAGACGCTCGGCGGATTCGATTCCTTTGCGGGCGACACGAACCGCGATTCCACGCCTGCGCAGCCGCCGTCGCAGTTCCGGCTGGTCATAGGCCTTGTCGGCATGCAACTTGCCCGGCCGACGACGCTGCGGACCTCGCCGCGACCGCACCGCCGGGATCGCCTTCACCAGCGGCTTCAGTGCCTGGGAGTCGTGGACGTTGGCACCCGAAACCGCCACGGATAGAGGGATTCCCGCCCGATCGGTCAGCACGTGCAGCTTCGAGCCGGGCTTACCTCGATCGGTCGGATTCGGGCCGGTCAGGCCGCCCCCTTTTTCGCTCGCACGCTCGCTCCATCGGCCACCGCCCGAGACCAGTCGATCAGCCCGTGGGCGCCCAACTCGTCGAGCACCGCTCGATGCAACCGCCGCCACACACCCGATTGCGTCCAGACAGTGAACCGGCGATGCGCCGTCGGCACCGTCACGCCGAACGACGGCGGCAACATCCGCCACGCACAACCACTGGTCAACACTCAGGATTCGGGCGGCCAGCCGACGTCTCGATACAAAGTAATCACCGACAGGTGGGGCACTGTTGTTAATATGTTCCCAGACTGAACGTTATCCCCCGAATATAGCCTTCGGGAATTCAAGAGAGGCCCGGCATTGGCAATCAGCATCATCGTTCAGGATCAAATACATGAAAAGCATTCAACGACCGCAGGCCTCCCTGCGGTGACGCTCGCCGACATAGTGTTGGATGCGCCGGTCGGTTCGATTATGCGAGGCATACACAAGTACGCGGACACGATGTTCAACTCGTATCAACTGAAGTTCTTCCTCGAAGAACTCACTGAATTCGAACCGAAGAACTCCGCTGAATCGGAGCTGATTTCGGTTCTGCGGAGCGCTTCCGAGGAGGCGATCCGAATCCACGGCTACCTGTGGTTCAGCGGGGACTGAGCGACCACTCGTGACCTTTGTGGCTGAACGGGCGGCAGCCCCGCTCAGGGAACTCGGCACTGACGACGACGGCGTCGTCTGCGAACGACCGATCCTGGTGTACAGGTCGTGCCGACGCAGACCGTTGAGGTGATGTAGTTGATCGTCGCCCGTTGAATTGAAGACGCTGTTCGACGGGTGCCCCGGAACCGATTTCGACTCGCGTCGCGACAATGCCATTATCTGGGTTGTTCGCCGATACCGGTTGCCGCTGTGGTGAAGTCGCGAACCTTCCGTCGATGATCTCGATTTCGAGGAGGACACCGCGCTGGTCATCGGCAAGGGAAACCGGCCGCGGTCGTCACCGTTCGGCGACAAGACGAGGATCGCCCTGCCGCCGAGTGGTGCCCTGGTTCGCGAGGGACCGCCGCTTGAAGGCTCTGTATAGCCCGTGATGAGTGCCCAAGCCCTCGCGGCGGGTTTATCCGTTTCCGAATCGCGTGGACTCTGTCGCACGGGGCCTCGGAGCGGGCTCGGGCGTGCTGTCGCGCCAGGACATGTGCGTCTCCCCTCGACCGGCAACACCTACCCACTACACGCCAGTCGCCTCACTCGGTGATCGGGGTTCAGACGAACTGGCTGACGCCGTCGAATTCCGCAAGTGGTGCGGGTCCACCGACTTCGTATTCGAGCAGCAGCAGGCCGCGACCGGTGGCCTCGTGGCGAGTGAGTCGAAGGCCGGTGGTCGAGCCGTTTCCGGTGAGTAGTCGTCTTCCCGTTCGCAGCACGGTGGGGGCGACGACCAGTCGCACGATGTCGACGAGTCCGGCGGCGAGCAGACAATTGCCGAGGTGTGAGCTGCCGTGGATCTGTAGTTCGCGGCCCGGCCGGCGTTTCAGGTCGCCGACGGTGGCGACCGGGTCGCCGGGTAGTACTGTCGTCGGATTCCAACTGCCTGCTGTCAGGGTGTTGGATACGACGTATTTCGGCAGGGCGTTCATCCGCTCGGTGAAGGGGTCGCGGGGATCGGTGATGGCGGGCCAGTCGCGCGCGAACGCCTCGTAGGTGCGGCGCCCGAGGAGTAGTCCGTCGGCGGAATCGAGCCATTCGGAGGTGCGCTGGATGAACGTCTCGTCCAGGTAGGGCACCAGCCAGCCACCGCGATCGAAACCATCGCTGGTGTCCTCGGTCGATGAGCCCGGTCCCTGGCTGACTCCGTCGAGGGTGACGAACTCGGTGAGCGTGAGTTTCATGCCCTGACCTCGCTCTCGATGAGTTCTGTGAGTTGATCGGTGACCGTCCACCACCCGTGCGCGAATCCCAGTTCTTCGTGACGGGCCCGCGCGGCCGGGTCGCCGTGCCGGACGAGTACGCGATAGTCGGTGCCGTCCGGGTGATCGCGCAGGGTGATCTCGGCGGTCATCGGCACCGGAGCGCCTGCGGCCGGACGCCAGTTGCTGTCGAGGGCGTTGGTGAACACGAGGCGTTCGTGCTCCTCGGCGACCAGGAAGCAGGCATCCAGGTGTGGGACGAACTTCTCGCCGTCGTCACTCATACTCGTTACGAAGGCGCCTGCGGGCCTGATCTCGAGTCTTTCGACGCGGCACCGGGTCGGCGCGGGAAGCCACCATTGCGCAAGGCTTTTCGGGTCGGTCCACGCGTTCCACACGCTCGCGCGGGGCGCGCGGATGACGCGGTGGATGGTGAGGTCGAGATCAGGATTCATCGGTGGACTCCTTGGTTTCGGTGAGGAATTGCTCGAGCCGGTCGGTGCGGCCCTCCCAGATGCGGCGCTGTTCGGCCAGCCAGTCATCGACCAGTCCGAACCGTTCGCGGTCGAGTTCGCATCGACGCACCCGACCGGTTTTGACGGTCCGGATCAGCCCGCTGGCCTCCAGGACACGAATATGTTTCATGAACGACGGCAGGGTGATCGGCGCAGACTCGGCCAACTCCCCGACGCTGGCCGGACCGGATCCGAGGCGCTGGACCACTGCGCGGCGAGACGGATCCGCTAGGGCGGCGAATACGTCGTCCAGTACAGAATGCTTAGCCATATGGCTAAGTATTAATCGAGTTGCTTCGCGGCGCAAGTGGCGGATCCTGCGGAACGGCCGACAGGCATCGGCCGCGCAATGGCGGACGCCTGGCCTTCGCGGGATATGGCGTGGCGTCGGCATTGCTGTTCGCCGCCGTACTGGCGGTGGTGCTGCCTCGCTCGGCCCACGCGGTTCCCGCGACAGTCGCCGTCGCCGTGAGCATCCCGTTCATGGCGACATCGATCCCGTACTCGCTCGGTGGCGCGGTACTGACGCACACCCGCGCCCACACCTCGCGAACCATGGAACGCGTGCGCTGACAGTGCGACCGAACCCGCTGCGGATTGTGGTCTGTGCCAACGGTGGACGTTCGCGTTCGCGAGAAAAGCCAAAACCGCGATGGGTGCCGCGGTGCGGGGGTGCGGGGGGTTAGGGTCGGGCGGACAAGTGCCGCGTGTCGATGGGCTCGGAGGTTCGCGTGAGTGTCTGGGGTGGGCGGTCCGTCGTGCGCGGCGCTGTCCTGTTCGTTGCCGTTGTCGTCGTGTCGACTCTCGCCGCGGGGTCGGGTGGGATCGCCTCGGCCGAGCAGGAAATGTCGGTCGCGGTGCGGGCGATGGCGACGGCACGACCCGCGCCCGATGGATCACGGTTGGTGTCGGCGGCGCAGGGGCCGGGGCGGGTCGTGGATGTGGTGGTGCGTTCGGAGGCGATGGGACGCGAGGTGCGGATCGCGGTTCTTCCGGCAGTGGATGATTCGGCGGTCGCGCCGACCCTGTATCTGCTCAATGGGGTGGACGGTGGTAGCGATACCGAGTCGTGGGGTGACGGGAAGAATTGGCTCACCAGGACCGACGCGGAGAGATTCTTCGCCGACGAGCAGGTGAATGTCGTGATGCCGATCGGCGGCGGGGGCACATTCTTCGCGGATTGGCATGCGGAGGATCCGGTGCTGGGCAAACAGCGGTGGACGACCTTCCTGACCGGGGAGTTGCCGCCGATCATCGATTCAGCGTTCCGTGGTAACGGGGCGAACGCGATCGCGGGACTGTCGATGGCGAGTTCGGCGGTGTTCCGGCTGGCGCTGGCGGCGCCGGGGCTCTACCGCGCGATCGGTTCCTACAGCGGCTGTGTGCGGACGAGTGATCCACTCGGGCAGGCGATGGTCGAGACGATCGTCGCCGGCAAGCGCGGCAATCCGGCGAATATGTGGGGGCCGCCGACGGACCCGGCGTGGGCGGCCAACGACCCGTATCTGCATGCCGATCGGTTGCGCGGCACGGCGATCTACGTGTCGACCGGCACCGGGCAGGCGGGCCCGCTCGACACCCTCGACGGTCCAGGTATCAACTCGGATTCGCGGAAATTGCTGGATCAACTGCTCATCGGCGGTGCGCTGGACGCGATCACCTACTCGTGTACCCAGCAGTTGCGGGATCGATTCCTGGAGTTGAGTGTTCCGGCCACCTTCGACTTCCGTGCGAACGGAACCCATTCGTGGGGGTATTGGCAAGAGGATCTGCACAACTCGTGGCCGGTGCTGAGCGCGGCACTGCGGGAGTGAGCCGGTCGTCTGCCCGGCGATCCGGCCTACGGAGGAGGATCCGCGTCACCTGATCGAGGCGGGACACCGGAGGTCGATCGGCACCGGGTATTCGAACGCTCCCGTACGCTGAGCCCGGACGCGTCGAAAACAGGAGTCTCGGTGGTGCATTCGCTGGTCAAAGGGCAGAACGGCCCGTTGTCGGTCCCGCGAGCCGTGGTGTCGGTGCGGCTCGATGCCCCCGCCGACGTGTCCGCGTTACTCGTGACCGAATCCGGCCGGGTGCGCTCCGACGCCGATTTCGTCTTCTTCAATCAGCCCGAGGCGCCGGGGGTGCGACTGCGGCAGGGCGCGCCTGCCTCGCTCACGGTGTCACCGGCCGAGATCCCCGCCGAGATCGCTCAGGTGCGCGTGGTGATCACCCTCGACGATCAGCGGGCCACGTTCGGGCAGTTCGCCGCCGCCGTCGCCACCGTCGCGGATACGGCGGGAAATCTGCTGTACGAGTACACGATCGACGGTCTCGCGAGCGAATCCGTTGTCATCGCGCTGGAACTGTACCGTCGCGGCACGGAGTGGAAGGTGCGGGCGGTGGGACAGGGGTACGCGGGCGGATTCGCGGCGCTGGTCACCAATCACGGCGTGAGCGTGGACGACGAGCAGTCCGATACCGCGACCCCGGTTGCCGCCGGACCGATCGCCGCCGGACCGATCGCCGCCGGACCGATCGCCGTGGCGGCGACTTCCGCCGAACCTCAGGTGCGCACCGTCCCCGGTGAGGCCGCGCTGTCCTTGGAGAAGCGCGCCAAGCTGGACCTGCGCAAACGTGCTGTCGCCAAGGTGCTGATCGATAAGTCCGCGTTCGGAACTCGCGCCAGGGTCGTGCTGGTGATCGACAAGACCGGCAGCATGCTCGCGCAGTATCGCAAGCAGGTCGTGCACCGCGTGGTGGAGCGGATGATCCCGATCGCCACCCAACTCGACGACGACGGCGCCCTGGAGGCGTACCTCTATGCGCGTTCCTTCGTCAAACTGCCCGATATCGCTGTGCAGCACGGTGAACAGTGGGCGCAGACCTTTCTGCACCTGGGCGGCATACACGAGGGCATCGACTACGGCGTTCTCGGTGCGCGCAACGAAGAGTTGCCGATCATGCGCGACATCATCGACTCGCTGCGTCCCGGCGACCGGCCGACGCTGGTGTTGTTCTTCACCGACGGCGGTTTCGCGAAGAAACGTGAGATCGCCGCATTGATGCGTGAGGCCGCACATTTGCCCGCGTTCTGGCAGTTCGTAGGGCTCGGCCGCGCCAATTACGGTCTGCTGCGCAGTCTCGACGAGTTGGACGGCCGCATCGTGGACAACGCGGGCTTCTTCGCGCTCGACGATATCGATCAGGTCGACGACGACGAACTGTACGTCCGGCTGCTCGGTGAATTCCCGGACTGGCTGCGTGCCGCCCGCGCCGCCCGAATTATCGCCTGATCAGCCGATTACGGCGTTCATGATGGTGCCGGCGCTGGTCGCGACGACCCCGCCGATCATGGCTCCCGCCACCATCTTCGGCGATTCCAGACCGCCACCGGACCACTTCTCCCAGGCGAATCTGCCGCCCGCGTAGATGATGCCGATGATGCCCGACAGCAAGACGAACCACGTCAGGTAACGGACGAGTTGGAGGATCTTGTCGGAGATCGGAGGGGCCTCGGGCGAGGGGTTGCCGATCTGCGCGAGGACGTCATATGTGGAGACCAGTATCATTGGCGTGCTGCTCATTCTGATTCGGGCGGGACTCGGGACCGGTACGGCATCACTATGGATGGTATCGGTTTCCGCGGGGTGACGCAGGCGCCTGCTTGCACGAGATCCGGTGGCTCTGGATGATGGGTACTGCGCGGCGGCCGGGGAATCCGATTGTCGTGGCCGGTGGTTCCGCCCGGCGGTGTCGTCGGCGAATGCTGCGACACCCGAGTCGCTTTCGCCCTTCGGGGGTACAGGGAGGATCTCGCGGTGAGTATCGTGCTGACAACGTTCGGCGACGGCGTCGCAACGCTGGCCCAGATCGGTAATCCGACGCCCGAGGCCCCGCCGCTGTCGGACAAGATCATGCAGTTCGTCCGGTACATCACCTGGTTCGCGATGCTGTCCGGCATCGTCGCCATCATCTACGCCGGCGGCAGATTCGCCTGGGAGAAGTGGTCGGGAAGCGGTCTGGAATCACCGAAGATGGTCGCGGGAGCCATGATCGGCGGGGTCGTCGCGACCAGCGCCGGCACCATCATGAACGCGGTGATCGGCGCCTGATCCGCGCGGCCCAGGAAAAGTAAACACGTTTTACTAAATACTGTTCACAAATAGGTGCGCGGTGTGGTTCCATCTCCTTGGACGTGTTCCACACGGCGGTGCGAGTGAGCGCACCGCCACGATCGAGACCCATCGGACCAGGGGATCTCCGGGACGCCGTCCGACCAGCACAGTGTTGTGAGGTCTTGCAGCCCAGACCGGTAGGAGATTGCCGTGACCGTTACCTCGATCCCCGCGGGATTCGACTTCACCGACCCCGACCTGCTCGCCACCCGCCTTCCGGTCGAAGAATTCGCCGAACTGCGCAGGACCGCCCCGGTGTGGTGGTGCGCGCAATCCGACCGTGCCAGCGGTTTCGACGACGGCGGCTACTGGGTGGTGTCCAAGCTCGCCGACATCAAGGAGATCTCGAAGAATCCCGAGGTCTTCTCCTCGCACGAGAACACCGCGATCATCCGGTTCAACGAGGACACCACTCGCGAACAGATCGACATGCTCGGAAATATGCTGCTGCTGAATCTCGATCCGCCCCAGCACACCAAGGTTCGGCGCATCATCTCCAAGGGGTTCACCCCGCGCGCCGTGGAAAGCCTGCGGGCCGCGCTCACCGAACGCGCCGCCCGGATCGTGCACGACGCCAAGAAGAGCGGCCGGGGCGATTTCGTCGAGCAGGTCGCGTGCGAGCTGCCGCTGCAGGCCATCGCCGAACTCATCGGGATTCCGCAGGACGATCGCAAGAAGCTGTTCGACTGGACCAACCAGATGATCGCCTACGACGATCCTGAGTTCGACGGCAATCATCACGCGGCCACCGCCGAAGTGATGGGCTACGCCTGGAATATGGCCGAGGAACGGCGCAAATGTCCGGCGGACGATATTGTCACCCAGCTCATCAACGCCGATATCAATGGCGAACAACTCGGTTCGGACGAATTCGCGTTCTTCGTCATCCTGCTCTCGGTCGCGGGGAACGAGACCACTCGGAACTCGATCACCCACGGTATGAAGGCATTCGTCGACAATCCGGAGCAGTGGGAGCTGTATAAGCAGCAGCGTCCGCGCACCGCGCCCGACGAGATCGTGCGATGGGCCACCCCCGTCACCGCGTTCCAGCGCACCGCGACCCAGGACACCGAAATCGGCGGGCAGCGGATCAAGAAGGGGCAGCGGGTCGGATTGTTCTACAGTTCGGCCAATTTCGACGAGGACGGATTCGAGAATCCGTTCGCCTTCGATGTGCTGCGCGACCCCAATCCGCACGTCGGCTTCGGGGGCACCGGCACGCACTACTGCGTCGGCAGCAATCTGGCGCGGTTGCAGATCGATCTGATGTTCAACGCCATCGCCGACGCGATGCCGAATCTGCGTCAGGTCGCCGATCCGGTTCGATTGCGTTCGGGTTGGCTGAACGGAATCAAGCGCTGGGAAGTCGAATACGCTTGAATCGAGGGTGAGCCCGCGCAACGGCGCCGGGCGACATTCGAGGCGGGATGACGTGGGAGATAGACAACCCAAGCCGCGGGGCCGCGCGCCGGTCGTGACCGACGCCGATATCCGGCGGGTCGCCCGGGCGCTACTCGTCGAGCACGGTCCCGACGCGTTGACCCTGCGCGCCATCGCGCGCGAGCTCGGCATCACCGCGCCCGCGCTGTATCGGCATTACAAGAGCCGTGACGACCTGCTGGAAGGTCTGCGGCTGGAGTTCTGTGCCGATCTCGCAGCCGAACTCACCGCCGAGATCACCACCCTGCCCGACGACGGCGCGATCCAGTTCTTCGCCATCTGCAAGGGCTTTCGACGCTGGGCGCTGGCGCATACCAAGGAATACACCCTGGTATTCGCCTCGCCCGGCACCGGGCAGACGGCGCTGATGCGCCGCTTCGACGAGCCGTTCGGGCGGGTTTTCCTAGCGGCGGCGGGCCGACTGCTCGCGACCTACGACATCGTGACCCCGCCGACCGATGTGATCCCAGGGGAACTGCGCGAGGATCTCGTGCTGTTTCAGACCGAGCTGCTTGCGGCCCTGTCCGAAAGCGGGCAGAAATTTCCCGCCGAGAAATTGGATCTGGGCGTCACGTACCTGATGATCCAGATCTGGGCCCGGCTGTACGGGCATGTGACACTCGAGGTATTCGGCAACTATCCGATTCCGCTGTCGAATCCGGAGTTCCTGTTCGACGCGATGCTGGCCGATCTGGGGCGCACGGCGGGTCTGGTTTCGGGCTGAGCGGAAATCCTCGCCCGTCGTGCTTGGCGTCTGTCCCGGCCTGCGGTAGGTGTGGGTGATGAGCACTGTCCTCATCACCGGTGGCACCGGAGCGCTCGGCACGCGTATCGTCGACCGTCTGCGCAGAGACGGTCACCAGCTGCGGGTGCTGTCCCGGCGCGCCGGAGCCGGAACCCATCTCGGCGACCTGAACACGGGGGCGGGCGTCGCCGAGGCCGCGGCGGGCGCGGATCTCATCGTGCACGCGGCCACGGATTCGCGCCGCCTGCGCTGCCCCGATCCGGTGCAGACCGAACATCTGCTGCGCGCCGTGGGGGACGCGCGTCATCTGCTCTATATATCCATCGTCGGGATCGATCAGATCCCGTTTCGCTACTACCGCGGCAAACTCGCCTGTGAACGGCTGATCGCGGACAGCGGTGTGCCGTACACGATTCTGCGGGCGACCCAGTTCCACGAACTGCTCGCCGCCGCGATCGGCGCCGCCGCGCGGCTCCCGCTCGCGCCGCTTCCCCTGGATTTCCGGTTCCAGCCCGTCGCCACCGCCGATGTCGCGACACGGATCGCGGAACTCCTCGACGGGGAACCGGTCGGCACGGCCGCCGACTTCGGTGGACCGGAGGTGCTCACCCTCGGTCAGCTGGTCGAGATCTGGCGTGCGGCACACGGCGGCCCGCGGCGCACCGTGCGGATACCGCTACCGGGACGGATCGCCGGCGGCTTCCGTCGCGGTGTCAATACCTGCCCGGAGCATCGCGACGGCACGGAGACATTCGCGCAGTTCGTCGCCGAGAACGAAACCAACCCCTACGCACGCTGAGTTCAGATCCGCGCACCCTTGGTGCGGTTGCACGACCGGCACAGGATCTGCAGATTCGACGCGCTGGTCGCGCCGCCTCGGCTGAGGGGGATGACGTGGTCGAATTCCAGGTAGTGCCCGCTGCCGCATTCCACGCATTTGCCGCCGTCGCGTTGCCACACCTGGGCTTTCACCTCCTGTGGGATGCTGCGTGAATCGCGCTGTCCCGGGGTGAGCACCAGGCGTTTCGCGACCCGGAGCGCGCCTTCGAGCGCCGCCGCGACATAGTCCGGGTCGGCGACGTCGAACATCGCCCCACCGCGAGCCGAGGTCGCCGCGATGATCACCGAACTGTGCTCGGCATGCACCGAAACCACACGGTTCCAAGGGATCTCGGTCCCCGCGCCCGCCCCGACGAAGCGAATCTTCTTGTTGCTCGCGATCAGCCGTCCCTGCGTGATCTTGGGGCCGCGGGCAAGGTGACGCACATGGGTCGCGGCGAGATCGAGATGCACCCGTTCCTCCGGGTCCAGGTGCAGCCCTGGCGTGCGCACCACCGGCAGTTCCCCTTCGCGCAGCCGCGACAGCACGCGACCGCGGTGCATCCGCCTGCGTAGGTCCTCGATCAGGGGACCGGTCAGCGTCAATTCTTCGATGGCCGCCTCGAAATCGTCCAATTCCTGCTGGGCGATATCGCCGTCGGCGAAGGCGAAGGTCGCCAGTCGCTCGACATAGCCGAGGCCGGGCTCGCGCAGCATGTTCCTGCCGACCGTCTCCTCGATGTGCTGGTATCGCAGTGCCGCCCACAGTGCCGCCCACTCCTCGCCACGGGGACCTGTCGTGGTGAGCGTTCGCCTGGCACGGACACCCCAGTGCGTCAGGAATTCCTCGATCTCCGCGGCGCAGCGCTGACAGTCGGAATGCCCACCGAACAATTTGCGGCGCAGGGTATTTCCGCAACGTGCGCAGTGCCGCGCGTCGGTCTGCCGGCGCGGATGGGTGGCGGTGGTCCACTCTGTTCCGTCCCACCAGCGCATCCGCGCCGAATCCTCCGGATCCCGATGCCAGTCGGCGCGTTCCGGATTCGGCGGGGGAGTGGGCGGGCGCTCGGTGGAGCGCCGGGTGAGATCGACGGCACGGTGATAGGGGTGTGGCCGAGTCGGTTCGGCGACGGGGGGCGTCGGCCGCACGCCATGGCACGGTCCCTCGGGACTCGATGCCGGAAGATCGTCCATTGTTGCCGGACATGTACCGGACGCGGACGCCCCGGTGTGCACCTTGTCCGATGCCGATGCCGATGCCGATGCCGATGCCGATGCCGATGCCGATGCCGATGCCGATGCCGATGGCGATGGCGGGGCGTGCTGTGCGCGGGAAGCGGGCGGCGAGCCGGGCGCGGGCGGATCGGTCCATCGGGCGGCCGGGTAGGAGTCGGTGCGGCCGGGGCTGGCGAACGGGTTCGAGGCGCGCTTGGAACCGGCCTGTGCGTCGCGCCCGTCGACGGCGACCCCGAATTCGGTGATCATTCCCGCCAGTCCGGTGGTCCAGCCCTGGCCGATCGCGCGGAATCGCCACCGCCCGTCGCGGCGGTAGAACTCGCCGAACATCATCGCGTCGACCGCGTCGGAATCATCGATGTCGTAGTGCGCCACCGGGCCGTCGGCGTCGAACACCGTCACCGCGAGGCCGCCGACCTCGCCGAAGGTGCCGTGGTCGAGGGAGCCGCTCACGACGATCCTGTCCACCTCGGATTCGGTGCGTGGCAGCGACACACTCAGCCGCGCCGTGCCCGCCGCGGGCTCCTGATCGATGGTCACCGCCTGGGAGACGTGCCTAGGCGCGTTGAAGAAGACCAGATCGCGATCCGAACGCACCGTGCCCGACTCCGCCAGCAGCAGCGCGTGCGCGTCGACGACATGCTCCGATCGCCATGAAACAACCACGGCTAGAAGCGATGTCGGTACCGGCGCGTTGGCGCCCTTGCTGAGTTTCATCGTGCTCGAATATTGCCACGCCCCTCCGACACGCCGGACGGCTCGGCCGTCCTCGGCTGCGTCGCACACCCGGCCGAGCGAATTCGGCAGCGAATTCGGCGCGGGCCGAAGCATCACGTCGGCACCGCGAAAGCGCAGGCAGATCGATGTGCGACACACAGGCGGGCGGTCCATGAGTTCCCGCCGATATCGGGCACAGTGTTGTTCATGACCACCCCGAAGGGACCGGACAACGAAGGGGCCACCCCGAAACCGCAGGGCGCACGGCGACCCGGCCGCCCCGCCGACATCCTGGCCGCCGCGACGGCCGCTGTCGAAGCCGCCCAGTCCGCGGCCGGTCAGGCGTTGGAATCCGCACAGCTCACCGCGGGCTACGCCTTCGACGCGGCGGTTCGGCTGCCGCCCGCCTCGGCACAATTGGCCGCGCAACTACCCGCTCTCATCGACAACCTCTCGGCCGCCATCGACCGGCTCAATTCCACCATCGACCGCCTCGATCGCACCCTGGCCCTGGCCGACCCGGCCTTCGCCGCCTACGACCGGCTGCTGCCCCGGTTGGAGGCCGTGATCTCACTCGGCGAGGATGTGTTCGGCGCGCTGTCACGGCTGCCAGGCGTCTCGATTCTCGGCAGGGTCACCGGGATCGGCGCTAAACCCGATCGGGACGAGCAAGCCCCTCCGCCCCCGCCGAAGCGGCGTCGTTGACGCACGCGGGTGCTGCCCGGCGCGCGCTGTCCGCGCGGTAAGTGGCTGCCGCCTTGAGCAGGATCTCCTGGTATTCCTCGGTGGGATCGGAGTCGAGCACAATGGCACCGCCCGCGCCGATGCGCCAGTACCCGCCGTGGCGAACTGCCGTGCGAATGACGATATTGAGGTCGGCGGTGCCGCCGAGGCCGAGGAAACCGATGGTGCCCGAATACACCCCCCGCGCCTCGGTTTCGAGCTCATCGATGATCTCCATGGTGCGTAATTTGGGCGCGCCCGTCATCGATCCGCCGGGGAAACAGGCGCGCACGCAATCGATCACGTCGACATCGGGACGCAGTGTGCCGCGCACGGTCGAGACCAGTTGGTGCAGTGTCGTATACGTCTCGGTCGCCATCAGCTTCGGAACGTGCACGCTGCCGATCCGGCAGACGCGGCCCAGGTCGTTGCGGAGCAGGTCGACGATCATCAGGTTCTCGGCCCTGGTCTTGGGGCTGTCGGCGAGCTCCCGACGCAGGCGTTCGTCCTCGGCCGGGGTGTCTCCGCGCGGGGCGGTGCCCTTGATCGGTTTGCTCTCCACGGTGCGGGCCCGATCCACCTTGAGGAACCGTTCCGGAGAGGAACAGGCGATCTCGAGATCGTCGAAGCGTAGATAGGCCGCGTACGGCGCGGGGTTGCAGCGGCGCAGGGTGCGATAGAAGTCGAGTCCGTCGGATTCGCCCGCGGGGAAGGTCAGGCTGTCGGTGAGACAGATTTCGTAGGATTCGCCCACGCGCAATTTGTCCAGGCTCACCGCGATATCGGCGAGGTACTGTTCGCGGCCGCGGGTGAAGAGTCCGGCGACCGCTTCGGTATCGGGTGCGATCTCCAGTGTCGGCGGATTCGCCCACGTGGGAAGAGATTCCAGCACCTCGCGAGTGTCGCGGAGCCAATCCTGCGCCGCCCGTGCGCTTTCCGCCGCCTCCTCGGTGAGCGCCAGCAGATGGGTATGTCCGGCGACGTGGTCGACGACGACGAGCCGGTCGGCGAAGATCCACTGCGCGTCGGGTGTGGCCGCCCGGTGCGCGGCCCGCCCGCCGCAATCGGCTTTCACCTCGTAGCCGAGATAGCCGACGTAGCCACCGGCGAAATCGAAGGGGAGATCGGGGATATCGGCGCAGCGCCAGCGCAATTCGGAGGCCAGGTATGCCAGGACGTCGCCCGCGAAGACGCGGCGGTCACCCCCGGACGTCTCGACGATCACCACGCCGGTCTCCACTCGATAGCGGACCACTTCCGCGAGCGGCCCGCTGGCGTCCCCGAGGAAGGAGAACCGGTCGAGTCCCGGCTCGACGTGCTCGCTGTCGAGCCAGAACGCGGTGGCGGAGTCACCGTAGAGCCGAACGAATGCCGCCTCGGTATCGATGGCTCTCTCGATCACCTGGTGCCGAAGTCGCCAGGGTCTGCCGAGTCCGCCGCCCCGGAACGCGGTGCCGGGCAGGTCGTCGGGGCGCGCGGTCCGCACCGGGCTGGGCCCGAACTCCGGCCCGCCGCCGTCGCGGACGAATCGTCCGATATCGGACGATGGGCGAGCGGGCGCGTACCCGTCCGCGGATTCGGATCGGGTCGCCGACGCGGGCGCCAGTGACCGCACCGTCGCCGCTGTCGTCGCGGACACTCGACGGTCGCCGTGATGCCGCGTGGTCAGTTCCGCGAAATTGCGCAGCAGCGCCGCGCCGTAGTCGCCCGCGATGGATTCCGGATGGAACTGGACGCCCCACTGCGGACGTCGGCGATGTCGCACGCCCATGACGACGCCATCGGCGGTCGCGGCGGTGATCTCGAGGTCGTCCGGCAGCGGTCGCCGCGCGCACAGCGAGTGGTAGCGCACGGCGGTGAAGTCCTGGGGGAGTCCGGCGAAGAGGTCACGACCGTCGTGCGCGATCCGATCCAGGTACCCGTGCCTGGCGGCCGGCGCCAGGTCGACCACACCGCCCGCGCCGACCACGATGCCCTGATGTCCGAGGCACACGCCGAGTAGCGGCAGGGCAGCGCGGGCGATGACGGCGGCGGAGATGCCGACATCGCGCGCGATATCGGGCCTGCCGGGTCCGGGGGAGATGACGATGTTGTCGTAGCGGGCGAGGTCGAGTTCCGCGATATCGCGTACCTCGTCGTTGCGCACGACCGTCGGCTCGATCCCGTTCACCTCGCTGATCAGCTGGTACAGGTTGTAGGTGAACGAGTCGTAGTTGTCGATGAGCAACGTGCGCATGGTGTGCAAAACCCTACGCCTGACCGGTGACGGGAAACTGTTGTCGGATGCCTTCAGTTGCGCTGGACGCGTCGTGCACAATATGTGACATGTCTGTTGCGCAGCCGGTGGAAGTGGATCGCGAGGTCGTCGACTTCGCGATCGTGGGGAAGTGGATGGATGACAAGGGCTTGCCCGCCGGTGATTTCGAAGGAGTGACATCCCTGGGTGGCGGCACCCAGAACATCATGCTTCGCTTCGACCGCGGCGGTCGCGGCTATGTGCTGCGGCGCGGACCGAAACACCTGCGGGCCAAGAGCAACGACGTCATTCGCAGGGAGGCCGTGCTGCTCGCGGCGCTGGACGGCACCGAGGTGCGTTCACCCCGCCTGATCGCCGCGTGCGCCGACGAGTCGGTGATCGGGGCGGTTTTCTATCTCATGGAACCGATCGTCGGATTCAACCCGCAGAACGAACTGCCCGACCTACACGCCGGTGATCCCGAGATCCGGCGGCAGATGGGGCTGTCGGCGGTGGAAGCCATCGCGCGGCTCGGCTCCCTCGACTACCGGGCGGTGGGTCTCTCGGAGTACGGCAAGCCGGAGGGTTTCCTGGAACGTCAGGTGCCGCGCTGGCTCGGTGAACTCGAATCCTATTCGGCCAACCAGGGCTATCCGGGACCGGAGATCCCCGGCTTGACGCAGGTGGGCGAGTGGCTGGACCGCAACCGGCCCGCGCAGTGGACGCCGGGCATCCTGCACGGCGATTGTCACCTGGCCAACATCATGTTCTCCTACGACGGTCCCGAAGTCGCGGCCCTCGTCGACTGGGAGATGTCCACCATCGGCGACCCGCTGCTCGATCTCGGCTGGCAACTCGCGACCCGCCCGGAACCGGGCACCACCGGCTCTGCGCTGGTCGGCAAACTCGGCGCTGCCGGCGGATTACCCACGCCGGAGGAGATGATCGAGCACTACGGCCGGTTCTCCGAGCGGGATCTGAGCGCGGTCCCGTGGTACACGGTGCTGGCGTGTTTCAAACTCGGGATCGTGCTGGAGGGGACGCACGCGCGTGCCTTCGCGGGCAAGGCTCCCAAGAAGGTCGGCGACTTCCTGCACGCGATCACCGTGGAACTGTTCGAGAAGGCGCACCGGCTGATGGAGTGAGCGTCCGGATCTCGACGCCGTATGCGACTCTCGGCGGCGCTGGCCCGGCCCGACGCGGCCCGGCGTCCCGCTGATTCCGTATGGTCGCCACTGGAGTACGCCGCGCACGTGCGCGACGTATGCCGGATATTCGCCTACCGCACCGCCATCGCCGCGCGCGCCGACGCGCCAGATCCCATGGTGCCCGCCTTCGACGCGCGCGGAATCACCGCCGAGGAGGCCGCCGACGGCATCGCGACCTTCTCGGACTGGGATCAGGACGCGACCGCGGTCGCCGATCGCTACGGCGAGCAGGATCCCGCGACGGTGGCCGTCGAACTGGTCGCCGCGGTCGAGATCGTCGCGCGGGCCATCGAATCCGTGCCGGAGGCGGATCGGGGGCGGCGCGTGCGGCGTAGCGACGGGTCGGGCTTCACCGTCGAATCATTGGCGAGGTACTTCGCGCACGATGTGATCCATCACGTCCACGACGTTCGCGCCTGAGCGGTTTCCGGGGAACTTCTAGAACGCGTTCCTGTGGGCGTGATGGCTCTGTCGCTGATTATTCGTGTCGGTACTAGAACGCGTTCCACTTTTCTCGTACTGTGGGTGCAGTCACATGTAAGCACGTGCATCCGAGAGGGTCGACAGGAATGAAGACGAAGGGCGCGATCCTGTGGGGGATCGAAGAGCCATGGTCGGTGGAGGAGATCGAGGTCGGCGATCCCGTCGCGGGCGAGGTGCAGATCCGGATGGAAACCGCCGGCATGTGCCACTCCGATCACCACATCGTCACCGGTGCGACACCGATGCCCGGCTACCCGGTCATGGGCGGCCACGAGGGTGCGGGCGTGATCACCAAACTCGGGCCGAACTGCCCCGCCGACCTCCAGATCGGCGACCATGTGATCCTCTCGTTCATCCCCGCCTGTGGGCGCTGTCCGGCGTGTGTGAGCGGCAATATGGCGCTGTGCGACCTGGGTGCCGGGCTGTTGCTCGGCCAGGCGATCAGCGACGGCACCTACCGGATCCAGGCCAGGGGCCAGAACGTCATCCCGATGTGCCTGCTCGGCACCTTCGCGCCGTATATGACGGTGCACCACACCTCGGTCGTCAAGATCGACCCGACGATTCCCTTCGAGGTCGCCTGCCTCGTCGGCTGCGGCGTCCCGACCGGTTTCGGCTCCTCCACCCACGTCGCGCAGGTGCAGCCGGGTGAGACCGCCGTCATCGTCGGCATCGGCGGCGTCGGCATGAGCGCGCTGCAGGGCGCGGTGCTCGCGGGCGCGTCGAAAGTCGTCGCCATCGACCCGAATCCGTGGAAGCTGGAGCAGGCGCAGAAGTTCGGCGCCACCCACACCTACGCCTCGATGGCCGAGGCGATCATGCCGCTGCTCGAGGCCACCGAGGGCCGGATGGCGGAGAACGTCATCCTCACCATGGGGGAGATGCACGGCGAATACATCGAAGAGGGGCTGATTCTCACCGGCAAGGCCGGAACGCTGGTCGTCACTTCGATGGGTCGCATGGACGAGAGCGACGTCAAGCTGAACAGCTTCCTGCTGTCCATGCTGCAGAAGACGGTCAAGGGCTGCATCTTCGGCGGCGGAAACGCCCGTCAGGACGCGCCGCGCCTGCTCGCGCTGTACAAGTCGGGTCAGCTGAACCTGGACGACATGGTGACCCGCAGCTACTCGCTGGAGGAGATCAACCAGGGCTACCAGGACATGCTGGACGGCAAGAACATTCGCGGCATCATCCGGTACACCGAAGCCGACTGGTAACTCGGTGTCACCGCGGGCGAGCCGGGCCGCGATCTCGGCGACGAGGTCGTACGGCACCGGTTTGCCACCGGAAACTCCGCGATCGAAGGACCTGGGTGGGTCGACCGGGGCAGGCGTCACCCGTGCGAGCGTCGGGACCTGTTCCTTGGTCGGTAGGCCCCGGCGCTCGCACGGGTGACGTCCGGCGGGTTCAGGCAGAACAGCGCAACAGTGCTTCGCGCAGATTGCGGCTGCGGACGTCGTCGAGAACCGCCATGCCCAAACGATTCATCGAATAACCGAAGCCGAGACCGGTCGCCGGATCGGCGAATCCGAAGGAGCCGCCGAGTCCGGTGGTGCCGTACGCGCGTTTATCCGCACCGAATCGGAACGTGCCGCGTGATTTCCGGAAACCCAGGTGGTAGCGGCTCTTGGTTTTCAGGACCAGGTCGTCGGCGGGGACGTCATCGGCGGTGTCGGCGGCGGCGAGCCGGTCGAGTAACGCGTCATCGATGGGGAGCGCGCCGGTCCGGCCCGCCGCCGCGCCGTAGGCCCTGGCCAGGGCGCGGGCATTGCCGACCCCGTTCGAACCGGGCAGTTCGACCTCGAGGAATTCGCGCCGGGTCGCCCGCGCGGGCGCACCGCAGCGCGGATTGGTCAGCGCCGCGTGGGAATAGCCGCGTTTGGCGTAGATCTCCGCGCCGATCCGCAACGGGATATCGCGTTCGTAGCGCAGCAGATCCAGGCCGCGGGCGGCGGCAAGGGTGGCGATCCGCTCCATCGGCTCGGCGGCGGGCAGGCCGATGAAGAAGTCGAGGCCGAGCGGTCCGGCGATGTCCTCGGCGAAGATCCGGCCGAGCGTGCGGCGCTCGGGATCGACGCGCCGCACCAATTCACCCTGGTACAACCCGAGGGTGATGGCGTGATAGCCGTGCCGGGTGCCCGGCTTCCACGCGGGTTTCTGTGCCGCCAGAATCGTTGCGAGACCGTCGAGATCGGCGATCTGGGGCAGTCGCACCACGGTGTCGAGACCGGACAGGCCCGCCTGGTGGTCGATCAGCTGGCGCACGGTGACAGCGTCCTTACCCTGCGCCGCGAACTCGGGCCAGTACGTCGCGACCGGCTCCTCGTAATCCAACAGCCCCTTCGACACCGCCGCCGCGATCACGAACGCGGCCATCCCCTTGGTGGAGGAGAACACCGGGACGATGGTGTCGCGCTCCCACGGCAGCGTGCGTCGCCGGTCGCGGTGACCCGCCCACAGATCGACAACCGGACGATCGCCTTCGTAAACGGCCACCGCCGCGCCGATTTCGCCGTGCTGGGCGAAATTGCGGCGGAAAGCATCGGCGACGGGGCCGAAGCCGGCCGCCACATCGCCGTGGATCGTTGGCTGCGCAGTCATGGTGAGTCGATGGTACCGGCGGTACCGGTCCGGGTCCTCGGGCGATACGCCGGGTTCCTGTCCGTCCGGCGCGAGAATGCCCGCCTGAGCCGGACGCCCCGCGCACCGTCTCGTACGCTCGCGGTGTGCGTTCACTCGAGCAGATCAGGGAATGGCCCGTGCGGCACGCGGCGGCGGGAGTGCTCACCCCGGCAGGTGCGACGACCGAAGGCGACACCGACCGCGTCTTCCCGCTCGCCTCCGTGACCAAACCGCTGGTTGCCTACGCGGTGCTGGTGGCGGTCGAGGAAGGCGCGATCGAATTGGACCAGCCCGCAGGTCCGCCCGGCGCGACCGTCCGGCACCTGCTCGCGCACACCTCCGGCATCGCTTTCGACACCACCGACATCCTCGCCCCGCCGGGAACCAAACGGATCTATTCCAGCACCGGATATGAACTCCTCGCTCGATTCGTCACCGAGCAGACCGGCATCGCCTTCGACGAATACCTGCGCGAGGCCGTCTTCACCCCGCTGGGCATGACGGGTTCGGTGCTCGCGGGCCCGGCCGGACACGCGTGCCGCTCCACCGTCGCCGATCTCACCCGATTCGCGACCGAATTGCTGTCTCCGCGGCTGATCTCCGCGCAGACGCATACCGATGCGACATCGGTGCAGTTCCCCGGGCTCAACGGCGTCCTGCCCGGTTACGGATCGCAGCGCCCCAACGACTGGGGCCTCGGCTTCGAAATCCGGGACGGCAAGTCGCCACACTGGACCGGTGCGGCGAATTCACCTCGAACTTATGGCCATTTCGGTCAATCGGGAACATTTCTGTGGGTCGATCCCGTGATTGGGGTGGCGTGCGTCGCGTTGGCGGACGAGAATTTCGGCGACTGGGCGCGAGCCGCGTGGCCGACTCTCAGCGACGCGATCATCGCCGAGTCGACACACGAAGGCAACACGCTCGCGAAGTAACACGCGTAACATCGGGCACTCCAGTACACTCAGGCAACGCCAGCTGTAGACGGGTTCGTTGGGGAAGACGGTCCTCGTCGAAGCTGGAGGTATAAGGGTGCGCGCATCGAGTCAGTTCGCGGACGCGACGGCGGGTGTGGTGTGGATCCACTCGTCGCCAGCCGCGCTGTGCCCGCATGTGGAGTGGGCACTCACCTCGGCCCTCGGTTCGCCCGCGAAGCTGCGGTGGACGACCCAGCCGGCAGACGGACAACTGCGCGCAACCAGCGACTGGATCGGACCCGTCGGCACCGCCGCGCGCATTGCCCAATCCTTGCGGTCGTGGCCGGTGTTGCGGTTCGAGGTCACCGAGGATCCCAGTGACGGGATCGATGGGGAGCGTTACAGTTTCGTTCCCGCGCTCGGTTTGTGGCACGGTTCGACCTCCGCCTGTGGTGATGTCACGCTCGGTGAGATGCGGTTGCGGGCGATGCTGCAGGCGTCGCGGGAACTCGGGAAGTACACGACCTATGACCTCGCCGCTGAAATCGACCGTGCGCTCGGGACCCCGTGGGACGAAGACCTCGAGCTATACCGTTCCGGTGTGGATTCGATCGGGGCCGAGGTGACCTGGTTGCGTCGCGACGTCGGCTGATCTCGCCTCGGCAAGTGGACGGACCTGTGCGGTAAGGGCTGTGCGGTCAAGGCTGTACGGATGCGCCACTGGGAAGTGCTTGTCCGACAACGAATGTCAGGTGTTTCGGATGGCACGCCCGGGGTGGCCCACCTCGGCGACCATGCCCGAGTCGGTCCCGTCTGTGATCTCGAAAGGTGTCTCGCCGAGAAGCGAGGAGACCCCATTCTTCTTCCCCCACTTCAACATATAACGCACCGGGGGGCTTGCGGCAAGACCCGGGCCATGCCGCAGAATTGCCGCCCTGAAGCCAGGACCTGAGGGAATGGAGATTCACGGTGCGTGTGTTGTTGACGACTTGGGGATCGCGCGGGGACGTCGAACCGCTGGCCGGACTCGCGGTGGCGTTGCGGGAACTCGGCGCGCAGGCGCGGGTATGCGCGCCCCCGGACGAGGAGTTCGCGACGCTGCTGGAGCGGGTCGGCGTGCCGCTGGTGCCGCTGGGCCCGTCGGTGCGCTCGATCGTCGCCAACCCGAAGCCGCCGACGGCGCAAGACGCGTTCAAGCTCGCTCCCGCGCTGGTCGCCGCGCGGTTCGACACGCTCACCGCGGCGGCCGAGGGATGTGACGCGCTGCTGGCGACCGGCCTGATGCCGGCGGGCGCGCGGGACGTGGCCGAGAAACTGGGCATCCACTACGTGCTCGCGTGTTTCCACCTCCTCGGGCTGCCGTCGCGGCACTTCCCTCCGGGGAGGCGGCCGGGCACACCGTCCCCGCAGGAGGAGACCGACAACCGGGTGCTGTGGGAGCAGGACGCCCAGCGGGTGAACGCCTTGTACGGCGAGGCGCTCAACAGCCATCGGGCGGCGATCGGCCTACCACCGGTGGACAACGTCCGCGACTATGTCTTGACCGGCCGCCCGTGGCTGGCGGCGGACGCGACGCTGTGTCCGTCGCAGGGCAGGACGGACCTCGACGTCGTGCAGACCGGGGCATGGATCCTGCCCGACGGACGCCCGCTCCCGGACGGGCTGAAGGCGTTCCTGGACGCCGGCGCGCCACCGGTGTACGTGGGCTTGGGCAGCATGGCCGCGCCCGCCGCGAAGGACATCGCCAGGGTGGCCATCGAAGCCAGCCGCGTGCTCGGCCGCCGCGTCGTCCTCGCCCGCGGCTGGGCCGAGCTGGCCCCGATCGACGACATCGACGACTGCTTCGTCGTCGGCGAGGTCAACCAGCAGGCACTGTTTCGTCGAGTGGCCGCCGTCGTGCACCACGGCGGCGCGGGCACCACCACGACGGCGGCCCGAGCCGGCGCGCCCCAGGTGATCGTGCCCCAGATCGCGGACCAGCCGTACTGGGCCGCCCGAGTGGCCGAGCTCGGCATCGGTGTGGCACATGAGGGCTCGACGCCGACCGTCGTGTCCCTGTCCGCCGCGCTCACCGCGGCCATGACCCCCGAGACCCGAGCGCGAGCCAGGACCGTGGCCGGCGCGATCCGAGCCGACGGGGCGACGGTGGCCGCGAAATTGCTTCTCGACGCAGCCAGCCGGGAAAAGCCGTCCGTAACCGTGTGAACCACCATCCGAACCGGCCACGGTGCGATCCCGGCAGAGTTGAGCGGCGAAGGTCCTCACCGGGCAGGCACGATTGCCCTAGCGCCGCGCTCGCCGATCGAGTGGACTCGAGGTCGACATGTCTTCGCGAACAGGGGAATCCAGATATGAGTCGACTCGCCGTTCTGTCACCCGCACTCGCTGCTGCCCGATTTCTCCCAGTTGTTCGCCACGTTCCCGCCTATCAGCGGGTTACGCCTAGGGTCAGCTCCTGGTCGTGGTGAACATGCCTTCGACCATCCTCGCCGGTACCGTCCACGACGTCGGAGACAACTCAGAGGTGGCCGACTTGTCCCAGCTCATCCGACCAGGGCGGCGCAGACTCCGAGGATCGGTCCGATGATGTTCGCGGTCCGGGGCGTGACCGGAATCCTTCTGCTGGCGCATGGGCTCGTACACCTGCTGTACCTGGCCCCAGACGTGCCGGAGTTCTCACTCGGCACATCGTGGCTCGTCCCGGACAGGGCTCGCCAGCCGCTTGGGACGGGCCTGGTGACGGCAACGGTGGTCGCTTTCCTGGTCCTCGCATTGGCGGTGTGGGGCGTTCCGGGACTGTCCGCTGTCTGGGTGGCGATCGCCGTCGTGGCCGCTCTGCTGTCGACGGTGCTGCTCGTCGCGTTCTGGGACATCCATCTCGTGTTCGGGCTCGCGCTCGACGTCGCCATCTTCGTCGTCGCGACGACGCGCCCTCACTGGACGGAGCAGCTCATCGGCGCAAGAGGTTGACGCCGACTTCGGCGTGGACGCGCAGCGTCGCGGAGACACCAGGGACACCGACCGATTCCGGTCCGCTGGCTGACACTTCGCCGAATGACCGAATGACCGAATGGCCGGATGCCGAATGACCGGATACAGCCTCTGATATGGATGTGGATGTGGTGGGCGCAGAGGGGATCGAACCCCCGACCGCTGGTGTGTAAAACCAGAACGTGGTTCAATACGCGAACGTCTCGAAAGCCCACGTAGTTGGTCCGTGACATCGGTGCAGGCCAAGGGATTTGCGGGAAATTACGGCGAGACACAGAGGACACGTCTGAACACGGAATGACACCTACCTGCCCCACGTTCTGCCCCACGCGCCGAGATATTCTGCCCCACGTACTCTGAGAGTTCATAGTCGTCAGAGTGCGGCGATGCCGCAGTCTGCGGATGGAAGGAGTGAGGCCGATGGGGTGGGCTGAAAAGCTTCCGAGCGGGCGATACCGCGGGCTTTATCGTGACGGATTCGGCAATAAGCGGAGTGCGGGAATCTTCACGAGCAAGGACCTCGCGAAACGTAAGGCGACAGCCAAAGAGGATCAGCAGCGAGAGAACCCCACGCGCCCAGCCCCCACGATGACATGGGGTGAGTGGCTCCCGAAATGGACGGTGCTGCGTGCCGTCGAAGAAGGCACCCAGAAGATAGACGACCAACGGATCGGCAAGCACCTCAAGCCTCGATGGGGACATGTTCTACTGAAGGACATCCGTCAGCAGGATGTGCAGGAGTGGGTCGCGGAGCTACGTGGCGCAATGGCACCGACCAGCGTGGAGAAGTGCTACCACCTCCTGAGCGGATCGATGAAAGCGGCACGCAAAGCCCAGCTCATTGTGGAAAGCCCGTGTCATGACATCGACCTTCCCAAAGCTGGTCCGTCGCCGGAGCGGTTCCTCGAGGTAGAGGAATGTGCCGCGCTGCGAGAACCGCTCGAGGACGCCGATCGGCTGATTGTCGACGTACTGCTGGGAACAGGAATGCGGATGGGTGAGGCCCAGGGCCTGCACAAGGAGCACATCGATCTCAAACGGAAGACGATCTCGATCGAATGGGCTTGGGACAAGGCTGCCCGGCGTATGAAGCCGCCAAAAGACCACGAGAAGAGGGTGATTCCCATTGGTGACACCCTCACTAGGACCTTGGCCGTTGTGATCAAGCGAGACGGTCTGAGTGATCCGGCGCCAGTGAGATACGTAGCTGGGAGGTCGGTCAGGAGCGGCCTGCTTCTCGCGCACATCGATGGCCGCCCATACGATGCCGACAATTTCGGCAAGCGCTTCCAAGCAGCCGCACGTGTCGCCCAAGTTGGCGAAGGCGACGACAAGCGGCGGTTGGGGAAGGTGCGCCCCCACGATCTGCGGCACACGTACGCCGGCCGTCTCGTGCGTGCGGGTGTGCCCATTCAGCAGGTACAGAAACTTCTCGGACATGCATCGCTACGAACGACTCAGCGGTACGCCAGCCTCGCAGACAGTCAATGGGAGAGCGTCCGTGGTGTCCTTGGCTGATGGCCGATTTCCGTACGGTGCTGGTCAGCTCGCAGGCAGCGTCCCGCCATTAATTCTGTTCAGCAGCCACTGCCGTTTGGCTGGCCGATCTGGGAGTTGGTCGAGTTCCGCTTGCAGAGCGTCGATGGTGGACTGAACCAGCGCCAGGCTTCGGGGCGGCAATCCGCCGAGCATGGCCGCTAGGGGCGTAGCGACGACCCCGGCTGCGCCCGCGCCCACTGACTCTCGAATTTGCCGCGACGACCCATCCCATGTCACGAACTCAGGTGCAACGTGGTTGATCTCGGTGATCTCAGCCAATTGAATCTTGGCGAGCTTCCCGCCTTTCGGGAGTCGGCCGACGTTCCTCGCCCAAGCCGCAAGTTGGGCGTCAAAGGTGTAGCCGAACATCGGGTGACTGTAGATCGTTGTCTGTTCCGGCAGATCTTCGAGGAAACGTTCAGCTGTGTGCCGGGAGTCGACGTTCAAGATTGCCATCGGAGTGACGTGGCGATCGGCTGCGTTTGTGAGGTCATCAGCGCACCACGCGCAGGCAATCAGGCGGCTGGCGTCGACTGCCTCCAGCCAGATATCCAGGACGGCAACGCGCTCAACACTGCTCAGTTCGTCTCCTGCGGTAGTTGATCCATTTACCAGAAAGATGTCGGTCCATCCGGCAGCGGCTGCTTTTGCGTGAGCCCGCGTAGCCGCCATATTGAGCGCACCGTTCGCGTGTACGAGGTGCATCGTGGGTACGACGATTGTCGACTTAGCTGCTTGAACAGCGTCAACGATTTGGCGAGCTGCACTAGTCGGGTCGACCGCGGCTGTATCTATTCGGACGTCAGCGACGGAAAGCTGTGGAGTCGCATCCCAGACCGCCAGTCGGTCTCCGGTGTCTCCGGTGTCTCGCGCAGCGATCCGTGCCGCCGCGACGTCACGTGGGCACCACAGATCGACTATGACCCATCGAATCGTCGGGATCGCATCGAGCAGTGCATCGATCGCCTCCGGCTGACCGACATGTAGGACTGGGATCTTGTTGGCGGCGGTGATCGCGGTCAGCTCAGGTCGATCAATCACGTAGGTCGCGCCGTACCGGGTGTTCGCGTAGATAACTTCGCCCGCGGTGACCAACCGCTGGAGATCACCCAGAGATGCCATCCGGTACCCCGTCGTGCGACCGCTGCCAATCTTTATGCGCTCATAGTGGCGGAAGTCTGTGTCTAGTTCGCCAAGCGCGGCGGTAATCGTGTCTTTCCCCGCCGCAGGCGGCCCATAAATAACGATCGCTGTGTTCATGATCAGTCCCTTAGCGACTTGATCAATGCCTGAGCTTGCTCCCGTAGCGGCGGGGAGTCTGGGTCGTTTGTGATGATCGTGTGCTGCCACGGCGGCTCGAATGCGAGATCGATACCGCGTACGTAGTTGTCCCACTCGGCGAGCTTTCCGGAATCTCGAGCGGCACCGCGCCTGGTGATGTACGAGTACATCGAATCTGGCTGGCATCGGATCCAGACGACCTCCATGTCAGCTCCCATCGTGTCCAGCTCGACAGCTGTCCGTCGGAACCACGCCTCGGAGCTGAATTCTCGTATGAACGGGGCCGTCGCGATGACAGATACTCCGCAACTGACGTTCTCCCGAACTGTTGCAGCAAGGCACTCATACTCGGCGGGCCGCACGATATCCAGGTAGATCGGGGACTCCCGGTCTGAAACCGTGCTGCCCAGCTGTACGAGGGCGGCGTCAACCACATGCCGAGTGATCGTGTCTTTGTCAAGCATCGCCCAGCCGGTCAGTCGCGCCAGGATACGGCCAAGTTCAGTCTTTCCGCTTCCGGCATAGCCACCTACAAAGATCACCTGTGGACGACCCCGGCGAGGGCGTGGCGCTCCGGGAGTAGCAGTGTCACTAACCAACCGTCCTGAGCGCGGCTTGCTGATGACCAATCCCTCCTCCTCAAGGAGGGCCATGGCGTCATTGACGGGCGCCACGCTTACACCGAATTGCCGTGCCAACGCTCGCGTGCTCGGCAGCTTCTGACCTGGTCGGAGTCGGCCGGATTCGATCTCATTGCGGATCTCACGCGCGATCTGACGATGCCGCGTTTCCTCTGCGTTGTCCACGAGCCCTCCTCCGTCTGCCCCAGTTTGTCAAACCTATCAGTTGATACCTCAGGCGAGCATCAGGGGTCTGACAGATGTCACTTCCTTCGCCTTCTTGAGTGAATATGCCTGCATGTCTAGACATCAGAAGGCATCAGATTTACGATTTGAAGCATCAGATAGATGATCTGATGCCCGTGGATCTGAGGAGCAAGACATGAGCAGACGAAATGGTTCGATCGGTGGACGACAGACCTTGATCAGCCTGCGAGACGCCGCCGAACTGGCCGGAGGAGTACACCCGAGGACCGTGCGCCGATGGGTCGAAGGCGGACTTTTGGAGGGCTTTCAGGTAGGCCCGAGGTTGATCAAGGTCGATCGCGATCAGGTGCTGGCGCTGGTACGTCCTTTGAACCCGACCGGAGCCCTGTAATGCGCGCCCAGACGATCGGTCTTGCGCTTGCCGCGATCGTGGTGGGCTATCTGATCTTGGCCGCGCCGGGGGTTGTTGGTTTCACGGTGATGGTGCTGGGCGCGGTGGCGTTGTGGCGTGTGTCGCGTCGGTGGGGGGTTCGGCGATGAGCACGAACGAACCTTTCTGCGATCCGGCCGGTTTGCTGGACGAGTTGGATGCGATCACGGCTGCGCAGGAGTTGTTGCGGCAGCGCACGATTGCGTTGCAGGCTCGGTATGCGGCGTTGCAGACGCACGCCGACGTGGGCCGTTTCGACTCGCTCGGCGAGAACGGGTGGTCTGTCGAGGAGCACGGCAGCGTCAACGTCGAGTACACGGTCAAGTATCTGAAGTGGGCGGCCCAGGATGCTGGCAGGGTCGGCGACAGCCTGCATTCGGCGCGTGAGTTGGCCGTGCAGGTGCGGGAGTATCCGCAGCCTCGCCGTGGTCGGGCCGAGATCACTCGGGTCGATCGGGGGCGGTCGCGGTGAGCGCGTCGTTGAGGCCGGAGCCGCCGGTCCATCACAGCTACACCGTCACCGGTTACGACCGTGGTCGCGGCGTCGGGCACAACGCGTTGACGTCGATGACCGGTCCGGAGTTCACCAGTGTCGGTGCGGTCTATGCACCGTTGAGCGCGTTACCGGTCGGTCCACGACTGATCGCGCTCGCGGTGCTGGTCGTGATCGGCATGGGTGGGTGCACCGCGGCGTGGGTCGATTACCGGCACGACATTCCGTCGGTGGATGTGTGCCGGTCGGCGAATTCCGGTGTGCCGCCGGAGCCGGTGGGTTCGTGTGTGCCGCGTGAACAGCTGCCGCCGGTGGTGAGGCGATGAGCCGTTTCCACGATCCCGAGGGCAAGCGGTTCGGTATCCCGACGTGGCCGTGGCGGTTGGCGCCACGCCATTTGCGGACCCGCCGCCAGCTCGCGCAGGAAGGCCGCCGCCCCGGTGCTGAGCACGAGGGCCAGGTGCTGCGTGCGCGCGGCGGTTCGCAGGGGCCGTTGCAGGCGTACCTGTACGACGCGGAATCGGCTGTGCCCAAACGCGAACCGACCCCCGCGCAGTTGGAGGCGCTGAAGTTGGCGCGCTGGCAGCGCTCGGTCAACGCGTGCGAGCGCCGTGGGATCGACACCTCCGATATGCGTGAGGTGATTTTGCAGGCCCGCGCTGATATCGCCGCCCGCCGCGCCCACCGCCCCGACCAGCGCCGAGACCCCGGAACGGAGCGAAGCAGATGAACCACAAGAATGGAAACCCGCGGTGGGCGTCGTTGGAACGCCGTAACCGGGTCGAGATCGCGGGTGGCCTGCGTGACGCGGGTCTGACCTACGGGCAGATCGCCCGGCAGTTGGGTATTTCGCTGGCGCAGGTCGAGAAATGCTTGGGTGAGGCCAACGCCCTGCGGGCGCAGGGGTTGACCAAGCAGGAGGTCGCCGACGAGATCGGTGTCCCCTACGGGTCACTGGGTCGGATCCTGCACCGGTCTCGCCGCCGAGGCGTGACCGCGCGTCAGGACGCGGCGTTGGCGGCGTTGACGGATATGCACGGCATGCAGGTCGACGTGCTCGCGCTGTTTTTGTCGACGTCGTTGTCGAGTGCCTACGACCTCGCTGACGATCTGTTCGCCGCTGGTCAGGTGCACCCGTTGTCGTCGGTGCAGCGGGGGCGGGCGTGGGTGGTGCCCAAGCGGGACACCGCAGCCCGCTATCTGGGTTGGCGCCCGAGCGACTGGAAACCGAAGCTCATGTACGCCAACCACTTCCGTGCCGTCACCCAGGCCCGGATCATGCTCGTCGGCTCCGACCCAGAGAAATGGGTGTCGGAGCGGACGTTGCGGCGTCGCGCCGAGATCACCGCGACCGAATCCAAGTCCCGCCAGGTCGAATTCAGTACCGGACGCAAACCCCGCCGCGACCGCCCGCATGTGCATGACGGCCGGTTCCTGGGCGCGGTCGACGGCCGCCACGGCTGGTGGGCGCTGGAAATCGAGCTGACAGCGAAAACCGAACGCGCCCACATGGACACCGCCCTGGCCGGCGCCGTGCGCTCAGCCTTGCATTCCGAGGACGAACCGATCATCGGGCTGCTGTATCTGTGCCGCTCGGCCCGCGTGCTCGACACAGTCTCGGCCGCTTACAAACGCCTTCCCGCCGAGTTGCGGACCGACCGATTGCTGTGGGCGATCGGTGATTTCGATGACGAGTGGACCAGCTTCCTCGCCAACCGCCACCGCGCCAAGGCCACCGGAAACAGCCTTCACATCAAGGAAGCATCATGAGCAACCCGAACTGCACACCCATCCTCACCCCCACCGACTGCGGCCCCCTCACCCCCGCACCCGACCCGGTGATGGTGGCGCCGGTCGATCCGGCCGCGCCACCGGCCATCACACCGCAGGCCCCGCCGATCAAAGGCGTCGAAGGCTGGGACCTTCCCTCGCTGGACCTCGCCGCAGCCGGTCACGTCGCCACCACCGCGACGGTGTGTGGGGTGGTGGTGGTCGCCATGCTGGTGATGATCCTCGCTGTGGCCGCGGCGTGGCTGCCGCCGGCGCGGTTGCGGAACTTCGCCATCGCCTCCCTGCTGTTGCCCGCGATGTCCGCCCTCACCGGCGGTTCCTGGTCGGTACCCGCCTCCCTCTTGTGGTCCGGCGCAGCCCGGGTCACCGCAGGTGATCTGGCCGGGCTGCGCACGATGCTGATCCTCGGAGCCCCCGTCGCCGCACTGCTGGCCACCTATTACTGGGCACAGTTCGTGCACAAGACCAACACCGTCGGGTTGAAGTCCCTCGAACGCACCGAACGAGTCAAGGACGCCATCCACGCCCGCCGCTTCGCCAGCGCCGCCCGCGCCGCGCGGGCCGGCGCCCCGATCATTACCGGACAAGGGATCGTGCTCGGTCGGTTGGCGAAAACCACCACCGCCAAGACCACGAGTCTGTGGCAGGAGTTGACCGCGCGTCACGAGGACTGGCTGGTGGTCCCGCATAAGCAGGCCCGCCGTCATATCGCGTTGGTGTCCACGACCGGTGGCGGCAAGACCGAGGCGATCAAATGCCACTTCGTGGGGATGCTCGAATACGAGTGGACCGCCTGGCAGCAGTGGAAAACCGTCCCCGGTATGCGCAACAAGCACCCCCGCCCGTTGATGGTGGTGATCTCGTGCAAGGGCGGCGCCGACGACAAAGCCCTCGGCCTCGAAATCCGGGACCTCGCCCGACGCATGGGCATCGAGTCCAACCGGATCGCCACGGTCGGCCCGGGTGGTGACCGGCTGGAGCTGTTCAAAACCCTGACCGCCCGCGACATGCGCGGCGTGATCGGGGAGATGCTCAACGCCGGTCAGGCCACCACGAGTGAGGGGCAGCATTTCGATGAGATGCGCCGCCGCATCGTGTCCCTGGTGGTCGATGCGCCGGGTGGTCCGCCGCGGTCCTCGGCGGAGTTCCTGGAACGCCTGAACGAGGACAAGCTCCTCGATTTGTGGAACAAGGCCCCCGACGTGAAGCGGATGGTCAAGGCGTTGCAGGCGGAAAAGGTTCCCCAGATCGATGACGCTCTGATCAAGGCTACGAACCTGTTCGATCTGCTCCAGGATCAGGACGGGGCGATGGTCTTCGACGGCGGCAAAGACCTCGACGCCCTCGACGTCCTGTACGTGACCGTCCCGGGTCTGGACAAGGACGCCGCTCGCGCCCAGGTCGCCGCGATCCTGCGCATGGTCATGCAGAAAGCCGGACGCACCGCCAAGCACCTGCGGCGTTCGGTCACGGTGATCATCGACGAAGCCTCCGCCACCACCACCCCGTCGGGTGCGCTGAATTTGGTCGATGTGTGCGAGCGGGGCCGCTCCCAAGGCGTCGCGTTGGCGTTCGCCGCCCAGTCCCAAGAAGGCTTGGCGCTGGACAAATGGGCGTTGAACCGGCTGCTCAAAGCCTGCGCGGGTGGGTTGATCCTCGGTTACAACGAGAACGCCGGCGACCTGTGCGAACACCTGGGCACGGTGCGGTTCATGTTGCCATCGCGGCATCTGATCAAAGGCCAGCGCACCGGCGACGAAGGCCAGGTCTCGGTCGGGGACAAGTGGTTGGTCGACCCGGACCGCCTGCGGGAACTCGACACCGGTCAATTCGTCTACGCCCGCGCTCGCCGCGCGGACTGGGGCCAGGTCGTGCAGGTCACCCCGGACCGGGTGCGCCCGTTGCCGGGCACTGCCGCCTACAACGCCCAGAAGAACAGCACCGGCAAGCGGGTCACCGATACCGGTGAGAAGCCGAAGGCCGCGGGCAGCGCCGCCTGACTCACGCCAATTCCCCTATCTCTGTATTCGATTGTGAGGCAACAGTTATGCGCATCATCCGACCCGACGACGACAACGACCGCGACGACGAGCACGACCCCGAACAGGGGCCGACGCGCGCCGAGATCGGCGATTTCGCCGACGAGGTAGAGGACTACCTCGCCCACGTCCTCGCCAACGTTCCGCCCCCCGACAGCGACGAACCCCCCTATACCCCGCCGAGCCGGTCCGGTCGCCCGATCGGACCGAAACGTCCCGCCCTGCACCTGGTCCCGAACGAAGACGGCGACCGAGACAGGGACGCCGCCGCGGTGGACCCCGAAGCGGTGATCGAAGCGGGTCGGTCCGCGCGAACACGGATGGTGCGCAGCGCCTCGGGTGGCTCCGCTGTTGTGGTTCTGGCCGGGGCGTTCGCGTGCTGGGGCGAATCGTTCGCGGTGACCGGTCCGTTGGCGGTCTACGGCGCCGGGTGGGTGGGCTACCTGTGGTGGAACGCCGCCCTACGCCCGAGCTTCCCCGAAACCGTGACTGCGGTGACCGGCGGTATCGGCCGGGGTGTGTCCGGTGCCGTCTCCATCCTCACCAACACCCGCCGACAGCCCGAGGGGCCCGAGACCGGCGCGACTGTCGCTGTCACCGACTGAGAGAAGGGGAACAAACACTATGAACCGCAACATTATTCGACCCGTCGCGCTCGGCGTCGCCGCTGGTGTGGGCACGGTGTTCACGATCATCGCCTGGGATGTTCTGGATCCGCCGTACGAGGTGGCGCGTTGGGTCGACCGTTCACGGATGACCCGCGCCCAGCGTGAGGAGGTGGACGGTCTCGAAGCTGCCCGCCGCGCCGAGACCGCCGAAAGCGTTCGCAAGTACCGCGAGTACGTCGAGCAGACACGCGCGATGTTCCGTCCGGAACTTCTGGGTGTGGCTGAGGTTTCGCGGCTGGAGCAGTTGAGCACGGTCGAGTTGCTGGCCGAGATAGACCACGCCCAGACCCGGAAACGCGCGGTGTGGGATCAGCCCTGGTCGCCGACCGATTCCGAGTCGGCGACGCGCACGGTCGGGGTGTGGGATGCCCAGCTGAGGGCGATGCGCAGCGAGTTCGATTCCCGCCGGTGGGGTGATCGCCGCCGCGGCACGAACTGGGTCGACCGGCTGCGTTTGGACAACGCCTACAGCTGGGTCTACGACCACACCCGCGAAATCCAGACCACCCAGCCGTCCCATGCCGCTGCCCCGTCGACCGAGTCGACCGAAACGGCTGATCTCGCTGGCGAGGTCCCCGGTCTCGCCAGCGAGGACACGTGAAAACACCTATCCGCCAATACATCTGTCGATTACCCCAACCTTGAAAGGAAACCTGTTCGATGTCTGATCGCAGTACCGAAGACGAGATCCGCGCTGAAGTCCGCCAGTTCGCCCACCTGCTGCCGCACCTGCTGCGCTTGCACGCCCAGGCCGGGAACTGGTTGGAGCGCCGCTATGTCCGCAAGCAGATCAGCCGCACGCTGCGCGAGCAGCGCCGCGCCGAGGAAACCTCCCGCACCCATCACCTGTCGTGGACACAGCAGATGGTGGACCGCTACCGCAGCCATGCCCTGGCCGTGTCCGAACGGGCCAGTGATCCGAGCGTGGATCACGCACGCCGCTACCGCGACCACCAGGCCCTGTCCGAGCACGCCAACGCCCTGCGCAATCGCATCGCGGTGAATGACCGGCTCACGGTCACCGAGCGCGGTATCGCGCTGGACGGGTTGGATGCCGCGACCACGTTCCCGGATTTCGAGCCGGGCCGGTTGTTCAAGAACGCGCACAAGGTGCGGGGGATCGAGGCGTTGAGGTATCGGGCGCAGGTCGCCCGCGTACTCGGTGCCGACACCTACACCCAGCAGCTGCACACACCGCGGCAGCCGGAACCATCCTCGAGACCGCTGCCCGTGCGGTCCGCCGCTGGATTCACCGCCGAAGTTCGTGAGGAGTTGGCCGAGCGGATCAGCGCCGCGCAGCAGATCCACACCGGCCGCGGTGAGGGTGTCGAACCGTCGACTCCGCCGCCTCCCGACCCGGCAGACCGTGACCAGAACAGGGAGGTCGAGGTCGAGCCGGATCGGTTGGCCGCGGTCGAACACCAGCTTTCGGAGCTACAGGCCGACCGGGACCGGCTCGGCTCGCGAGTGCAGATGCTGCAGCGCGGGTTGGACGCGGTCACCGTCGAGCGTGACGATATCCGGCGTCGTTTCGATACCGCCGAAGCCCAGGTGGCGGCGTTGAAGACCCGCAACCAGCGCCTCGCCGCCGAGATCGGGGACCTGCGCGACCGTGCCACACCGCAGCTGTCCGCGGGTGTGGTCGAGCATGTGCGCCACATCGAAGGCGAACGCGACCAGGCCCGCCGCGAGCGGGACCGCTACAAGGCCGAACGCGACGAAGCCGTCGGCAAACTCGCCCGCTCCACACCCGAGCGGGAGCGGTTCGGTAGCCGCGCTCGCAGAGACCAGCAGCAGGACCCCAAGCGGAACGGTCACGACCAGAAGCGGAACGGTCACGACCAGCAGCAGGGGCAGGCGTTGCGGGAGTGGAACGAGTTGGTGGGTCGCAATATGGCCGAGTCCCTCGCCGATGTCCCCGATCATCCGGATATCGCGAAACGCGATCTCGAGCAGGTTGATTGGAGCCGGTTTACCGACGGCTCGGACAACGCCGACGAGCTGGCGCGTTGGTGGGCCAGTGAGGGTGCCGAGAAGTACTGGGCCGAACACGACGCCCGCACTCGTGAGCCCGGCAACGGCACCCAGGCGTGGCAGCCCGAGCGGGAGGATCCGCGCCCGGAGCGTAACGGGCATCGCCGCAACGGGATCGAACGGAGTCGTTGAGATGCACCGCGAACACGAGGACCTTATGCGCGGCGAGTACGAGGTGTTCTACCGGCTCGGGCGGGAGATGTTCGAGGTCGATACCGATGCCGAGATCGACCGGATCGATCAGCAGCGTTGGGAGATCGCGCGTCGTTGGCAGGGCGGCCCGCACGCTGAGCACTGGAACTATCTCGAAGACGCCTTCCATGATTGGCAGCGGGCGCCGGGCACGATGTGCCGGTTCATGGACAACGTCGCGTTCAACCGCGAACGCCAGACCGGGCTCTCGGAGTTGAGCGATGTGCAGTTGCGCAGCCAGGAACAGGCCCGAGCACTGACCGGCAACGATCGGCCCCACCAGCACCCGCAGCGGGGGCGGTGAACCGTCATGGACCACCGTCACCAGCAGGGCCGCTCCTACGAAATCGTGACCGATGCCCTCACCCGCAAGATGGGTCCACCCCGGTTCCCGCGGTCACCGGAGCAGTGGACGAACTACCTGTGCCCGGTCCACGAAGGCGACGGCCAGCACCACAACCCCTCTCTCGGTGTCCGTTACGACCCGCGTCAGCAACGCACGATCGTGCGCTGCTGGGCCCGCTGCGACGACGAAGACGTCATGAACCAGCTGGGTCTACGAGTCCGGGACATGTTCGACCACTTACCCGAACGCACCCGAAACAACACCAGCACCACCAACACTCGCACCACAACAAGTAACGGTTCTGCTCGCCGGTCCTTCGGGGCCGGCGGGCGGCCCGCCCGCCCACAATCGACCCCGCAGAAGTCGGTGGGGCAGGTCGTGTCACCGGTCGAGAAAGCGATCCTCGCCGCGCATTTCCCGATCCTGTCCAAGCCGGATTTGGGGGTGCAGACAGGTCGGCCCGAGACTGTCGATTCCTACATCTACCGCTGGCCCAACGGTCGGGTAGAGGGTGCGGTGCATCGGGTGCGGACACCGCACGAACACGGCTACGCCAAGAGTTTCTGGCAGGCCCATTGGACCGGAACCGAATGGGAACGCACCGGTTTCGCGCCGATCCCGTGGAAGCTCGCCGACATCCGCGAAGCCTTGGACACCGGTCGAGAGATCTATGTGTGCGAGGGGGAGAAGGACGTCCAACGCGCGAACCAGGCGGGGCAGATCGCGACCTGCAACGCGATGGGCGCCGGATCCTGGACCCCGGAGCACGCCCGCTGGCTCGCCGGGGCCGCGCGGGTGGTGGTGGTCGCCGACCGCGACCGCCCCGGATACCGGCACGCGGCCAAGGTCGCCGACTCCCTGACGGGCCGGGTGGGGGAGGTGCGGGTGGTCCAGGCCCGTGACGGCAAAGACCTCTCCGACCATTTCGACGCCGGATACGACCTCACCGATCTGGAACCCGTCCCGTACCTGGATCGGGCGCAGCATGCCCGGTTTCGGTCCGCGCCCGTGAACCGCGGGCAGCAGTCACGTACCCGCAGCCGGTGAAACACCCCGCTTGCGCATCGATCACTTGAACCGAGAGGAGACCACATATCATGACCACGAATGTGACCGGTGCGCAGGCGGTGCGCAGCAGCGAGACTGCGCACCACAGCGCACCGCACTCTGATCCGCCCGGTGCGCGGACCCGGGAAGAGACCTCCGCCATCCGGTTCTTCTGGGGCGAACTACTGCTCGTCGCGGCCATGTCGATCGCGGGCAACATCGTGCACGCATGGCTCAACGCACCGGCCGGAAAGCAGTGGGTCGCAGCGTTCGTCGCCTCCTTCCCGCCGATCGCACTGTTGGCAGCAACCCACGGCGTCGGACTGCTCGTCCGCGCACAGAACAAAGCCCGACTCGCCTACTGGGCCGTCGTCGGCCTTACAGCGGCCATTGCGGCGATCGCGTTCCGGCTCTCCTTCGACGCCCTGCGGGAGCTGTCGATACAGGTGGGGATGAGCGAACACCTGGCGTTCCTTTTCCCGCTCATCATCGATGGCGCCATCGGGCAAGCCACGGTCGCGCTGTTGGTGCTGGCACGCACCGACCGCACCGACCCCGAACCAGTGGTGCGCACCGAACCCGAGCCTGTGCACCGCCCCGAATCGGTACGCACCGTGTCGGTGCGTGAGGTCCATACCGAGACCCGCTCCACCACCGATGAACTCACGACCCCGCGTGACCATCAAGAGCTGGAGACCGGCCCTGCGAACCAGATAGAAGCTCCGCCACAGCAGGTGCGCATCGAGGCGGTGCGCACTGTGGACCGGTGGATCAGTGTTGCCGAGCGGGTGTGCGGCTCGGATCCGGCGGGGCGTCGTGATCCTGCGACGGTGGCGACGATTCTGCGATTGAAGTACGAGCAGGGGTGGTCGCACGCGCAGATCGCTGAGCAGATCGAGGTGAGTAAGTCGGCAGTAACTCGGACGCTGGCCGCAGCCCAGGAATACACCGAAACCATGAGGGATGGCGAATCATGCTGACCGAACTGTCACGAGATGAAATCGGTTCGTCTACGAATACACAGAATGTCGACGTAGTGTCGACGGGACAGGGGAGGTGGTGGTGACATGTCGGATAAATCGAGCATCGAGTGGACCGAGGCGACGTGGAACCCGGTCACCGGCTGTGACCGTGTCTCGGTCGGGTGTGACCACTGCTATGCGATGGTGTTGGCGAAGCGGTTGAAGTTGATGGGGACGGCGAAGTATCAGCGTGACGGTGATCCGCGCACGTCGGGTCCAGGGTTCGGGGTGACGATCCACCCGGATGCGTTGGATGTGCCTCGGCGGTGGCGGGCGCCGAGGGTGGTGTTCGTCAATTCGATGTCGGATCTGTTCCACGCTAAGGTCCCGGTCGGGTTCATCCGGGATGTGTTCGACGTGATGCGCGAAACGCCGCAGCACACCTACCAGGTCCTGACGAAACGCTCGCTGCGGCTCAAACGGCTCGCTGGAGGGTTGGAGTGGCCGGCGAATGTGTGGATGGGGGTATCGGTGGAGACCACCGACAACCTCGATCGGGTCGATCACCTGCGGGAAGTACCCGCCGCAGTGCGATTCCTCTCCTGCGAGCCCTTGCTGGGTCCGTTGGAGGGGTTGAAGCTCGACGGCATCGGATGGGTCATCGCCGGCGGGGAATCCGGTGCCGGTCACCGTTGGATGGATCCTGAGTGGGTTCGCGAGATCCGCGATACTTGCCGCGATGCTGAGGTGCCGTTCTTCTTCAAACAGTGGGGCGGGCGCACACCCAAAGCGCTGGGCAGGGAACTCGACGGGCGAGTATGGGACGGAATGCCCACCCCGATCGCCTGACCTGTATCTACCTGAGCCCCTGCCATTTGCGGCAGGGGCTCTTCTCGTTGTCCGTGCCAACCGCGAGTGGTCGGATCAGCGGGGAGTGGCGTGTTGTGTGTTCGTGGTGAGTTGGATGACTGATCCGCGTCGGATTTGTCGTGTGCCATCGCCGAGTTCGGCGGCGCCAGAATGGACGAGGGGAGGTAGGGCGTCGATGACGTGTTGCGGGCGGAACACGGTGTCGAACAGGGCGAACTTGCGCAGGGTTTCTACTCGGGTGGGTCCGTGGGTGCGGAGTCGGTCGCGTAGCAGTCGTGAGAGGGGACTCAGTTCGGGGTCGGTGAACTCGAACAGGGTTTCCAGTTGGCTGTCGCGTGGGTCGCGGAAGCCGATGCCGAAGACTTTGTCCACTTCCCAGAGGCTGTCTTTCATTTTCTCCAGGCCGAGGCGGTGGTTGGTGCCGAACACCAGGTACAGGGTGTCGCCGCGGCGGTCGACCAGTTCGAAGTCGAGCAGATACCGGAAGCCGGCGGTTTCGAGTGCATTGCGGTAGCAGGTGAGGATGAACTGGCGTTTCTCGCTGCTGGGCAGGACGGAGGCTTGCCGCCAGGTCCGGTCACCGCCGAACACATCATCAGCCGCATCGCCGAGGTCATCGACAAATCGCACGAAATGCTGCGGCTTGAAGGTGACGATCACCTCCGAGCCCGGGTTGTTGGCGATGCGCTGCAGAAGTCCATAGGGCACGGGGGCATTTCCCCATGAGTCGAGGACCGCCAGGATCGGCGACCCCCACGCACCGAGCTTGCCCAGCTCCAGTTCTAACAGGTCCTCGCACTTCCCCTTCCGGACTGCCACCGGCATCAAGCCCGGGTTCCGCGGGCGCTGCGGGAAAACGCGAGTCAGCTGATCGGTGAGCATCGTGACGCAACGTTGGTCGTCATCGATGAACAGGAAATTAGCCTTCTTCGACAGATTGGAGACCTCCTCGGCGAAGGCCCGGACTGCGATAATCGGCGACCCGTCCTCGCCGCCGGCGTAGATACCGGGCCCGGAGAACCCTTCAGCGTAGGTAGCTTCGTTCCATGAGTCGTTGCTGAGGATGATCGGAAACCAGCGATGTAGATACCGCCTGTAGATGTTGTGCTTGGCCGCGGTGTGCTCCACCAACTGCCAGGGCACGGGTCCGTCGACTGGCATGGAAACCCCCTGAAATCCCCAAAGCTTGACGCGCCGTTCTTGATGCAAGAGTAACGAGGCGCAGCCTCACACAGGCTGTTTCTGCTGCAGCCGGGGCGTCTTACCCGGGGATTCTCTACGACCGTTCGCACCCCCTCCCCGCAACGGGCGGGTGGGCCAAGGCCCCCCGAAATCATGCGATCTCGATGCGGATCTGATCCGGATCTGATCCGGACGTGATCCGGATCTGATCCGGACGAAAAGTCGCATCAAAATCCGATCAGAAAGCTTCAAAAACCCGCTGTACCAGCGGTGTTTCGTGCCGCCTGCTGTCCTGCCCGTCCGCCACTCTCTATGGCTTCGCTGTTCATAGAGAGTGGCGGACGGGCAGGACAGCAGACAACACAAAACACAAAGACAAGAACGAGAGATGACCACAAAGAGGGGAGGGAGACCACAAGGGGAAGAGATGACCACAAAAGGGAGGGTTGGGAGCGGGGTGACGTCAGGTGGGAAAGGTCGCGTATAGAGCAGCGCCACCGGAGGTGGCGGGTTCGCGCGCCGGGGGCGCGCTCAGCGCGGGGGACGGAGTCGGCACGCGAGCGGACGATTTACAGACGCGCGAGATCGGTTACGGCGCACTGGAAGCAACGCGGGTTCGGAAGTAGGCGGCGCACGGGGGAGGGACCACAAGAGGAGGGTCGGCGCAGCTGTACGGATATGACGCGCAGCGATCAATCGTTGATACCTATGCCTCAATCATAGCGATGCGTAGGCATCAAGACCTTTGATCCATATGCGACAATCCAGCTGTCGACAGGAATGTAAAAGTGCTGTTAGACAACAGTTTTGGTGATAGAATTGAGGCATAATCATCAATGCCGGAGAGCCGATCCGCCCCGGTTTCTGACGTGGGGATTACGTCGATGAAATTCTTTCTCGGTACTCATCAACCGCACTGGCTGACCTTGTCGGGTGATCCGTTGTTTGTGTGTGACCGGCGTTTGCGTGACCGTAAGACGTTGCCGCGGGCGCGGGGGGAGTGGGCGTTGGACAGTGGCGGGTTCACCGAGCTCAAGGACTACGGTGGCTGGTCGACCACCACCCCGACTGCCTATATCGGCCGGGTGCGTCGGTATGCGGAGGAGATCGGTGGGTTGGTGTGGGCGGCGCCGCAGGACTGGATGTGTGAGCCGATCATCATCGCCGGTGGCACGATCGGGTCGAACAAGTTCGTCGGCACCGGACTGAGCGTGGTCGAGCATCAACGCCGCACCGTCGAGAACTACCTCGAACTCACCACGCTGGCACCGGATCTACCGTTCGCACCCGTCTTGCAGGGCTGGGTGTTGGACGACTACCTGGCCTGCGCGCAGCTGTACACCGAGGCCGGTGTCGACCTCGCCGCGCAACCGATCGTCGGGCTGGGGTCGGTGTGCCGCCGTCAGGCCACGAGTGAGGCTGCTGCGATCATCACCGCGATCACGACCGCGGTACCGGGGATCCGGTTGCACGGGTTCGGGATCAAGACCGCGGGTTTGGGTGCCTATGGTTCGTTGTTGGCGAGTTCGGACAGCCTCGCCTGGTCCGACGCCGCCCGCCGCGAAGCGGTGCCGTTGCCTGGGTGCACGGGCCACAAGAACTGCGCCAACTGCCTGACCTACGCGTTCCGGTGGCGCCAACGCGTCCTTGCGTCGCTGGCCGGGCACGCCACCCGAACCCTGGTCTGCCCGACCCCGTCGCGGGGGACGGCGGTGTCCAGAAAACTGGACAGGAACAATGGTGCTTCACAGCGTTTGGCGTTGTCCGGGTTCAGGATCGACGCCGCTCGACTCGAACGCGACACCACCATCCGCTGGGCAGCCCACCGCGACGGAATGACCATCCGCGCGATCGCCGCCCTCACGGATCTCAGTCCGACGCGTATCGGGCAGATACTCGCTCAACCCGACCGCGGTCCACTGCTGGATCAACTCCGTGAGCTACGCGAGAAGTGGGGTGTGGATGCCGATCCGGCGATGCGGGCCGCGGCCGATCATGTCATCGCGAACGTGACTGCTACCGAACTGGCGAACAGCCAACCCCGTGGCCAAACTGCCGCGGTGGTGCCGCAGAAGAAGCCGGAAGAACCAACTCTATTCGACTTCCAGGACGCCGAAACCAAAGTGCAGCCATGAACGCATTCGCCGGATCAGTGGTCGTCGCAATCGAATCGGCGTGGGCCGCGATCCGCGCCAAACACCCGGAGGTCCCCGACGTGGTCGTAACCATGGCTGCGGGGTCGATGGGCTCGCCGCGCGGGTTGCGACTGGGTCATTTCGGGCCGGATCGGTGGGTGCGAGGCACGGATTGGATGCCGGAGTTGTTCGTCGGCGGGGAAGGGTTCGCGTTCGGTGCCCGCGAGGTGTTCGGCACGTTACTGCATGAGGCCGCGCACGGGATCGCGCGCACGCGGGGTGTGCAGGACGTCAGCCGTGGCGGTGCCTACCACAACAGCAAGTACAAGACGATCGCCGAGGAACTCGGGTTGACCGTGACACGCCAGGCGAGCCGCGGTTGGTCCGAAACCGCCCTGCCGGACGCGACGGCGAAGCGGTACCGCCGCCAGATCGACGCACTCGCCAAGGTGTTGATCGCGCACCGCCGCAATGAACACGAGCCACCACCCGGTACACCGGCCGACGGCAACGCCGACGAGGGGACCGCGGGTGAGGATGCCGAACGCGCGCCCCGCAACGGGCACGCCCTGGTGTGTGGCTGTGAGCCGGTCCGCCGCGTCCGGGCGGCGAAGCGCACGATCGAGGCCGGGCCGATCCTGTGCGGGATCTGCACCCAGCCGTTCGCCGTCGCAGACAGCGAGGATTGATTCGTAGGCATCAGTATGCCCGTGCGATCACCGCTTTCACAGGAACCTCAGAAACAACCGATGTTGACAGGGTTCTGGGTCTGTACTTCCCCGGCGCGGCTCCACGGGCACTTACCTGGGCAGGGCTAGGCTGCTGCGGACGAGCGACTCGCCTAACGGTTAGACACAGGTAACGCGTTCTGCGCCAACATGTATGACCTCAGACGTCGATCCAAGAGTCAAACGGGTCCGTTCTGTTACCAGCGGTTGCCGAGGATGTCATACCCACCCACTACACTCAGGGAATCTCGGAGAGACCGACGATGCAACTCGAAGCAGGGACACAATGACCGGCAACCCGATGCGCGCACGCGATGTCGCCCGCTGGTTCATCGCCTGGGCGGAGAACATCGACGCAAGCATTTCGAACTTGAAGCTGCAGAAGCTTCTCTACTACGCGCAGGGGCACCACCTTGCTCGGACGCAGCAGCCGCTGTTCTCGGACGAGATCCAGGCGTGGGCACACGGCCCCGTGGTGCCCGATGTCTACCACGAATACAAGCACTTCGGTTCGAACGGGATTGACGCTGATCAGGTCCTCGACGACACGTTCACCTGGGATGACTACAAGGAGATCCAGGACTGCCTGCTTGAAACGTGGGACACCTACGGCAGCCTTGCTGCGTGGGCGCTGCGTGATAAGACCCATACTGAGCCGCCATGGCGTGAGGCGTTCGAAGAGGGCGCCGGACGAAACAACGTCATCACCACGGGGCGTCTGTTCAAATTCTTCACCAGTGGCACCTAGCAAACGGCGGGGAACGACTCCGGTCCACACAACCGCCGCGACCCCAGCTGCCACACCTTCCTCCGCGCAGGCAGGGCACCCGGTCCTGTGTCTGCAGCATTTGCAGGAAAAGTTCGGGATAGACAAGCTTGAGCCGTCTCAATGTCAGGCGTTCCTGTTGAAGTGGCACAAGCGGGCTAAGTTGACGTGGACTGAGCTGGTACAGCACGATAGACATGGCCTGGGGTCGGAATTCCTGCCAAAATCGAAGTTCAAAACTGCGATCCCCGAGCACCTAGAACGCGACAAATATCTGGTGTTTCGGCATGAAGGGAATCACGCGTTCGCAGGGTTCCGTACGGGCGATGTTTTTCACGTGCTGTGGATTGAAGCGAAGTACAACGACTTGTACAACCATGGATCCTAGTTGTGCAAGGCTGGCGCTCAGATTGTCGCACTGCTCGCATTCACCTTAAATAGCTTATTGGTTAGCGTCGACCATGTGTGCTCGCTTTGGACCCCTCGGCGTCATAGTCGATCTTCAGGCCGAAGTTGCAAATGCGACCCGCGGCGCCTCTTTTGATGTGTTGGAGTGGTGGCAGGTCTGGTGGTCGGCCACTGTAGGATCATGTAATGCTGAGGCGATTCGTCTATCTTGATGAAACTGCGCTAGATCAATATATCGCTGCTGTAGAGGGCGGTCTAACAGCCGAGACGCACAAGCGTTCCACTCGGCGTGGAACCGCAGAAGGCGTGGATGTGGCTCTGAGGGAGGGGGGCGAAGACGAAGAGTCACGAGCCGTGGCGGACACCCCTGAAGCGCGCTTCGATCGTTTGCTTAAGGCGGCTGCGGCTGACCCCGAAGGACTTGCCTGGATTGATGTCGATGAGCCTGACGCCGACTTTTCGAAGGTGCGCACCGGTGCCATGATCGCATGGGATTGCGACCTCTATGTTCCCGACTTTGTCAAGCTTATGGCGGGCGGGGGCGAAGGGCGACGTGCACTAAAGATGGTCCAGTCTTTGATGCCTATGGCTCAAACCTTGGACCTCGCAACGGAAGGTCTCCCATCTGTAGATAAGCTCTCCGCGATGTCCGGCTTTCTGAACAAACTCGATGCGAGCCTAATCGTTGTCGGAGAAGACGATACTGATTGGAAGGTGTCCGGACAGTTAGCGGAAAACCATCTCAAGTCTGAAGAGGTGGAGGGGCGCGCACGGATCGTGGGCAAGGTCACTAAGAAGCTTGCAAGCGGTCAATGGAAATCATTTCTAGCGTTCCCAGGTGCGACGCTAATCCCTCGCGACGAGCGTCGACGCCTCGAAAAGCAGCGCCCAACAGTGGAAACCGCTGCACAGTATCTCGAAGGCCCCTCACTCTTCCTAGATATTCTTGCAATCTATCGATAGGTAATCTCTTCCTATTGAGATCGCGTCTCGTCGTGAATCGGGAAAGCGGCAGTCGTGCAGGAATATTTTGTGGGAAATCTGCAAAAAGCATTCTGCAATAACTATTGCAATCTCGAGGACGGCCAGGTATTCGGCGTAATATCTGGCCGCTTCAGTAGAGCTGAGGATTGACTGATCGATCGCTCATGCTGCGCAAGTTGTGGTGGCGCGAGCAAGTCAGTCGAGTTGTAGCCGACCGGTCGCCGCCTTTAGTATTGCGCGTGCGGATTCTGCGGTGAGGCCACCCATTTCGACCCGCTTGATCATATCGAACAGTTCGCGTGTATCTATAATTAGTCCGTCATCTTGTGCAAATTCTGTGACGTGTTCGTCGGCACCATCGAGGATGTTCGGCCGACTGGCAGGGGGATCTAGCCGGAAAGCATTGGCTATGTACCACATACGCTGAACTTCTTTATGTGCTCTTTCATAGATACGACGATGGCGTCCGACCGCCAGCAAGTCGTTCGACTTCGCACCCTTCGTATATCCCTTCACCTCAACCATGGCGGTCCAGTCCCCCTCCGTCACTGACAGGTCACTCTGCTTGGCCTGGCCCTCGGCCAACTGCCTGTCGAGATTTGTCACGTCGAAACCCAACTCGGTTAGCGCGTGCGTGACTGCATCGACTAGCGCATCGTCGTGGTCCGTCAACAGCCGTCGCTGCGGTGATCGTCCTGCGTCCCTGATCAACCCGTCTAGGTTCACCTCGCTGACGCCAATTCTCGCGGTCAAGCGCGCCAACTCGGCGTGCGCTTCCGCTATCTCAGTGCGTAGACCTTCGATCTGAACCTCATCCTGCAAAGACATCCATCGAACATCGGATGTCCATGTCGGGGAAGATGGGAACCGCGTCCGGTCCTGACCGTGCCACTCCTGGAACGCGAGATTGAGTGCAGGCTCCAACACGTCAATTGCCTGCTCCGGCAGATACCACACCTCGCGGGCGCCCTCGTGCGGTCGATAAATTACCGCGATGGGGTCGCCATCGACACTGCCGAGGATCGGGATCCAATTGTTGCTATCTGTGCCTGGCGGAGGAACGAACACGCTGCGCGTGAACGGTTCTTTCGGGAGAACGGGAATCAAATACCGTTTGACGAACTCTCTCCGCGCGTCACTTAGTCCCTGCGGGATCCTCAGTTCGTGCCCAGAACGATCGACTCGTTCGGGGTAGTGGTACCTGGTGCTGCCTGGAGACTTTTCAACATACGCACCGGCGGCGTCGCCACCCACTTGAATGACTCGCAGATTACAGTTCAGAGGAAGTGACGGTGTACCAATCGCCACCAACGCGTCCCAGCTTAGCCAGCGTGGCTCGGGCTCGAGACCTCGACGGACCGATTGCGTGTACTTCCTCACGATGGGCTCGACCTGGTCCAACACGGCCTCGGCGCCGCTGATGAGGACACATGGTGGAGGGTATGCACCAACTACGCTCACCTGGTGATCCTCTCATTGCAGATCGGTACGAACTGGCGGTTTGGACAACGCTAAACTTTCGAAACTACGCTCGCTCGTATGCTGGATATGCCACGATCGGCACAGCGCACAAGCGGATTGACCTTGTAATTTGGCTGTCGATGAGGTCTCAGAGAAGGCGCCGAATGATCTGGTAACTGTGGCGGATCGGGAGGCCGAGCGGCTAATCTCGCTCGGCTTGCGGGAGATCCTGGATGTTCCAGTGGTTGGGGAGGAGTCCGCCACCGACGATCCGAGCCTGCTCGCTGCTGTAGGGACTGCTGAGATGTGCTGGTTGGTGGATCCGATCGACGGCACCGCAAATTTTGCGGCCGGCCGTCCTGAGTACACAGTGATTGTGGCCTTAATATGTGCGGGTGAGCCGGTCGCCGGCTGGATCTTTGTACCCGAGACCGGGCAGATATACGTTGCTGAACAGGGTTCGGGGGCGTTCCGGGATGACACTCAGATTAAACGTGCGCCGCCTGCGGCCGAGGTGGCCAGATTGCGGGGCGCTGTTCCTACGCGCCGTCTGGACCCACCCGGCCGTGCGTGGCTGGTAGAGATGACCGGCCGGTTCGCTGACCTGGGTCCTGGCGCGCGGTGCGCGGGCGTGAATTACACGCAGATGGTAGATGGCATCCTCGACTTTGTCTTAAACCAGCGCAGCTTCCCGTGGGACCACGCCGCGGGCGTGGTCCTGCTGGCCGAGGTGGGCGGTGTGTCGCTGCGACCGGACGGCACCCGCTACCGGCTGGCTGAAAAACCACACAACCGGCTGCTGAACGCAGTGACGCTCAACTGCTGGGCAGCGGTGCAGACCACGCTATGGGCGAGATAGCTCTCTCATGGCCCGGAGCCGCACCTGACGAGTCCAACGCCCCACCGAGGCCGCAGCAGTCGAGTTCAAACAGGCTAGATATGCGCGTTCTTACGCTCATCTACCCCAGTGTTAATCACAACCCACCCACCCCTAGGCCTTTGAACGCCCCTACGTGTCGGAGACGGGGCGAAGATCTCTACCCGTAGGGATGGAAACCGGGCTGGGGTTCATCCTCCGTCGCATGCCGGCTCCTACGTTCGTAAGTTTCCCGCGCCGTCTCGGCGGGCATAGCCAACGCAGCCCCGATTTCAGGCCAACTGTAGCCATCGGCGAGCGCGTGCTGGATCGCTACCCAACGCCACTCCTCAAGGTTGTCCGTCAGCCGACGAGCTGCCTCCAATGCCTGCAAGTGGGAGACCTCCGCATGCTCTGTCGCTGCGCCACGCTCGAAGAGAGACCGATGATAGGTCGCCCACACCGCGAAGAGCGCGCGATCGTCACCGTCTTCAAGCACTGTGGCTATGTCGGTGCCCGTTGGCAGAGTGCCAATCGTTGTCGTTGAAAACTGCTTGTGCCCCATGTCAGCGGATTTGAGCGGGGCCGACGCTCATATGCATCAACCAATCCTCACTCACTGCGGGCGCAGGCTGCCACTCGATGCGGTCGATGGTCAGAGTCGCTTTTAGTTTGGGCTGAGACGGACCATAGATGCCGAGTCGGGGATCACGCCTCCCGCTATGCCCAACTACCGGGGGGAGACGACACATCGCTGACCCATCCGATTACTCTGCCCCAAGTTTGCCCCACGAAATTGGCGTGGGGCAAACTTGCCGAGGGAAAAACTCACTCTGACCTGCATCTTCTTGGTGGGCGCAGAGGGGATCGAACCCCCGACCGCTGGTGTGTAAAACCAGTGCTCTACCGCTGAGCTATACGCCCGCACTCCGCCGGTCGCTACCGACGGTGCGGCTTATGAATCTAGCGCGGCAAGCGCTTTCTCCCAAGCCGCCTGGTCACGGGCCTCTCCTGGCCCGTTCATCTCCGCGAAACGGATCTTGCCTTCCTTGTCCACGACGAAGGTGCCGCGGTTGGGGAAACCCGATTTCTCGTTGAAGACACCGTAGGCCTGGGCGATGGCGCCGTGCGGCCAGAAGTCGGACAACAGGGGGAAGGTGTAGCCCTGTTCGGCGGCCCAGATCTTGTGGGTGGGCGGGGGGCCGACGGAGATCGCGAGGATTTCCGCGTCGTCGTTCTGGAATTTGGGCAGCTCGTCTCGCACCTTGCAGAGTTCCCCCTGGCATATGCCGGTGAAAGCGAGCGGGTAGAAGACGATGAGCACGTTCTTCTTGCCCCGGAAGTCCGATAGCGAGACTTCCTGGTTGTTCTGATCTTTGAGCGTGAAATCCGGCGCGACAGTGCCAACTTCGATAGGCATACGCGAATCCTCCATCGTGTCGGGTCTCCGCCGGGTGGTGAGCGCACCACCCGGCGGAAACCATGGCGAAAAGGTCAGCGTTGCTTCGAAGGAGCCTTGGGTTGCACCAATCGGCTTCCGGCCCAAGCGCCGAGGCTGATCGCAGATGTCTGCGTCAGGCCCGCCGTGGGCGCGGCTTCGGCGATCTCGCTCGGATCGACATGGCCAGGCTGACCGGTCTTGGGGGTGAGGACCCAGATGAAGCCGTCGTCTGCCAGCGGGCTGATGACTTCCATCAGCTCGTCGGCCAGATCGCCGTCTCCTTCTCGCCACCAGAGCAGCACGGCGTCGACGACCTCATCAGAGTCTTCGTCCACCATTTCGCCGCCACTGGCGTCCTCGACGTCGGCCCTTAGGTCGTCGTCGGTGTCCTCGTCCCAGCCCAGTTCCTGGACAACCATGCCGTGTGTAATGCCAAGCTTCTGAGCGTAGTTCTGCGCGTCCGCCGCGGCGACCACGGTGGTGTCCTCCTCAACTCCCGACAGTAGGTAGATGCAAGCGAACATGGTTATCGGCTCGAGCGCAAGCTGATCGGATGAAATACCCTCCGAATGTCGCGCGTCCGGTACGGAATTTCAGCGTTTCGGGCAGGCTTCGCGCACCGCGTTACGGGCGTCGTTGACCCGCTTGCTGGCCTCGTTGAGCGGCCCGACCTGCGCCGTGTAGGACATTTTCCTGGTTTCGCCCGCGAGCTGCCTGGCGGCTGTGACGTACTCGGCGAATTTCGCGGCGAGATCTTCGGGCAGCGCGCCCGCCGCGGCGGTCACTCCGGTCTCGACCTTGGTGGCGGCTTCGTCGAGTGTGGTCGACGCGGCATCGCGTTTGGCGGCGTAGTCTGGCGCATTGGAGTCGTGCGCGTCGACGAAGTCGTTGTACGCCTTCACCCCGAGGCCGGAAGTGGTGGGGAACTGCGCGCAGTTTTCGCCGATGGCCTGAGCCTGTGCCGCCACCCGCCGCGACGAGGTCGCCGCCGCGGAGGACACGGCGGCCTCGGTCTTGTACGAGGAGAGTTCCGCGGCGTTCGGAGTGGCGGTTCCCTCCACCCGATCCGCGCATCCGGCGACCGTCAGCCCGGTCACGACCGCCGCGGCAGCGCACACCAGTCCGAACCCGCGTTGGTCAAGCACCTTCATCGTCCTCCCGCTCTTGCTCTGTATTCGGCGGTATCGAATAGCACGTGCTCAGGCGGCTCGCTGGGTGCCGAAATCGGCCTGCGCCGGAAAAACTACCGGGTAACCCATTGCCGAGGAAACCGTACTGGATTTGCTGCTGACATGATGACCTGGGACGCACCATCGGCAAGGATGGAGGGTGCGCCCGAACATTCGTAACGGGTGGTCCGCAACCAGCGCTCCGCCCGGGGAAACAGAAGCCATCAGCTTGTCCACCCCTGTACGAGGAGCAGACTTGACCGACGTGATCCACTCGTCCGTTCCAGCGAAACCCGCTGGCCCCGACACCGTCTCCGCCCCGAACGGGTCGCAACCACAGCCTGCTGGTCGGGTCAGGGTTATCCGTGAAGGGGTGGCCTCCTACCTGCCGGACATCGACCCGGACGAGACCAGCGAATGGCTCGAATCCTTCGATGAGATGCTCGACAGGGAAGGGCCGGGCCGCGCGCGCTACCTGATGCTCCGGCTGCTCGAGCGGGCGGGGGAGCGCCGCGTCTCCATTCCGGCGCTGACCTCGACCGACTACGTCAATACCATTCCCACCGAGAACGAGCCGTGGTTTCCCGGCGACGAAGAGGTGGAGCGTCGATTCCGCGCCTGGATCCGCTGGAATGCCGCGATCATGGTGCATCGCGCCCAGCGTCCCGGCATCGGTGTGGGTGGGCATATTTCGACCTACGCCTCCTCGGCGGCGCTGTACGAGGTCGGCTTCAACCATTTCTTCCGAGGCAAGGACCATTCCGGCGGCGGCGATTCCATTTTCATCCAGGGTCACGCCTCGCCCGGCATCTACGCCCGCGCCTTCCTCGAAGGCAGGCTCAGCGAAGACCAGATGGATGGTTTCCGTCAGGAATACAGCCACGGCGGGCCGGGACACGGACTTCCGTCATATCCGCATCCGCGGCTGCTGAACAATTTCTGGGAATTCCCGACCGTCTCGATGGGCCTCGGCCCGATGAACGCCATCTATCAGGCCAGGTTCAACCACTACCTGCACGATCGAGGCATCAAGGACACCTCCGATCAGCACGTGTGGGCATTCCTCGGCGACGGTGAGATGGACGAGCCCGAATCGCGCGGTCTCGCACATGTGGCGGCGATGGAGGGGTTGGACAACCTGACCTTCGTCGTCAACTGCAACCTCCAGCGCCTGGACGGTCCGGTCCGCGGCAACGGCAAGATCATCCAGGAACTGGAGTCGTTCTTCCGCGGCGCGGGGTGGAATGTCATCAAGGTCATCTGGGGTCGCGAGTGGGACGCGCTGCTCGGCGCGGATCGCGACGGCGCGCTGGTGAATCTGATGAACACCACTCCCGACGGCGACTACCAGACCTACAAGGCCAACGACGGCGCCTACGTGCGCGACCACTTCTTCGGTCGTGACCCGCGGACCAAGGCGCTCGTGCAGGATCTTTCGGATACCGAGATCTGGAATCTCAAGCGCGGCGGCCACGATTACCGCAAGGTCTACGCCGCATACGCCGCCGCGATGGCGCACAAGGGCCAGCCGACGGTGATTCTTGCCAAGACCATCAAGGGCTACACCCTCGGCAAGCATTTCGAGGGACGCAACGCCACGCATCAGATGAAGAAGCTGACGTTGCAGGATCTCAAGGATTTCCGCGATCTGCAGCGCATCCCGATCTCCGACGCGGAGTTGGAGAAGGATCCGTATCTGCCGCCGTACTACCACCCGGGCACAGAGACCCGCGAGATCCAGTACATGCTGGATCGCCGCAAGGCCCTTGGCGGTTTTCTGCCCGAGCGACGTTCCGTGGCAAAGCCTCTGCAACTTCCCGGCGACGAGGCGTACCGCTCGGTGCGCAAGGGTTCGGGCAAGCAGAATGTCGCGACGACGATGGCCCTTGTCCGGCTGATGAAGGAACTGCTGCGGGACAAGGAGATCGGCAAGCGGATCGTGCCGATCATCCCGGACGAGGCCAGGACCTTCGGTATGGACTCGTGGTTCCCTTCGTTGAAGATCTACAACCGAAACGGTCAGTTGTACACATCCGTCGACGCGGAATTGATGCTTGCCTACAAAGAGAGCGCCATCGGGCAGATCCTGCACGAGGGCATCAACGAGGCCGGTTCGACCGCTTCGTTCACCGCGGTCGGCACCTCGTACGCCACCCACGGCGAGCCGATGATCCCGCTCTACATCTTCTACTCGATGTTCGGATTCCAGCGCACCGGCGACGGATTGTGGGCGGCGGCGGATCAGCTCGCCCGCGGATTCGTCCTCGGAGCAACCGCTGGGCGAACCACGCTGACCGGTGAGGGTCTGCAGCACAACGACGGCCATTCGCTGTTGCTGGCTTCGACCAATCCGGCGGTGGTGACCTACGACCCGGCCTTCGCCTTCGAACTCGCGCATATCGTGCGCGACGGTCTGCGCCGGATGTACGGGGGTGGCGTCCCCGCCCCGTCGCATCAGACGGCGCTGCCCGGCACCGAGACGGTGCGTCGTGCGGAGGACACCTTCGGCGGCGAGGACATCTTCTACTACATCACCCTTTACAACGAGCCGTATCAGCAGCCTGCCGAGCCCGAGGGCCTGGATATCGCCGGTCTGCTCAAGGGCATCTACCTGTACAAACCGGGGGACGCCGGTGATCTGCGCGCGCAGATCCTGGTCTCCGGTGTCACCGTTCCCGATGGTCTGCGCGCGCAGGCGCTGCTCGCGCAGCGGTGGGGAGTGCAGGCCGACGTCTGGTCGGTGACCTCGTGGGGTGAACTGCGCAAAGAGGCGCTCGCGAAGGAGATCGCGGCGTTGCGCGATCCGGGCGCCGAGGCGAGCGTGCCCTATGTCACCGAGGCGTTGTCCCGGGTCGATGGCCCCTACATCGCCGCGACCGACTGGCTGCGGGCGGTGCCGGATCAGGTGCGCAAGTGGGTTCCCGGTGATTTCACCACCCTCGGCACGGACGGGTTCGGCTTCTCCGACACGCGCGCCGCGGCGCGGCGGGTCTTCAATGTCGACGCGCAGTCGATCACGATGGCGGCACTGGAAGGTCTGGCCCGTGCGGGCAAGATCGACCAGGCCACGGTGCTAGAGGCAGCGGCGGAATACCGCATCGGCGATGTCGACGCCGCGCCGAAGTCGGCCGCGAGCACAGACGAAGAACTGGCGTAGCGGACTATTGGACCGTGGAACGTAAACCGCCGCGGCCTCGACGGATCTCCGAAGGCTCTTCCGAGCACGAGGTGTATCTGCCGACCGGCGCACTGTCCCCGAATCGGCAGAACCGGGATCCGCTTCCGGATACATTGCTCAAGCGGGTGAAGCAGTTCTCCGGGCGCCTGTCCACCGAGGCGGTCGGGTCCATGCAGGATCGGCTGCCGTTCTTCGCCGATCTGGATGCCGCCCAGCGGGCCGGGGTCCAGATGTTGGTGCAGACCGCGGTGGTGAACTTCCTCGAGTGGCTACAGGATCCGGATAGCGATATCCGGTTCAGCCTGGACGCGTTCCAGGTCATTCCGCAGGATCTGGCGCGGCGGCTGACGCTGCGCCAGACCGTGGATATGGTCCGCGTGGCCATGGAGTTCTTCGAACAGTGGCTGCCCGCGCTCGCGCGCAACGACCGGCAGCTGGTGGCGCTCACCGAGGCGGTGCTGCGATACGGGCGTGAGCTCGGCTTCGCGGCTGCCTCGGTGTACGCCAGCGCCGCGGAATCACGCGGTGCGTGGGATACCAGGCTGGAGGCGCTCGTCGTCGACGCCGTTGTGCGCGGCGATACCGGCCCGGACATGCTGTCGCGGGCCGCGACGCTGAACTGGGATGCCACCGCGCCCGCGACGGTGCTGGTCGGCACGCCGCCGAAGGATCAGAGCGTGTCGATGGTCGGTGCGGTGCACACCATCGCGGGCAGACACGGCCGCGCCGCTCTCGCGGTGGTGCAGGGTTCTCGGCTGGTGATGGTGGTCAGCGGTCATCTGAGTGATACCAGCCATATCTCGGCATTCCTGTCCGATCTGCTCGCCGAGGTCTTCTCGGACGGGCCCGTGGTGATCGGACCGACCATGCGCACCCTCGGCGCCGCGCACGCCAGCGCGTTGGAGGCGCTCGCAGGCATGGAGGCCGTGGTGGGGTGGCGGGGCGCGCCGCGGCCGGTGCACGCGACAGAATTACTGCCCGAACGCGCTCTGCTCGGCGATAGGGCTGCGATCGACGCTCTGAACGAGTATGTTGTCCTCCCGTTGGCCGCTGCGGGATCCGCGCTCGCTGACACCCTCGATGCCTATCTGGACTGTGGCGGAGCCGTCGAGACGTGTGCTCGCCAGCTGTACGTCCATCCAAATACGGTGCGATATCGCCTCAAGCGAATCGGGGAGATCACCGGGCGTGATCCCATGAATCCGCGGGATGCCTATGTGCTCCGGATCGCGGCAACAGTGGGTCGTTTGACACGAACCCGTAACGAATCATCAACAACTGACCCAGAGGCACCGCATGCCACTGTGGGTCCGCAGGGGCTGTAACGGATTCGGCGAACCGGTCGATCGGGACATCCCACATGCGCTTTTGTGGGAGTCCCACAAAAGCGGTCTCCAAGCTTCATTCGCGTCGACATCTCGTGCGAGGCACCTCACAGTGTTTTCTTAGAGATGTGATCGCGTTGTTCGCCCCTGGACAGGGGTCCCAGACACCCGGCATGCTCGCGCCTTGGCTCGACCTTCCCGGCGCGGGAGAACGCCTCGCCCTCTGGTCCAAGGCCTCGGGCCTGGATCTCGTCCGTCTCGGCACCACCGCGACGGCCGAGGAGATCGTCGACACCGCGGTGACGCAACCGCTCGTGGTTGCCGCCGCGCTGCTGGCGTTCGCCGAAATCGAACCGAATTCACTGCCGGCCGCTACGATCGTGGCCGGACATTCGGTGGGTGAGTTCGCCGCCGCCGCTGTCGCCGGAGTCATCTCTCCGGATGACGCTGTGGTGCTGGCCGCCATCCGCGGTGCGGAAATGGCCAAGGCGTGCGCGCTGAAGCCGACCGGAATGTCCGCCGTGCTCGGTGGCGATGAGGCCGCCGTACTCGAGCGGCTCGCGGAATTGGATCTCGTTCCGGCCAACCGGAACGCGGTCGGTCAGATCGTGGCCGCGGGCAAACTCGACGCCTTGGCGGAACTGGCGGCCAACCCGCCGGAGAAGGCGCGTGTGCGCGCGCTTCCCGTCGCGGGTGCCTTCCACACCGCGTTCATGGCTCCGGCCCAGGACGCGGTGGCGGATGCCATAGGCAGGATCGCGCCGCATGAACCGACTAGGGTTCTACTGTCGAACTTCGACGGTCAGCCGGTCGCCTCGGGACAGGATGCGATCGATAAGCTCGCCGCGCAGGTCACCCGGCCCGTTCGCTGGGATCTGTGCACCGAGGCCGTCCGCGCCGCGGCGGTGTCGGCGGTGGCGGAGTTGCCGCCCGCGGGCACGCTGGTCGGGATCGCCAAGCGGGAATTGAAGGGCACGCCGACGCTGGCCCTGAAAACCCCGGAAGACCTCCCCGCGTTGGCCGGGCTCACGACCTCCGGCTAGCTTTCCTCCGCGACGGTGCGGAGAAATTCGCACAGTCGTGATGAATCGGCGGTAACCAACCGCTGGTTCGATCCGAAATAAACACAAGAGCCCTACAAAGAAACAAGAAGGGAGCCACAACGTGGCCGCTCTGACCCAGGAACAAATCGTCGAGGAACTCGGCAAGATCATCGAAGAGGTAACGGGTATCGAACCCTCCGAGGTGACCATCGAGAAGTCCTTCGTCGATGACCTGGACATCGACTCGTTGTCCATGGTCGAGATCGCGGTGCAGACCGAGGACAAGTACGGCGTGAAGATCCCGGACGAGGATCTGGCCAGCTTGAAGACGGTCGGCGACGCTGTCAGCTACATCCAGAAGCTCGAGGCGGAGAACAGCGAAGCCGCCGCGGAGCTCAAGGCCAAGTTCGACTCCGAGTAGGGCCGAAACAGTGACCACTCCTTCCACCTTGAACGGGAATTTCCCCAACGTCGTCGTAACTAGCCTGGCGGCGACCACGTCGATCGCGGGTGACGTCGATGCGACGTGGAAGGGACTCCTCAACGGCGAGAGCGGTATCGACGTTCTCGAGGATTCCTTCGTCGAGGAATACGACCTTCCTGTCCGCATCGGCGGACACCTGAAGGTCCGACCGGACACCCTGCTCACCCGGGTCGAATGTCGGCGCATGGCCTACGTGGAGCAGCTCGCGACCGTTCTCGGTCGCGAAGTCTGGCGCAACGCGGGCAGCCCGGAAGTCGATCCCGAGCGGCTGGGTGTTGCCATCGGTACCGGGATCGGTGGCGGTGACGCCCTCATCGACTCGGTCGACAAGCTGAAGAACGGTGGCTATCGCAAGATTTCGCCTCTGGCTGTTCAGATGGTCATGCCGAACGGCCCTTCGGCCGTGGTCGGTCTCGAATTGAAGGCCAGGGCAGGAGTGGTCACTCCGGTCTCGGCATGCTCGTCCGGCTCCGAGGCCATCGCCAACGCATGGCGGATGATCGTCATGGGCGATGCCGACATGGTCGTCGCCGGTGGTGTCGAGGGCTACATCGACGCCGTGCCGATCGCGGCATTCAGCATGATGCGTGCCATGAGCACCCGTAACGACGATCCGAAGGGCGCCTCGCGTCCATTCGACAAGGATCGCGACGGATTCGTCTTCGGCGAGGCGGGCGCCCTCATGGTCCTCGAGACCGAGGAGCACGCCAAGGCCCGCGGTGCGACGATCCACGCCCGGCTGCTCGGTGCGGGCATCACCTCGGACGGGTACCACCTCGTCGCCCCCGACCCCACGGGTGACGGTGCCGCGCGCGCCATGAAGCGCGCACTGCAGACGGCGGGTCTGACCGCCAAGGACATCACGCATATCAATGCGCACGCGACCGCGACGCCGGTCGGCGACACCGCCGAGGCGAACGCGATCACCAAGGCCGTCGGCAACCATGCCTCGGTATATGCGCCGAAGTCGGCACTGGGCCACTCGATCGGTGCCGTTGGCGCCCTGGAGTCCGTGCTCACTGTGCTCAGCATCCGGGACGGCATCGTCCCGCCGACGCTGAACCTGGAGAACCAGGATCCGGAGATCGATCTCGATGTGGTGCACGGCGAAGCCCGTCGCCAGGAAATCGAGTACGCGATCAACAATTCCTTCGGTTTCGGTGGGCACAATGTGGCGCTCGCCTTCGGTCGCGCATAGCCGCACGATCGACTGCACAACGATCCCCGGCGGGGTCGGAATTCGACCCCGCCGGTGGTTCGACATACGCAGCCGCGTTTTGCGGCACATTTGATTGAGGAGAGAACGCGATGACGATTATTGCTCCCGCGTTTCAACAAGAGACTGCGCTGGACCCGCGTGACCCGCTGGGCAGGCTCCAGCGATTCTTCGATCCCGGAACCATTCTTCCGCTACACCCGCGTAACAAGTCCGGAGTCCTCGCCGCGATCGGCGAGGTGGACGGTGTCCGCACCGTCGCCTACTGCTCCGACGCCACCGTCATGGGCGGCGCGATGGGCGTGGACGGCTGCAAGCACATCGTCGACGCCATCGATACCGCCATCGACTCCGGCGTTCCCGTGGTCGGCATCTGGCATTCCGGCGGCGCCCGGCTGGCGGAGGGCGTCGAAGCCCTGCACGCCGTCGGCCTGGTCTTCGAGGCCATGGTGCGCGCGTCCGGCCTGGTCCCGCAGCTTTCGGTGGTGCTCGGTTTCGCGGCCGGTGGCGCGGCCTACGGCCCCGCGCTGACCGATATCGTGATCATGGCCCCCGAGGGCCGGGTCTTCGTGACCGGTCCCGATGTGGTGCGCAGCGTCACGGGTGAGCAGGTCGACATGGCCACCCTCGGTGGTCCGGTGACCCACGGTAAGAAGTCGGGCGTCACGCATATCGTCGCCGACAGCGAGTCCGATGCCATGCACCGTGCCCGCAAACTGGTGTCGATGTTCGCCGAGCAGGGCGAATTCGATCTGCTCGCGGCCGAGCACGGCGACGTCGACCTGAAGGCGCTGCTGCCGGAGTCGGCCAAGCGTGCCTACGACGTGAAGCCGCTGGTGCACGAGTTGCTCGACAACATCAACGGCGAGTCCTCCTTCGAGGAACTGCAGGGCGGTTACGCGCGCAGCATGGTGACCGGCCTCGGTCGCCTCGGCGGTCGCACCGTCGGCGTGCTGGCGAACAACCCGCTGCGTCTCGGTGGCTGCCTCAATTCCGAAAGCGCCGAGAAGGCAGCACGTTTCGTGCGCCTGTGCGACGCGTTCGGCATTCCGCTGATCGTCATCACCGACGTTCCCGGTTACCTGCCCGGTGTCGGTCAGGAATGGGAGGGCGTGGTGCGCCGCGGCGCGAAGTTGCTGCACGCCTTCGCCGAGGCCAGGGTTCCGCGGGTCACGCTGGTCACCCGCAAGATCTACGGTGGCGCCTACATCGCGATGAACGCCCGTTCGCTGGGTGCGACCGCCGTGTACGCGTGGCCGGGTTCCGAGGTCGCCGTGATGGGCGCCAAGGCCGCGGTCGGCATCCTGCACAAGAAGGCACTCGCCGCCGCGCCGGAGGACGAGCGTGAGGCGCTGCACGAACGTCTCACGGTCGAGCACGAGAAGATCGCGGGCGGCGTCGAGCGCGCCATCGCGATCGGGGTCGTCGACCAGGTCATCGAGCCGGCCAAGACCCGTAGTGCGATCGCCGCCGCGCTGGCCGCCGCGCCGTCGCGCAAGAGCCATCACAAGAACATTCCGCTGTGATGTGAGTTTCGGCGAACGGGCCCCGGGATTTCCCGGGGCCCGTTTTCGTCCCGCGCCGCGCGCACGCCGACGCGAACCTCGCGCACGGTGCACCCCGGACGTGGCGCACCCGCGCTACGACGCGATAACGGGAGCGGGGGCGTCGCCGCTGGGTAGCATCGGGGAGTGCGTTACGAGGAGCTTGCCGAGGAGCCGTGTTCGATCACGCGGCCACTGGTGATTCTGGGTGACCGGTGGACACTGGTGATCCTGAAGCACTCGTTCGCGGGCATTCGCCGTTTCAATTCCTTCCAGAGTGCGCTCGGCATTTCCCGTAGCCGATTACAGGATCGGCTGGACAGGTTGATCGAGCACGGCATCCTCGTGAAGCAGAAGGCGGAGGTCGGCGCGCACGAGGAATACCGACTGACCCCCAAGGGCCACGATATCTATCCGATTCTGATGGCGATCCGGGATTGGGGCGATACCTATATGGCGCCCGACGGTCCACCCGTCGAATACCGTCATCGCGGATGCTCCGGTGAAGCGCATGTGAAACTCGAATGCGATTCCTGCGGAAGCGGATTGACCGCGCGCGATATCGCCCCTGAACTCGGGCCCGGATTGACCGGCGAAGGCACCGCGTCTGGACGCGCGGCGGGCTGAACGCCGATTACGAACCCATGCGGATCTTCTCGGCCGGATTGTCCTGATTGACGCACTCCTGGAACGGAATCGCGGCGGCGGGGGGTTCCCGGCAGTCCCACACCCCGGTGCCGACGGCGACGGTGATCACGACATCGTCGCCCCATGCCTGGGACCGGGCGGCGTAGATGTCGGTGACCGCGACGGCGGCCGGACACGCGGCATCGCCCCTGGTGGTGACGGCGGACACCGTCAGGCCGAACTGTGCTGTGCCACAGGAAATCTCGATCGGCTCCACGACGGGCGGCGGCGTCCGGGGCGTCCGCGCGGGCAGTGTCGGCGTCGCGCCGGTCGTGGTCGCGGTCGTCGCCGCGGCGGTGGCCGTCGGCGTCGCGCCGAGCGGGTCGTCCTCGGCGTCGTCGCAGCCGGACAGGCCGAGGGTGAGGACGGCCACCGCGATGATCGCCGACACAGCACCGATGGGACGCATTGAGCTCCTCCTGGGTCGCGCGGTCGACGCCGGAGCTGCGCAATCGCCCCCGACCTGCGCTCACCCTAACGCGGCGGAGGGCAGAGCGCTGGGACCGACGCGTGGGGCCGCGTCGAGGCGGGCTCGGCCGGTTGCGGGCGGGCCCGGCGGATTCCTCAGTTCGTGTGCCAGCTCGCGACCTGGTCGACCTCGGCCCTGGCGGTGCGGAATCCGTTCACCGGATGGTCGATGTCGGGGTAGCCGAAGGAGATAGCGGCCACGACCCGGCGGTGGTCGGGTATGTCGAAGTAGGTGCGCAGGAACGGGGAATAGGAGGCCAGGGCGGCCTGGGGCGCTGCGCCGAGGCCGAGGCTCTGGGCGGCGAGGAGGAAATTGCCGATGTAGAGACCGCAGTCGACGGCGCCGTAGACCCCGAGATCGGCTTCGCTGGTGACGATGGCGACGTGGGGTGCGTCGAACAGTTCGAAATTGCGCACGGCCTGACGCATGGTGCCCGCGTTGTCACCCTTGGCGATGCCGACGCTGTCGTAGAGTTGCAGTCCGCATTCGCGTCGGCGATCCCGGTACACGCCCGTGTAGTGCGCGGGGAACGGGAAATCCGGTTCGGGTATCGCACCGGCGACGTGGTCGAGCAGTTCCTTGCGGAACCGATCGGTGCCTGCGCCCTCGGTGATCACCAGCTGCCAGGGTTGGGTGTTGCACCACGAGGGTGTGCGCTGGGCCAGGCGCAGCAACGCCTCGATGGTCTCGCGGGGCACCGGGTCGGCCGTGAACTGTCGGCAGGTATATCGCGCGCCGAGAATCCGGCTCAATGCCTCGTATTCCTCGGTTCGCGCGCCGGTCGGGCTCATCCGCCCACCCCTCTCTGATTTGGTCTTATTTCGAGACTGAACGCTAGCATCGGCGGTCTTGTTTCGGAACCTCGAACGGCGGGAAAAGGGCAGAATCGTCACGCCGGTCGAGGCGGCGACGGCTTCGAGGGGACCGCCATGTCATCGCATCCTCGCGTGACACGGCAAAATCGAGTCATCGACGGGGCCTGCTGGCAGAATCCGACGCATGGGTTCCGACGCCCGTGACGCGCGTAAGCGGCACGGCAGGCACTACACGCCGCCCGCGCTCGCGCAGTTCCTCGCGCGGCGCCTGCTCGCGCATATGCCGAAGCCCGGCCTGCCAGGGACGCTGCGGGTACTGGATCCGGCGTGCGGCGACGGGGAACTGCTGCTCTCGCTGCACCGTGAGATCGCCGCTCGGCTGCCGGGTGTCGCCGTGGAACTGATCGGCTTCGATCTCGACGAGACCGCGCTCGCGGTGGCGCGAGGCCGGGCCGGGGCGGCGCACGTCGAGGTCGAATGGCATATGGGGGATTTCCTGTCCGAGTCGGAATGGCTGGCGGACAATAGTTTCGACGCGATCATCACCAATCCGCCGTATGTGCGCACCCAGCAGTTGGGTACCGTCGCCGCACGGTCGCTGGCCGAAAGATTCGGGCTGCGAGGCCGTATCGATCTGACCCACCCGTTCGTGGCCGTCGCGCCGCGACTGCTGCGTCCGGGCGGTGTACTCGGCCTGCTGTGCGCCAACAGATTCATCACCACCAGGGCGGGCGCCAATATTCGCGCGGTCCTGTGCACGGAACTCGCGCCGGTGGAACTCTACGATCTGGGCGACACCAAATTATTCGAAGCCGCCGTGCTGCCCGCGATCACCATCGCCACCCGCACCGAGACGCGCGCGGACTGCCGCTTCGTTTCGGCCTACGAAGTGCCCGAATCGGAGGCCGATTCGGTCCACGGTCTTTTCGAGGCGTTGACCCGCGATACCGGCGGCAGCGTCGCCCACAATGGGCGCACCTTCGCCGTGGAGGTGGGCACGCTGTGGGCCGATGAGCGGGCCGCCCCGGCGCGGGGCGCCGACAGCACGTGGCGGATGTCGCGCCCCGGCATCGACGCGTGGCTGGCGGGAATCGCCGATCGCACCTGGCGCAGTTTCGGCGAGGTCGCGCGCATACGGGTGGGAATCAAGACAACCGCCGATCGGGTTTTCATCTCCGACCGATGGCACGAGATCGAGCCGCCTCCCGAACCCGAATTGTTGTTCGACCTGATCACCCACCACGATCTCGCGCCGTGGCGGATCGTTCGCGCGCGCGACACCCGGGTGTTGTATCCGTACGACACGGGCGTGTCGCGACGGACCCCGGTCGATCTGAGCGAATTCCCCGGCGCCGCCGCCTATCTCCGATCGCACGAGCAGACGCTGACGGCCCGCAGATATGTGGTCGACAGCGGCCGGAACTGGTTCGAGATCTGGGTGCCGCAGCGTCCGCATCTGTGGCGGGTGCCGAAGCTGGTGTTCCCCGATATCAGCGAGCGCCCCCGGTTCGCGCTCGACCGTTCGGGAGCCGTGGTGAACGGGGATTGCTACTGGATTTCGCTGGACGATCTCGGAAGCGGGGACCATCTGGCCTATCTGCTGATGGGCGTGGCGAATTCCGCGCTGGGATTGCGTTTCTACGACGCGGTGTGCGGAAACCGCCTCTACGCGGGCAGGCGACGATGGATCACCCAGTATGTGTCCCGGCTGCCGCTGCCCGATCCGGGGTCTGCCTCGGCGGTCGAGATCGTCGGTCTGGTCGGGGAATTCGTCCACGGACGCCCGATCGACGAGGAGGGGCAGGCGATCCTCGACGACCTGGTCGCGGCGGCGTTCGGTGTGGCCTCAGGCCGTGGCCCTGACCCCGACCATGGGCAGCAGCGTGCGACGGGCGAATTCGCGCCCGGCCTCGGCGTCGCCTAGCGGGATCAGGCCGTCGGGGGTGAGGGCGAGCGACAGCGCGAGGCGGGCCATGATCTCCGCGACCAGGTCGGCGTCGAAATCGTTGTCGCCAGCGCGCAATTCGCGCAACTTCCCCGCCAGATAGGTGCGGCCTACGGCGAGGATCGGACCGCCTTCGGTGGTGAGCCTCGGCAGGATCAGATCGGGTTCGGTCCGCAGCAGGCGGCGCAGCAGTTCGTTGCCCGCGATCGCGCCGATGAAGGCGACGAAGATCTCCACCAGTTGATCCTCGGTGCCTTCGACGGTCTGCGCCCGCCTGTCGATATCGGCGACGAAGCGTTGCGCCTCCCGGACGCTGACCGCCTCGACCAAGTCGTTCTTTGATTCGAATCGGCGGTACAGGGTGGCCGGGCTGATTCCGGCGCGCCGGGCGATCTCGCCCATGCTGGTGCGCTTGATGCCGAAATCCAGGAATGCCGACAGTGCGCTCTCCAGGAGCTTCTCACCGTCTTTGACGGGCTTGTCCAGGATCCGCTGGAGCATGGGCGGGACGGGGGGCATCGAGTCTCCAGTCAATCGGCGCGCCGACAGTGTGGGGTGGGCCGTTCATTATTCCACCGGCAGGCGTTGCCGTGGCCACGGGATTCGCCGAACCCTGAGTGGAACGCGCAACAAGCATCTCACTGTGTCGACCGCCCTGTCCGGCGTTCACCGCGAAGCGGCTACGGGTGGGGGAGATCCAGGTCGGCCATTTCCTGTTCGATCGCGTTGGCCGCGAAATCGACGCCACTCGAGCGCAGTTCGTGGACCCGGCGCTGTAGCGCCTCGATGCCGCCCGGTTGCGCCGCGATATCCGCGACACTGATCCGCCCCTTCGGCCGGTGCATATTCGTATCCCCATACGACACCGTGATACCTCCTAGCCTGCGCGCCACGCCGCTTGCCACCGGGGTAACCCCTCGATGAAACAGCTGGACAACGTCTCGGCCAGAGCCCCCGGGACGCCGGGCCCGCAATCAAAATGTTATCAGCGGTTCGTCCTGGTCATTTGAACAGTGTGCGATGTCTCACACAATCTTCGCGTCCCGGTGACCGGCCATATTGTGCAGGTACACGGCGCTGTTGAGGCGGATGCCGTCGCGTTCGGCCTCGCTCAATTCCCGGCGCACCTTGCCCGGCACGCCGGCCACGAGCGAACCCGGCGGAATCTGCGCGCCCTCGGGAATCAGCGCATTGGCCGCGATCAGGCTGCCCTCGCCGATCACCGCGCCGTTGAGCACGGTCGCGCCCATGCCGATCAGCACGTCGTCGCCGACCGTGCAGCCGTGCAGAATCGCGTTATGTCCCACCGAAACTCCCGAACCGACGGTCAACGGGAAACCCGGGTCGGCGTGCAGCACGCAACCGTCCTGGATATTGGTCTTGGTTCCGACGATGATGTCCTCGAGATCCCCGCGCAGCACGGCGCCGTACCAGACGCTGACCTCGCCGCCCAGTTTCACCCGTCCGATCACCGTGGCGTTGGGCGCGATCCAGGAACTGTCATCGATCTCCGGGGCGACGCCGCCGAACTCAATCCTCATGGGGGCAACTTAGCCGACCGGAGACAGCGTCGATCCGGGGTGCGGAACTGCGCCCGGTGCGCGGCCGGACTGGTGCCGAGGATGCGGTGGAAATGATGACGAAGACTGACCGCGGTCGTGAATCCGGTGGCCGCCGCGATATGGTCCACCGTCTCGTCGGTGGATTCGAGCAGGAGGCGGGCGCGGTCGGTGCGCTGGTGCAGCAGCCACTGCTGCGGGCTGCTTCCGGTGCGTTCGCGGAACCGGCGGGTGAAGGTGCGCCGTGACATGAGGGCGATCCGTGACCAACTGTCCAAGTCGACCGGATCGCCGAGATGGGTCCGAGCCCATACCATCGCACGCTCGATCGCGTCGTCGTCCGCGTCGTCGGGGACGGCGACCGGAATGTACTGGGCCTGGGAACCGCTGCGATGCGGTGCGGTGACCAGGGCGCGGGCCAATTCGGTCGCCGCGCGACTGCCGAGATCCGACCGGACCAGATGCAGACAGCAATCCAGTGCCGCGGCCACTCCCGCCGAGGTGACGACGTCGCCGAGATCCGACCACAGCGTGTCGGCGCGCACCAGGACGGCCGGATAGGCCAGGGCCAGATCGGGGGCCGCCGCCCAGTGGGTGGTGATCTCACGTCCGTCGACGAGGCCGCTCGCCGCGACCGCCCAGGCGCCGAGGCACAGGCCGACTATTCGTGCGCCGCGGGTGTGCGCGGCGCGCAGTGCCGCGCACAGTTCGGCGGAGACGCCCTCGCCGGAAAGCCAACTGGGGATCACCACGGTGTCGGCGGTCTCGAACGCCTCCAGTCCGTGTTCGACCGTGATATCGAAACCCGCCGGGGTGCGCAGAGTTCCGGGCCGTTCCGCGCATACTCGCACCGCATACGGTGCGGCGCCTCCGGCTCCGACGCGGCCGAAGACCAGGGTGGGCACCGAGAGGTGGAACGGGCTGATGTCGTCGAAGGCCAGAACCGCCACGGTGTGCATGGCCCGATCTTAGCGGTGAGTGGCTTGCGGGCCACTGTAAATGGCGTTCGTCTCCGCGCACCATCGACGTCATGACCGACACGATCACCCACACCACAGTCGAAGCCCTCCACATCGGCGGCCCCACCCTGCGCCTGCGCTACGCCGGACTCACCTGGCTCACCGATCCCACCTTCGACGCGCCCGGCGACTACCCCGGACCCGTCACCTTGCACAAGCTCAGCGGGCCCGCACTCGGACCGGAACAGGTCGGCGCGGTCGACGTCGTACTGCTGTCGCACGATCAGCATGCGGACAATCTCGACATCGCCGGTCGTGCCTTCCTGACGGGTGTGGAAACCGTGCTGTCTACCTCCGAAGCCGCCGGGCGAATGCACGGCGTTCGGGCATTGGAGAATTGGGAGACCCTCGTGATCGGTGAGGTGCGGGTGACCGGGGTGCCCGCGCTGCACGGGCCGCCGGGGTGCGAACCGATCAGCGGCGTCGTCACCGGATTCGTGCTCGAGGCCGCCGATCAGCCGACGATCTATATCTCGGGCGACAACGCGTCGGCGGATCTGGTGGGCGAGATCGTCGGCCGCGTCGGCCGCATCGATATCGCGATCCTGAATGTCGGCGCGGCCAATGTCGGAATCTTCGGCGACAGCGACGGCACGCTGAACGCGCGCACCGCGCTGCGGGCCGCCGAACTGCTCGGCGACGCGGTGATCGTGCCGGTGCACGCCGAAGGATGGGCACATTTCAGCGAGACGCTCGACTATCTGGCGCGGGTGTTCGACTACGCGGGCCGTGGCGGGCGGCTGCGGATTCCGCGGGCGGGGGAGGCGATGGCGATCTGACCGGTCCGCGCGGACAATTCTTCGCCTCGATCGACGGTTTCGCGCAGGATCATCGGGAAGTGTCCGCGCAGGCCGGAAGACCATCGCGCGCGCCGTCATGGCGAACACCCCCGACGTGGGCCACGATGGCCCTATGAAGATCGGAGTTCCGCGTGAGATCAAGGAGCAGGAGTTCCGGGTCGCGCTCACACCCGCCGGTGCAGGGGAACTGACCAGACACGGGCACGAGGTGCTGGTCGAGGCGGGGGCGGGAGCCGGGTCGGGGTTCGGCGACGGCGACTACCTCGCGGCGGGCGCGCGGCTCGCGCCCACGGCCGAGCAGGTATGGCGGACGGCGGATCTGATACTGAAGGTGAAGGAGCCGATAGCGCCCGAGTATCCGCGCCTGCGGCCGGGGCAGGTGCTGTTCACCTACCTGCATCTGGCGGCGTCACACGAATGCACCGAGGCGATCCTGCGCTCCGGAATAACGGCGATCGCCTACGAAACCGTCCGCGCGGCGGACGGCTCGCTGCCGCTTCTCGCGCCGATGAGCGAGGTCGCCGGGAAGCTCGGCACCCAGGTGGGGGCGTACCACCTGATGGCGCCGCTCGGCGGCGCCGGGGTGCTGCTCGGCGGCGTACCCGGGGTTCGTCCCGCCGACGTGGTCGTGCTCGGCGGCGGTGTCGCCGGAACCGATGCCGCGACCGTGGCGGTGGGGATGGGTGCGCGGGTGACCGTCCTCGACACCAACCTGTCCCGCCTGCGCGCACTCGACGCCCGCTTCCGCGGTCGGCTGACCACGGTGGCGTCGAACGCGGTCGAGGTCGAGCAGGCGGTGCTCGGCGCGGACCTCGTGATCGGCTCGGTGCTCGTGCCCGGCGCGCGGGCCCCGAAATTGGTCTCCGAAGAACTCGTCGCCCGCATGCGCCCCGGTTCGGTACTGGTCGACATCGCGATCGATCAGGGCGGGTGCTTCGAAGGTTCGCGCCCGACCACGCATGCGAATCCCACCTTCCGCGTGGGTAATTCGCTGTACTACTGCGTCGCCAATATGCCCGGCGCGGTACCGCACACCTCGACTGTCGCGCTCACGAATGCCACCATGCCCTACGTCCTCGCCATCGCCGACGGCGGCCTGCGGCAGGCGCGCGTGGCGCGTCCGGAGCTGACGACGGGCGTGCTGGCCGAAGAAGGGCGCTTGCTGTCGGCGGAAGTGGCCGCTGCACATGGCTATTCGACGTCGCCGAGGATGGGATCGGTCGGGTAGACGGCATATCCGGATGCCCGGTCGATCACTCGGCGTCCGGCCCCAAGTACCAGTCCGGGACACCGCCGGTCGGGAGATCGCGCAGTTTGTCCGGGTTGCGGATGACGTTGATGGCGACGATGCGGCCCGCGTCGACGGTGAAATCGAAGACGCCGACGTGCGTGCCGTCGAAAACGACGAGGCCGGGATTGCCGTTGACCAGCACCGCGCGGCCCCACCCGCCCTTCGCGGAAGGAGCGTGGTACCAGCCGAGCAGCATCTTGGCGATGAGTTCGGCTCCGTGCACCGGTTTCCGGATGGCGGGCACCTTGCCGCCGCCGTCGGCGGTGAGGCTGACGTTGGTGTCCAGCACGCCGAGCAGTGCGCTCAGGTCACCGGAACGCCACGCGAGCGCGAACGCCGACACCACTTTCTCCTGCTCATCGGCCGAGGCGGGGAAACGCGGGGTACCGTCCTCGACCCGCTTGCGCGCGCGGGAGGCCAACTGCCGCACCGCCGCCGGTGTCCGCCCCACCACTTCGGCGACTTCGGGACCGCTCATGCCGAACACATCCTGTAGCACGAAGGCGGTGCGCTCGGCGGGTGAGAGCGATTCGAGGACGACGAGCAGCGCGGTGGTGACCCGCTCGTCCTGGGCCAGCCGATCGGCCGGATCGTCCCAGGTGGTGACCTCCGGTTCGGGCAGCCACTCGCCGACGTACTGCTCGCGGCGGGCCCGCGCCGAACCGAGATAGTCCAGGGCGAGCCTGCCGGTGACGGTACTCAGCCAGGCGCGCAGGTTGTCGATCTCGTCGGCCTTGCCCGCCGCGTGCTGGCGTTGCAGCCGCAACCACGCCTCCTGCACCACGTCGTCGGCATCGGTGAGACTGCCGAGCGTGCTGTAGGCGAGTCTGCGCAGATACGGGCGATGCTCCTCGAAACGCCGAGCCAATTCGGCGGCGTCGAGAGGTTCGGCCGGTTTGTCGATCACTGGCACCCACCGTTTCGGTCACGCCCGCCCCTGGCTGGGCGGATCTTTGTCGGATGTGGTCACCAGGGTGACGATGCGGGCTTACCGAGTGTGACATCGCGCGGTCGCGACCCGATCACCGTGCGTCGGCGTGATCGGGGTGTCGCGTGGTCAGGACGCCCAGGGACCGATGCCGCCCACTTTGTCGACGCGAATGCGGGTGAGGAAACCGGGCGGAGCGTTGTCGGGCGGGAAGCCCACGTCGGGGGAGGCGAGGGTTTTCGCGAGTTCGGCGAGCAATTCCGGCGCACCGCCCTCGACGATGCGGGCCGTGCCGGTGATCGCGAGGTAAGGGCGCATGATCTCGCCGCCCTCGCGGGACAGGATGGTCACCGCGACCCGGCCGTCCCTGCGGATATTGCGCACCTTCTGGTACTCGCCGAGGTGCGCGGTGACGAGTTCGTCGCCTTCCGGCGTCGATTGCAGTGCCACCCACACCACACTGACCTGTGGGCTGCCGTTCGGGTTGAGCGTCACCAGCGTGGCATCGGCCCCCGCGCCGATGAGTGTGCGCGCGTCGTCGTCGAGTCTCATGTGCTAGTTCTACAGTGCGCCTGGCGAATTCATTCCCGCCCCGCGACCGCGAACAGGTCGAGGCGCATCCGGTCGTACCCCCGACCGGCGGTGACGCGCCGGGCGGATACCCTCGCCGGATGCAGAAGGGGATGTCGAGAGCGGCCGGGTTGGTACTCGGTTTCGCGCTCGATCGCGTGTTCGGTGATCCGCGCCGCTGGCATCCGGTCGCCGGATTCGGCACGGCGGCACAGGCTCTGGAGCGGCGGACCTACGCCGACGGACGCGCGGCCGGGGTGGTGCACGAGATCGTGGCGGTCGGGAGCGTGCTCGGCATCGGGCTGCTGCTGCGGCGCGGCGGGGTCGCGGCGACGGCATCGGCCACCTGGACCGTGCTCGGCGGACACAGTCTCGCGGGGACGGGACACGAGATGGCCGATCGGCTGGAATCCGGCGATCTGGCGGGGGCGCGGGCATTGCTGCCGTCGCTGTGCGGACGTGACCCCGAGGTACTCGACGCGGACGGGTTGGCGCGCGCCGCGCTCGAATCCATCGCCGAGAACACCTCCGACGCGACGGTGGCGCCGCTGCTGTGGGGTGCGGTGGCCGGGGTGCCCGGACTGCTCGGTTACCGCGCGATCAACACCCTCGACGCGATGATCGGCTACCGCGACGCGCGTTATCACCGCTTCGGCTGGGCCGCCGCGCGGACAGACGATGTGGCGAACCTGCTGCCCGCGCGGGTCACCGGCTTGCTCACCGCGGCCCTCGCCCCGGTGGCAGGCGGCCGTCGCGCCGACTCGCTCGCCGCGTGGCGACGTGACGCGGCCCGTCACCCCAGCCCGAACGCCGGTGTGGTCGAGGCGTCGATGGCGGGTGCGCTCGGAATCCGACTCGGCGGACTCACCCGGTACCGCCACGGCGTCGAATCGCGTCCGATTCTCGGTGACGGACCCGCGCCCACCGTCCCGGATCTGCGTCGCGCCGTGCGCATGTCCGAAGCGGTGCAGGCGGCGGCGGTGCTGTTGGCCGCCGGGTGGGCGCTCGCCGCGGGACGGCGCTGAGGCGAGGCCGGGACCGTGGCGGGTCGGCGAACGATCCCGCGGTGTCTGTGGAGCCGAGCCGGGCCGGACGCGGGTTCGAGCGGTTCGGTGGCCGATGTCAGGATCGGGTGTGACCGTAGCGGTCGGCCAGACGATCCCGCGGTGTCTCCCGAGCGGGGCCGGACGCGGGTTCGAGCGGTTCGGTGGCGGTCGGCCCGGCGGCGGCCTTGTCCCTGCGGCGTTCGCGGATTTCCGCGTACACGAAGTAGCCCAGTCCGAGCGGCGCCATGATGCCGAACGCCAGCCATTGCAGCCCGTACGACAGGTAGGGGCCCGCATCGAGTTGGGGCAGCGGTGTGGGGGAGAAAGCGCCCGGCTGGTTCTCCGACAGCTGGAGGTAACCGCCCCGGTCCCCGGTGGGGATCGCGGTGAGCGGCACCCCGAGAACACTCGTCGCCTGGGTGGTGTCGATCGAGTAGACCTGCCGGAAACCGTCTTCGTTCAACGGATCCTTACCCGGCGTGACACCTTCGGACATGCGGACGCGTCCCTCGAGCCGCTGCGGTCCGGCGGGCGGATCCGGGATCAGTGGTGGACGCGATGTGCCGTCGACGCCTGCGATCAGTCCGCGATCGATGAGCAGGATCCGCCCGTCGGATAACGCGAAGGCCGCCAGCACCGAGTAACCGGGCGCGCCGTCGAGGTGTCGCAGCCGGACCAGCGCGGTCGAATTCGGCAGATAGCTGCCGGTCGCGGTGACACGTCGCCATTCGATGCCGCCGGCGGTGTCGTCGAGCATGGTGGTGATGTCGACCGGGTCGGCCCGCACCGAATCCGCGATCAGTTGATTGCGATGCGAGGTCGAGGTGTTCTTGCCGAGCTGCCACGGCGCGAGCACCGTGAAACACAGGTAGGCGAACGCGACGACCAGCACGCCGAGGATGAGCCAGCTCGGCCGCAGTAGGAAGGTGATCCTGCGCATCAGCGGGATCCGCCGGGTACCGCTTCGCCCAACGCGGCGTAGGTCCACTCCATCAGGCCGGGCATGGCGGCTTCGATCTGCTCGCGGACGATCTCGAAATCCGAGGTGTCGCCGTAGTACGGGTCGGGGACGTCGGCCCCGTCGGCGTCCGGATCGAAACTGCGCAGAAGCCTGCGGCGATCGGAGGGCACACCGACCTCGGCCAGTGCGCGTTCGTGGCCGCGGTCGAGGGCGATCAGCAGGTCGGCGCCGCGGTGCTCGGGGCCGAGCGCCGCCGCCGCGTGCCCGATCGGGTAGCCGCGTCTGCGCAGTGCCGCGGTGGTGCGAGGGTCGGCCTCGTCGCCGACATGCCAGCCGCTGGTACCCGCACTGCTCACGCGCACCCGGTCGGCGAGACCTGCCTCGTCGAGATGGTGCGCGAATATCTTCTCCGCCATCGGCGAACGGCAGATGTTGCCGGTACAGACGAACGATATATGCAGCTCACCCACGACAACCATTCTGGCCGGTGACGCCACGACGCCGCCACGTAGGGTGTGAGATCGTGCCCTCCGACACGGTCGATCACGCGAAACTGCGCCACCACGGCGATGTGGACGCGCGCCCGGGCATGCTCGATTTCGCGGTGAACGTGCAGGGCAGCGCTCCGCCGCCATGGCTGCGTGACCGCCTCGCGGCCTGTCTGACCGATCTCGGTCGTTATCCGAGCGCCGCCGCCGACCTGGCCGCGCGCTCGGCCGTCGCGGCCAGGCACGGTCGCGACCCCGGGGAGGTATTGCCGCTGGCCGGTGCGGCCGAGGGGTTCGCGATGCTGCCCCGGCTCGCGCCGAGGCTGGCCGCGGTGATCCATCCGTCGTTCACCGAGCCGGAGTTGGCGTTGCGCGAGGCGGGCATACCGGTGACGCGGGTGCTCCTCGAACCGCCCTACACCCTGGACCCGGCCGCCGTACCGGAGGACGCCGACATGGTGGTCCTCGGCAATCCGACCAATCCGACCTCGGTTCTGCACGCCGCGGACACCATCCGCGCGCTGCGCCGCCCCGGCCGCATCGTGGTGGTGGACGAAGCCTTCGCCGATGCCGTGGTCGGTGAGCCGCAATCGCTCGCGGGTGTCGCGACACCGGATGTGCTCGTTCTGCGCAGTCTCACCAAGACCTGGGCTCTCGCGGGTCTGCGCTGCGGATATTTCCTCGGTGCGCCCGATCTACTGGCCCGGCTCGGCCGAGGCCGCCCGCACTGGCCGCTCGGCACACTGCAACTGGAGGCGATCACCGCGACCGCCGAACCCGCCGCCGTCGCGTGGGAGCAGCGACGCGCGGCCGTGATCGCCGACGAACGCGACGCCATGGTCCAGCGCCTGACCGCCCTCGGCGTGTCCGTGCACACCCCCGCCGACGCCCCCTTCCTGCTGCTGCGGGTGCCGGACGGCGAACTGCTGCGCAAACACCTCGCGGATCTGGGTGTCGCGGTCCGGCGCGCCGATACGTTCCCCGGGCTCGGCCCGAACCACCTGCGGGTCGCGGTGCGCGGCGCGGCCGAGGTGGATCGTTTGGTCGCGGCGATCGAACAGTCGGGTTGTACATATCGACAGGCGTGAGCACAGATCAAGGAGAGGCGGATGGTGACGACGCTGGCGGAACTCATCGGGGTGTTGGACGCGGCCTATCCGCCGAATTTGGCGCAGTCGTGGGATTCGGTCGGATTGGTATGTGGTGACCCCGCCGACGAGGTGACCCGGGTCCTCTTCGCCGTCGACGCCACGGCGGAGGTGGTCGACGCGGCGATCGATCAGCGCGCGCAGGCGCTGGTCGTGCACCATCCGCTGCTGCTGCGCGGCGTGGACACGGTGGCGGCCGACACGCCGAAAGGCGCACTGCTGCATCGGCTGATCCGGGAGGGCTGCGCGCTGTTCTCGGCGCACACCAATGCCGACTCCGCCGATCCCGGCGTCTCCGACGCGCTCGCGAATACGCTCGGGCTCACCGTCACCGGTGTGCTCGACCCGAAACCCACCGCCGCCGTTGACAGTTGGGTGGTGCAGGTGCCGCGCACCCATGCCGAGGCGGTGTTGACGGCACTGTTCGCCGGGGGTGCCGGCGGTACCGGCCACTACCGCGACTGTGCGGTACGGGTGCCGAGCATCGGCCAGTTCCGCCCCATGCCGGGCGCGACCCCCGCCATCGGCGCGATCGGTGAACTCCAGCTCGTCGAGGAGGACCGGATAGAGGTCATCGCGCCGCCCGCGGCACGCACGGCCGTGCTGGCCGCCCTGCGCGCCGCCCATCCCTACGAGGAGCCCGCCTATCACGTCACCGAGCAGGCGTCGTTCCCCTCCGGGGTCGGCATCGGCAGGGTCGGGGTGCTGCCGGAGCCGGAAACGTTGCGCGCCTTCACCGCCCGTGTGCGCGCCGCGTTGCCGAAGACCGTGTGGGGGGTCCGCGCGGCGGGTGATCCGGATCGGATGATCGAGCACGTCGCTGTCTGCGGCGGCGCCGGCGACTCCTATCTGGGGAAGGTCGCACGGCTCGGCGTCGACGCCTACGTCACCTCCGACCTGCGCCACCACCCGGCCGACGAGCATCTGCGCGCGGGCGGTCCCGCACTGGTCGATGCCGCCCACTGGGCGACCGAATTCCCGTGGTGCGCCCAGGCCGCCGATATCGTCCGGCGCGCCATACCCGCCGTGGAAACACATGTTTCGAACCTGCGTACCGACCCGTGGACGGTGACCGGCACGGAGTGAAGCACAACGGGACGCCGAGCGTGGCCGTGCCGATGGTGACTTCCAGACACTCGCCGCTGTCCGATTTGCGCGTGTTGCCGGTGTGTCGCGACGTTCACCCGAATCGAATCCCTCGGACCGGGTACAACTACCGCATGAACTACCCGGTGGACTTCGGGTTCGTGCAGATCGGCCTGATTCTGCTCATCCTGATCGCGATTGCGCTGTTGATTTCGGCGTTGGTAATGGTGCGCAAGGTGGGGCCGCGTGTGCTGCTCGGGCGGGGCGCGGGTGGATTCGTCCTACTCGTCGTCGCGGCGGGCCTGCTCTGGATAGCCACTCTCATGCAGACCTATCTCGGATTGAGCGGAGAGATCAAGGCCGCCCACGTGGTGGTGAAAGAGGTTGCCGGGCAGGATCATCAGCTGGAGGTCGAACTCACGCTCTACGGTGACGACAACCATTCGGAGCGCAAGGAGAAGTACCAGGTCCAAGGTGATCTGTGGGTGCTGCAAGCCAATATCGTCGAATTGGAACCGTGGGTGAACGCGCTCGGTTTCCACTCCGGATACGAGGTCAGCCGTCTCTACGGTCAGCGCCTCGACGGTAACGCGACCACCCAGAACCAGATCTTCGTCAACGGTGACGACAAGGATTTCTTCGCCGATATGCGCGAAGGCAAGTGGTACACCGAACCTTTCGTCCGCTCCGCGTACGGCAACGCGGTCATCGCGACACCCGGTGAGTACGACGTCTACATCTCCCGCGACGCCATCAAGACGCGCGCGGCCGGGTCGTAGATCTCCTCGCGGACCGATCCTGTCGGCCGACGCGGGTCGCTCGCCCGCGTCGGTGCCATCCCCGGGCGACCATGTCCGGACTGCGCGGCTCAGCACGGTTGCGCGCCGGGACCGCCGGAGGTTCGACATCCCCGAGCGGGCACGCCAGTGGCCTCGCGTCCGATCGCACCACTGCCGGGGTACGGTTGAGCACTGGTATTCGACGTCCCCGCGGCGGTTCGGGTACCTCCCATCCATCCGATAAACGTTCAGGAGTTTTCCCGCGTTGAATGTCGAACCTCCGATCCAGGCCAAGCTGCTCGAGCTCGCCGCCGTCGACGCCGAGCTGACGCGGATCGCGCATCGCCGGACCGTGCTGCCCGAGCAGCAGGAGGTGGCGCGACTGGAGGCGGAGCGCAATGCGCACAAGGACGCCGCAGTGGCGGTGCAGATCCAGCTGGACGATCTCGATCGCGACATCAAGAAGCTGGAGGGGGAAGTCGACGCGGTGCGCAAGCGCGAGGACCGCGACCGCGGCATGCTGAGCGCGGGATCGGTGAACGCCAAACAGCTCACCGAGATCCAGCACGAACTGGGCAGTCTGGAGCGGCGGCGTTCGGTGCTGGAGGACGAACTGCTCGAGGTGATGGAGCGCCGCGAGGCGTCGGCCTCCGATCACGATCACGCGGGCGCTCGGCTCAGCAAGACCGAGGAGGAGTTGACCGACGCGCAGCATCTGCGGGACGAGGCCCTGGCCGACCTGGAGGTGGCGCAGCGGCGATGCGATAAAGATCGGGCGGAACTGATCCAGCGTTTCCCGGCCGAACTGCTGACCATCTACGACCGTCAGCGCGTCCAGCACGGGGCCGGTGCGGCGCTGCTACAGGCCAGGCGTTGCGGGGCGTGCCGGATCGAACTCGATCGCGGTGAGATCGCGCGCATCGCCAAAACCGCGCCCGATGTGGTCGTCCGTTGTCCGGAATGCGGCGCGATCCTGGTCTGCACCAAGGAATCGGGTCTCTGACCAGTTCGGATGTCGGCGCCGATTCGGGTATGTCGGAAGACGAGCGCTGAGCGCGTTCGCGCGGACACGGCCGAGTCCGGGGGGAAACCGAACCCGCTTCCGGGCGGCCCGGCTAGCGTGACATGGTGGTTGATCGAGCGTGCGAGCGTTCCGGCCGGACCGGCCGGAGCCGCTCGTCATCGGCGTCCGTCATGAGCGAGGAGTTCGGGTAGTGAGTAACGAACACGTGATCGTCGAGGCGGACGGGGGGTCGCGCGGCAATCCGGGTCCGGCGGGCTACGGTGCCGTGGTCTTCGCCGCCGACCGCTCGCGCGTCCTCGCGGAGCGACGCGAATTCATCGGTGTCGCGACCAATAACGTCGCCGAGTACCGCGGGCTGATCGCCGGACTGGAAGCGGCGACCGAATTGGGCGCGCGCACGGTGGACGTGCGCATGGACTCCAAACTCGTCGTCGAGCAGATGTCGGGGCGCTGGAAGATCAAGCACGCGTCCATGATTCCGCTCGCTGATCGCGCACGCAGGCTGGCTGCGGCATTCGACCGGGTGTCGTTCACCTGGATCCCGCGCGCCGAGAACCCCCATGCCGACCGGCTCGCCAACGAGGCCATGGACGACGCCGACATGGTCGCCGAAGTCAGGGAAGCCACCTCGGCGGTCCCGGAGGATCGCGCGGCCGGGCAGACCGCCACCCCTGCCACTACCGCCCCTGCCACTACTGCCCCCGCCGTTAGCGCGCCCGCCGCCACCGCGCCCGGCTGGACCGGCGCCGTCGGCCGCCCGACTCGGCTGCTGCTCTTGCGTCACGGCCAAACGCCCCTGTCCGTCGAGCGACGGTACTCGGGGCGGGGTAATCCGCCGCTCACCGAGATCGGCCGCGAGCAGGCCGCGCGTGCCGCGAAGTCGCTCGCGACCAAGGGTGATATCGCCGCCGTGGTCAGTTCGCCCCTCGGCCGCGCGGGCGAGACCGCCGAGGTCGCGAGCGCCGCGCTCGGCATCCCGGTACGTGTGCTCGACGGGCTGATCGAAACCGATTTCGGTGCATGGGACGGCCTCACCTTCGCCGAGGCCGCGCGGCGCGATCCCGACCTGCATGCCCGCTGGCTCGGCGACACCTCGGTGGCCCCGCCGGGTGGCGAGAGTTTCGACCAGGTCAGGGAGCGGATCGAGGCGGTGCGCCGCGATATCGTCGCGCTGTATCCGGGGCAGAACGTGGTGGTGGTCAGCCACGTGACACCCATCAAGACGCTGTTGCAGTTGGCGCTGGGCGTCGGACCGTCTCTGCTGTATCGATTGCACCTGGACCTGGCCTCGTTGTCGATCGCCGAGTTCTATCCGGACGGCGGTTCGTCGGTGCGACTGGTCAACGACACCTCGTATCTGCACTAGAAACCGTGGTGCGACGGCGTGGTCGGATATCGGCGAAAAGATGGTCAAATGTTCAGTACGGTAGTACATTTCGAGATTCGATCACCCCGGCGCCGGATCACCGCTGTTCGACCGTGAATATGATGTGGCACACGTCGGCGCCGTGGATCGGGCCCGGCGCCTCAACGGCGAGGCGGCCGTCTGCCTGCCGTTCATCCGGCGCTGATAGCTTCGCCGTTCGCGGACTACCTCGGTGCGGGGAATATCGGTGCCGACGGTGGGCGTGCGGGTTGTCGGGGCGATACTGCCATGAGATGTGGTGCGGTCAGGCCCGGGGCGAATCCGGGTGTCGGCCTGTGTTTTTCGAGAAGGAGAGTAACTGCTGTGAAATTCAGAGGGATGGCGGCCGTCGTTGCCGTCATCGCGAGTGTCGGTGCCGCCGTGGCGGGGATGGCGCAGGCTGCGCCGGGGAGTGTGGTCCTCGGCGGTAGTTCGGGCATCGTGTTCGACAACAACTCGGCGTGCTCGCTGACCGCCATCGGCTATGACAACGCCAATCGGCTCGTCGGTCTGACCGCCGGTCACTGCGCGCCCACCGGCGCGCGGTTGGCGTCGGAGAACGCGATGGAGGCGGGCGCGATCGGCGTCGTGGCCTATTCCGACAACGGGGAGGGTCTGGATTTCGCGGTTCTGCAATTCGACCCGGCGAAGGTCACCCCGGCGCGCGTCGTCGGCGCCACCACCATCAACGGCATCGGCGGCCATCCCGAGCCGGGAACCACGGTGTGCTCGAACGGCCGCACCAGCGGTCCCGGATGCGGAGTCGTCTGGGGCAATCTGGACGACACCGTCACCATCAATCAGGCATGCTCCAAGCCGGGTGATTCGGGCGGTCCCGTCACCGTCGGCGATCGCCTGGTCGGCATGAACCAGGGCAGGCTCACCGGCCTCGCCGGTATCGGCTTCGACCTGCCCTGCGCGACGGCGGCGAACCCGATCCACTCGCCCGCGTTCTTCGCGCCGATCGACATCATCCTGGCCGCCGTCAACGCCACCGGTGGCGTCGGCAGCGGATTCCGGACCTTCTGAGCCGATCACATCGCACTCACCGCCGCGCGCCCACGATGGGCCGCGGCGGTGAGTTTTTTCCTACGTCGCCCATCGACGCGCCCGACGATGGTGCGCAGTCGGTCTCCCCGCCATCGGCCGCCGGGCGGTGAATCGACAGCGGGCGGCGAAGCCGCCCTGGAAAGCTCAGTCGAAGACCGCGAGCCGCAGCCGGGATGTGTAATTGCCCGCGCGACCGATGGCGTCGATGGCGGCGTCGAGTTCGATCAGCGCCTCTTCGAAAACCTCCCGGGCACCCGCCACGCAGTACGCGGGCGTGGTGAGCGCGCCGATGCCCTCGGTATCGAGGAGCAGCCCCGAGGCGGGCAGGGCGCGGTAGTCCTCGCTCAGCTCGTCCAAGGCCCGGCGCAAATCGGTCACCTGGGCGAGGAGTCCGGCGCGGCGGGCGTCCAGCGATTGCGGATCCGACATGACGTGCGCTCGATTCTCTTGCGGGAACACGACACCCGCAATCTACCTCGGTGCCGTGCAACGCTCTCCGGCCAGGCGCGGATCAGTCGGCCGAGGTCGTGACCCGGATCGCCGAATCGAGTTTGGCGAGGAAACGCGAGAAATGCGGGTCGCATTCGATGACGGCGAAATCCTCGATATCGAACCACCGGCCCGCATCGAATTCGCCGGGATCGAGGGCGTAGTCGCGAGTGCGATCGCCACGGATGACGTACCAGAGGCTGACGTCTTCGTGCCCGCCGGACCGGCCGACCGTGGTGGTGACGGTGAGGAACAGGGGTTCGGCTCCGACGACATCGAATTCGGCCTCGATGCCCAGTTCCTCGTACGCCTCCCGCCGCGCGGCGGCGAGCGGATATTCGCCGGGATCCAGATGCCCGCCGGTGGGCAGCCAGAGTCCGGCGAGCAGATGCCAGCCGAGAAAGACCGCACCGGCGTCCGGATCGACCAGCACCGCGTACGACACCAGATGTCGTGGGGGCACCGCCGGTTTCACGCGACGGAACACATCATCGGTCGAGGCCAGCCACGCCAGTGTCGTCGCTATATGGGTGCGCTCCAGTTCGTCGAATGCTCGGACCCCGCCGACGATCTCGGCGATTCCCGCCGTCACCGGATTCATGGGTCGTGACAGTAGCGGCGGGCACCGACAATTCTCGATTCGACTTGACACTCAACACAATCCGGCGAGTTTGTACAGCACCAGTGACCCCGCGACCGCGACGTTGAGGCTGTGCCCCGAGCCGACCATCGGAATCTCGACGGCGAAATCGAGCAGGTCGACCCCCTCGGGCGGGATGCCGTCGGACTCGTGGCCGAGCACCATGACGGTGCGTTTGCGGGCCGGTTCGAGATCGGCGAGACGGATGGACTCGTCGGTGAGTTCGACGCCGACGATGGCCGATCCGCCTCGGCGCTGACGTTGCAACCAGCGGTCCACTCGACCGTCGATCCAATGTACGCACGGGGGTGTGCGCAACGTGTTGCCCTGGGCGAGCGCTTCGGGTACCCAGGGCCTGCGCGGTACCACCATGCAGGCGCCGACCGCGTCGCAGGTGCGAAGCAGGGTACCGAGATTGACGCCGTGTTTCGGCCACAGCGGCGCGGCGAGCAAATGGTTCCAGCAGCCGTGCGCGCGCCGACGCCGCTGTCGTCGCAGTTCGGGGCGGGTGCGAACCCGCGCGGCCGTCACGGATGGAAGGGGAGAGCCTTCCCCTGGGAGAGAATGGATTTCATCGAAACGGCGCTTCGCGGCGCACCGGGGCCATCGACGGGAATACTGTCATCGACGATACCCGCCCACCGCTACGCGCACCACTTGCTGTCGCTCACGGTCGCAGGACCGACACCAGGAATTCCGTCTGGTCGTAGACGGCCTGCTCGAAGACGTCATCGAAGTACAGGTCGAAATGCCCCACCGGATACCGCTTGACCACGGCGTGTTTGGTCCGCTCGGCGGCTTTGACGGTCGGTTTCGCCGGGGCGACCGAGTCGTTGTCCGCGATGGCGTAGAACACGGGCATCTTCAGGGCCTTGGCCCGCCGTCCCGGTGCGTCGAAGAGGGCGGGAAAAGCGATGCGCGCGGCCACTTTCGGAAGCCAGGTCGGGCTTTCCTCGGCCAGCCTGCCGTACCCCTCCGGCACGTCGGGGGCGCTCATGAGCGCGGCGGCCCGTTTGCGCCCGGCCAGTTTGATCCCGATCGGTTTGCGGCGGATCGGTCCGATCAGCAGGTCGGTGGCCGCGATCGTGATGACCTTCGTGAGGCTGATCGGGCCCTTGGTCATACTCGAGGCCCATCCGCTGGTGAACGGCACCTGCGCGACGACCGCGGCGATGTAGTCGTCCTCCGGCGCGATGGTGAGTACATGACCGCCGCCGAAAGAGGTGCCCCACAGGGCGATTCGCGTCTTGTCGATACCGCGCAGGGTGCGGGCGAAGGCGATGGCGTTGCGCCAGTCCTCACGCTGCCTGGCGATATGCGGCAGCTGGCGCGGTGTGCCCTGGCTCGCGCCGAAATGGCGGTAATCGAAGACGAGCACCGCCATGCCCGCGGCCGCGAATCGCCGCGCGTACCTGTCCAATCCCATCTCCCTGGTGCCCCCCAGACCATGGCCCATCACCACAAGTGGGCGGGGCTTGGGGACGCCGTCGGGAGGATACAGCCACGCCGCGCATTGCTCCCCGCCCGACGTGAAACTGACCTCGACACGCTCCATGGGCATTTACCGTACTGGGTCGGTTCCGGGTGCGCGGAACGGTGGTTCACCGGTCGCGTACCCTGGGTGCGCGGACGAGTTGGCCGGGCGACCGCGACGCTGGGAACGGGCACGCTGTGCCGCCGCCCGGCGTCGAGGAAAGTCCGGACTCCACAGAGCAGGGCGGTTGCTAACGGCAACCCGGGGTGACCCGCGGGACAGTGCCACAGAGAACAGACTGCCCACGGCCGGGTCGTGTGCGAACACGGCGCGGTCGTGCGGTGAGGGTGAAACGGTGCGGTAAGAGCGCACCAGCGCCCCGGGTGACCGGGGCGGCTAGGTAAACCCCGCCCGGAGCAAGGTCGAAGGTCGCACCGCTCGCGGTGCGACTGCGCAGGTGTTCGAGGGCTGCTCGCCCGAACCTGCGGGTGGACCGCTCGAGGCACCCGGCAACGGTGTGTCCAGATGGATGGTCGTCGCCCGGTGCGAACCGGGAACAGGATCCGGCTTACACGCCAACTCGTCCGCCCCCACCCCCGCCCGGTGGGGGAGATGTGTCCGGCCGCCGTCCTGGGACGTGCGGCCGATCACGGGATATCGCGGGCGACTACCCGCACATGAGTTTGGCCATCTGGTAGATCGCCGCTGCCTCTTCTTTCGTCGCTTCGGTCGAACCGTTCTTCGCCCGCGACACGACGCTGTTGATCACGGCGTCTTCGGATTTACCCGACTTCAGTTCCGAGCAGGTCTGGTTGAGGATCTCACTGATCTGCGTGTCGCTCTTGCCCTGCGCCAGTTTCGGGAACGCGCTCTTGAAGCTGACGACGAATGTGCCCGCCTTCGCGCTGTCGACGATTTGGGCGGCATCGCCCGCGGGCTTGGCCGCGGAGGACGCCGAGGCGCCGGTCGCGGACGCGGAGGAAGTGGAGGTGTCGTCGCTGCAACCGGAGAGGAGCAGAGCGAACACGGTGGCGCTGGCCGCGAGGGCGGCGGAGGTTCTTCTCACGGGCGGGATGCTAGCGGCCCCTGACGAAAGTCGCCTTCCGTGAGGTTAACGGAAGGCGACCATTGCGTGGACCGAAACTGTGAGGTCAGACCGGTTCGATCAGGAATACCTGAGCCCAATAGGCGGCCTGGTCGGGGCCGAGCAACGGCATCAGGTAGTCGAAGATGATCGATGACATCAGTGCGGTACTCCCAATTATCGACGTAACGGGTCAGTTCGGAACGTGCGGGACTTGCTCCGCCCGCGCCGACCGGGAACGTTAGCAGTCGGCCGCGACGCGCCGATGCGCGGCGGTCGCGCGTAACAATTCGCCCCGGACTGGCCGCGAGCGTGATCGACGTCATAGAGTGGTCGCCGTTGGCAAGGCCCGTTGCCGGGCTGCATCGGGCCTTTCGAATTTCGATTGCGGAAGCAGGTCTCAACTCCATGCGGGTAGTTCGTTCTATGGTCGCCGGTGCTCTCATCGCCGGGGCCGCATCGGTTTTCGCCGTCCTGGGCGCAGGGTCCGCCAGCGCGGTCGCTGTGACCCCATTGCCGGGCGGCGTGCAGGTCGATCTCAGCCCGGCCGATACGCAGTGGGTGCACCAGACCCACTTCGGACAGACGATCGCCGGTCTTCCGCATCCGTCGGCTGCCTCCTTCGGCGAGGCGCTGGATTCGGCGGCGGCGGTGTCGTCCACATATCCGACCGGGCGGGTCACGTTCACCGTTTTCGGTCCGTTCAACGAACTGAACGGCACCATGCTGGCGTTGCAGTAGCTAGTGGAACTGCACCAGCGGATTCTCTCGGCGCCGGTCGACTTCGGCGCCATCAGATCCGAATTCGGCCTGGCCTCGACGTATCCCGCCGAGGCCACCGCGGAAGCCCGCGACGCGATCGATGCGTTCGCGGGTGACCGGATCGACCGTACCGATATCGAATTCGTGACGATAGACCCGCCGGGCTCGATGGATCTCGATCAAGCCGTCCATCTCGAGCGCACCGGCACCGGCTTCACCGTGAACTACGCGATCGCCGACATCGGCGCCGTCATCGTTCCCGATGGCGCGCTCGCCCGCGAGGCGGGCGCCAGAGGCCAGACCTTCTACCTGCCCGACACCACCGTGCCGCTGCATCCGCCGGTGCTCTCGGAGGGTTCCGCGAGCCTGCTTCCCGAACAGGTCAGGCCCGCGACGCTATGGACGATCGACTGTGACGAGAACGCCGAACCCCTCCGGTTCTCGGTGGTGCGAGCCACCGTCCGCTCCCGCGCCCGGCTCGACTACGCGGGCGTCCAAGCCGATGCCGACGCCGGTCGGCCCCACCCCTCGATCGCGGCCCTGCCGGAATTCGGTACGCGGCGCATCGAGGCGGGACTTGAACGCGGCGCGATCGGGCTGCGGCTGCCGTCGCAGAGCGTGATCCGCGACGACGCGACCGACGGACATTGGCGATTGGTGCGGGAGCCGCGCACCGCCGCCGACGATTGGAACGAGCAGATTTCGCTGCTCACCGGCATCTGCGCCGCGCGCATCATGGTGGACGGCTCCGGCGGCGAACGCCTGGGACTGCTGCGCACGATGCCGCCCCCGCCCGAATCCGCCATCCAATCCCTGCGCCGCACCGCCGCGGCGGTCGGAATCTCCTGGCCCGCCGATAAACCGGTCGGGCGGATGCTGGCCGAACTCGATCCGAATACGCCCGCCGCCCTCGTCCTCATGTCCGAGGCCACCGGACTGCTGCGCGGCGCCGCCTACACCGTACTCGGCGATGCCGAACTGACGCCGCAAGCGCTGCGGCACAGTGCGATCGGCGCACCGTACGCCCACGTCACCGCACCGTTGCGTCGCCTGGCAGACCGATTCGCCACCGAGATCTGCCTGGCCCGCTGCGCGGGGACGCCGATCCCGGACTGGGTGCGCGAGGGGCTGGCGCCGACCGCCGATGCCATGAAACGCAGCGACGCCGTCGCAGGCAAGGTGGAACGCGCCTGTATCGACCTCACCGAATCGACCCTGCTCGCCTCGCGTACCGGCGACGAATTCGACGCCGTGGTGATTCGCGAGGCCAATGGCAACAGGCCCGCCGAGATCTTCGTCGCCGACCCGCCCGTGCTCGGGCCGTGCGCTGGCTCGCCCCCGGAAGGGTCCGCGGTGCGGGTCCGTTTGACCTCGGCCGATCCGACGACGCGCAAGGTCACCTTCACCTTTCCGGTCTGAGCGCCGACTCCTGTCGGCGCCCGGCTACGGATCTGAGACCAACTGCCGCGGTCTCTTCGACGACACCGCTCGAGCGGCGGCGGGATAGCGGTCGAGTTCGCGATCGGCGGCACTCTGTTCGGCAGCCGCGAGATGCTGGTAGATCGCGGTGGATTCGCCGGCCGCTTCGGCCCCGGCGGCGCGTTCGAGGATCGCTTCGCGCGATTCGACGGCGTCGCGGTGGTCGCCGAGAATCGTCTGGAGGCGTTTGGCGCGCGAGCCGAGTTCGGTCGCCGCGGCGCCGAGCACCTGTTCGGCCGCTTCACATGAATACCGCAGGCGTTTGGCGCTTTTGCGGATGTCGTGGAGTAATTCGACACGGTCGGCGGGGGAGACGGTCGGCTCCGCCCTGATCAGCGATTCGACGCGTTCCTGGTCGCGGTGCAGCACGAATCCGAAGAGTTCGGCTGCGGGCGTGGCGGCGCGCGAGGAGCGCAGCGGAGGCGCGGTTCGCCACTGGATCAGCAGGTCGTGCAGGGTGCGGTAGCGCTCGGTGTCGAGCGCCGCGAGCACATCGGCGTGCGCGGCGTCGTAACGGGCGCGTTCAGCGGCGACGAGCCGGGCGGTCGCCGCCGCGAGTGCGTCCGGGGAGATATCCTCCGGTGACCGGCTCGCGAGCAGCGCGGCGAAGCGATCGGCGCGCACCTCGGCATCACGCGCGACGCCGAGCAGATCCGCCAGCCACTTCAGTTCGGCGGTCGCCGCCGCCACCGGTTCCCGCCGCAACAATGTCTTGTACGACCGCAGCACACTGCGCAGTCGCCGCGTCGCCACCCGCATCTGGTGCACCGAATCCTCGGCGTCGGCCCTGACGTCTGGTTCGGCCGTCGTGAGCCGGTCCACATCGTCGCTCAAAGCCGCGATCAGGCCGGTTCCGGCGGTGATCCCCATGTGCTCACTTCACTTTCGAGAATCCATCGGTCGCCTCGACGAGATGATGGGTGATGCCGGGCTCGTTCGCCGCGTGCCCGGCGTCGTCGACGATGTGCAGCGTCGATCCCGGCCAGGCGCGATGCAGATCCCAGGCGCTGACCGCTGGACAGACGATGTCGTGTCGGCCCTGGACGATCACCGCGGGGATATGCGAGATCGTGCCGAGATCCCGCAGCAACTGGCCTTCGTCGAGGAAGCCGCCGTGGCGGAAGTAGTGGTTCTCGATGCGGGCGAAGGCGAGCGCGAACCGGGGCTCTGCGGTTTCGGCCACCCGGTCCGGTTGCGGCAGTAGCGAACTCGTCGACCCCTCCCAGGTGGACCAGGCGATGGCGGCGGCGGTCGCGATCCGCTCGTCGGGGGAGTGCAGCAGCCGGTGGTAGACCTCGACCAAGTCCTCGCCGCGTTCGGCCTGCGGCACCGGGGCCAGGAACTTCTCCCACTCGTCCGGGTAGACGTACCCGGCCGCGCCGTTGTAGTACCAGTCGATTTCCTTGCGCCGCAACAGGAAGATCCCGCGCAGGACCATCTCGGTGACGCGTTCGGGATATTTCTGGGCGTAGGCGAGGGCGAGGGTGGACCCCCACGAGCCGCCGAACACCTGCCACCGCTCGATGCCGAGATGGGTTCGCAGCGCTTCGATATCAGCGACCAGATGCCAGGTGGTGTTGGTCTCCAGCGACGCGCCGTCGGCGAGGTGCGGGGTGGAGCGACCGCAGCCGCGCTGGTCCAGCAGCACGATCCGGTAGGCGAGCGGATCGAAGAACTGCCGGTGCGTCGGCGAGGTGCCGCCGCCGGGGCCGCCGTGCAGGAATACCACCGGCTTACCGTCGGGATTGCCGCTGGTCTCCCAGTACATCGACTGGCCCGCACCGACATCGAGCATGCCGGAGTCGTACGGCTCGATCGGCGGATACAGCGCGCGCATCACAGCCCCACGATCACCGAGGCCAGATCCGGCGTCGACAGCGCCTCGATGGCCTGCTGGCGGACATCGGCGCAGCTCTTGGAAGTGACGGTATCGACGACGGCCTTGTTGCCGAGGACGTCGATGCCGTACTGAAGCCCCCACGGATGCACGATCAGGTTCATCCCGACTCGGCCGAGCGTCGGTCCCTGCACCCGGAAATTCGACAGCTCGGGCCGGATCGCATCGCACAGTGCCGTGGCCGCGGCATCGGACACCTGGGCCGTGGGTTTCTGGCTACCGCCGCTGCCCGCGCCGGTGCTCGCCTGCGGGGTCGAGGTGATCGAACCCGAACTGCCGGCGGGATTCGGATCGTCGGTGGGTCCACAGGCGGCGAGCGCGGCGGCGGTGAGAACTCCGGCCACGAGCAGCGTGCTGCGGGAAATCCATCGGCTGTGCGGCATCGGGTACCTCTGATCGTGTCGATATGGTCGATGCCGAGTGTGCCATTGATTCGACCGCTCCGGTGCGCGCCCGCGATGGCGAGGTCGCCCGCCGCCGTCGCGGAGCGCGTCGACCGGTTCGGCAACCGCGTCGGCGGGAGGTAGCTGTCCGGGCGGGTGGGATCAGAAGCTGTGTTCGGGACCGGGGAACACGCCGCGTCGCACCTCGTCGGCGTATGTCGCCGCGGCGGTACGCAATTGGTCGCCGATATCGCCGAAGCGCTTGACGAATTTCGCGGTCTTGCCGCTGGTGTATCCGGCCATGTCCTGCCAGACCAGCACCTGGGCATCGCATTCCGCGCCCGCGCCGATGCCGACGGTCGGAATGGTCAGCTTGCGGGTGACCTGCCCGGCGAGCTCGGCGGGAACCATCTCCATCACCACCGAGAACGCGCCTGCCTCCTGGACGGCGATGGCGTCGGCGATGAGTTGTTCGGCGCCGTCGCCGCGGCCCTGCACCCGGAAACCGCCGAGACTGTTGACGCTCTGCGGGGTGAAGCCGATATGCGCCATCACCGGGATACCGGCCGCGCTGATCAGGGCTATCTGTTCGGCGACACGCTCACCACCCTCCAGCTTGACCGCCTGCGCCTGCCCCTCCTTCATGAACCGGGTCGCGGTCGCGAGGGCCTGCTGTGGGGAGGTCTCGTAGGTGCCGAACGGCAGGTCGGCGACGACGAGCGCATTCGGCGCGCCGCGCACGACACCGCGAACCAGGGGGATCAGCTCGTCCACCGTGATGGGCACGGTGGTGTCATAGCCGTACACAACGTTCGCGGCGGAATCGCCGACGAGCAGGACCGGTATCCCGGCTTCTTCGAACAGTCGGGCGGAGGAGTAGTCGTAGGCCGTCAGCATGGCCCAGCGCTCGCCCTCGGCCTTCATCTGCTGGAGGTGGGGCACTCGCGTCTTACGCTTGGCCCTCTTCGGCTCGGCGGGAGTAGCGCCGTAGGCAGGGGTTTCCGAATCGGATACGGACATCGTCGTCCCTTTCGCTCCGTGTCGCCTCGAGGCCCATTTCGGGTCCCCGGGTCTTCTGACAGCTCAAGTGTGCCACCACCCCGCCCCGGCCGATAAGGCCGGTCGGCGGTGCAATTGGTCACACGGTGGACCGCTGGTCGCGCGGTGGCGTGCGCGCCGTCCACGTGCACCGCGATCGTGGGCGGCGGACCCGGTGGGCGGGCGCGAGGTGATCGGCGCGGTGGTGGTCGCGGGGGGAAGGCGTGCGCCGCCTGGCAGGATCATCGGTATGGGTCGGGTGCGGAGCGGGCGTGGTGTGCTGGTGGCGGCGGTGCTCGTGCTGGCCGCGGCGGGGTGCGGTGTCACGGCCGAGCAGGAGTCCGCGCCCCCGACCCCCGCCGGTTTGGATCGGTACTACACGCAGTCGCCGCAGTGGGGGACATGTGACGGATTCGGCGATCCAGAGGACCGACTCCCGCCGAGCGCCGAATGCGTGAAGATCACCGTGCCCGTCGACTACGCCCGCCCCGGCGGCGACACCGCCCAGATCGCGCTGTCGCGAATTCCGGCCTCGGGGAAGAAGATCGGTTCGCTGCTGCTGAATCCGGGCGGGCCGGGTGGTTCCGGACTATCGATGGTTGGTATCGCCGGGCGCAGTGAGCTGTCCGAGCATTTCGACAGGGTCGGGTTCGATCCACGCGGGGTGGGCTCCTCGACCCCGACCATCGTCTGTCTCACCGCGCCGGAGGCCGACGCGGAGCGGGCGGACCCGCCGGAGGACAACTCCGCGGCGGGTATCGCGGACGTCGAGGCCGAGAACAAGACGTACGCGGACAAATGCGCCGCGCGGACCGGCGCGGAATTCCTCGCCCATGTCGGCACCCGCGAGGTGGTGCAGGACATGGACGTGATCCGGGCCGTACTCGGCGACCGCGGGTTGAACTACCTCGGTTACTCCTACGGCACCAAACTCGGTTCGGCCTACGCCGAGAGATTCCCGGATCGGGTACGCGCGCTCGTCCTCGACGGCGCGGTCGACTCCGCGCAGGATCCGGTCCAGGAATCGCTGCGGCAGGCCGCGGGTTTCCAGGGCGTGTTCGACGCCTACAGCGTGCAGTGCGCGACCAAGCCCGACTGCCCGCTCGGCATCGATCCCGCGCAGTCGGTCGCGCGTTTCCGCGCGTTGGTCGACCCGTTGTGGACCACCCCCGCCGCGACCACCGATCCGCGCGGGCTGACCTACGACGACGCGATGACCGGCGTGCGGCAGGCCCTCTACACCGACGAACTGTGGCAGGTCCTCACCTTCGGGCTGGACGAACTGCGTCAGGGCCGCGGCGACACCCTGCTGCAGTTGGCCGATATGTACAACGGTCGTCGCGAGGACGGCACCTATCGCAATACCGATGACGCCTTCAACGCCATCCGCTGCGTCGATGACCCGCGCATCGCCGATCCCGCGGTCGCGGGCCGCCAGGACATGGAATATCGCAAGGCCGCGCCGTTCATCGACGACGGTCGCGGCACCGGCGCGGCCCCACTGGATCTCTGCGTGTCATGGCCGGTTCCCAATACGAGCGAGCCGCATCGGATATCGGTGACGGGTCTGCCGAAAACCGTGGTCGTCTCCACGACCGACGATCCGGCCACGCCGTATCAGGCCGGTGTCGACCTGGCCCAGCAACTGGGGGCGGCCTTGATCACCTATCGCGGAAATCGGCATACCGCCGCTCTCGTCGCGGGCGACGATTGTCTCGACGACGCTGTCATCGCCTACCTCGTCGACCTCACCGAACCCGCGCCGGGACTCACCTGCTGACTCGTTCGGACGGGCCGTGTCCAACCCGCGTCATACCTCACATTCGTGACAGTTCGGTCGCGAACTTCATTCCGGATAGCCGCTCAGCTACCGACATCGCAAACCTGAGCGTGTATGTAACACGGATTTAACGCCAGGTCTTTACTCTCGCGGACATGGATCGCCAGAAGGAATTCGTGCTGCGGACGCTCGAAGAGCGGGATATCCGCTTCGTGCGTCTCTGGTTCACCGATGTTTTGGGTTATCTGAAGTCCGTCGCGATCGCGCCCGCCGAACTGGAAGGCGCGTTCGAGGAAGGTATCGGATTCGACGGCTCGGCCATCGAGGGCTTCGCCCGCGTGTCGGAGGCCGATATGGTCGCCAGGCCGGATCCGTCCACCTTCCAGGTGCTGCCGTGGGCCAGCAGCAAGGGGCATCAGCATTCGGCCCGCATGTTCTGCGACATCACCATGCCGGACGGCTCGCCGTCCTGGGCCGACCCGCGCCACGTGCTGCGCAGGCAGCTGAACAAGGCGGGCGACGTCGGCTTCAGCTGCTACGTGCATCCCGAGATCGAGTTCTTCCTCATCGAGAACGGTCCGCAGGACGGCTCGGATCCGCGTCCGGCCGATTCTGGTGGATTCTTCGACCAGGCCGTGCACGATTCGGCCCCCAACTTCCGCCGTCACGCCATCGACGCGCTGGAATCGATGGGTATCTCGGTCGAGTTCAGCCACCACGAGGGCGCGCCGGGGCAGCAGGAGATCGACCTGCGCTACGCCGACGCGCTGTCCATGGCCGACAACGTGATGACCTTCCGCTACCTGATCAAGGAAGTGGCCATCGACGAGGGCGTGCGCGCGACGTTCATGCCCAAACCGTTCGCCGCCTACCCGGGTTCGGCCATGCACACCCATATGAGCCTGTTCGAGGGTGAGGCCAACGCCTTCCACGACCCGGACGACCCGATCAACCTGTCGAGTACCGCCAGGGCCTTCATCGCGGGCATCCTCGAGCACGCGCCGGAGATCAGCGCGATCACCAACCAGTGGGTGAACTCCTACAAGCGCCTGATCCACGGCGGCGAGGCGCCCACCGCGGCGTCCTGGGGCCGGTCCAACCGGTCCGCGCTGGTGCGCGTCCCCATGTACACGCCGAACAAATCGTCGTCGCGGCGCGTCGAGATCCGCAGCCCGGATTCCGCATGCAATCCGTACCTGACCTTCGCGATCCTGCTCGCGGCGGGTCTGCGCGGTATCGAGAAGGGGTACACGCTGCCGCCGGAGGCCGAGGACGACGTGTGGTCGCTGACGTCGGCGGAACGGCGTGCGATGGGCTTCCGCGAGCTCCCCGGCACCCTCGACGAGGCGCTGCAGGCGATGGAACGCTCGGAACTGGTCGCCGAAACCCTCGGCGAGCACGTCTTCGACTTCTTCCTGCGCAACAAGCGCCGGGAGTGGGCCGATTACCGCAGCCAGGTCACCCCGTATGAGCTCAAGGAATATCTCGGGCTCTAGATCGAAGAGATCACACCGCAACCTGCGCTCGGCCTGCCTTCGGCACGGCCGAGCGCCTTTCCTCACCCCGGGCCATGTAATTTAGGACTATGGTCCGGCCACCGTCTGCCCGCTCCGCTGTTCCAGGTGTCGGTCGGCTCGGATTACTCGAGCCGACGGCCAATGATTCGCTACGCGAATTGGCCTGGGACAACGTCGAAAGTATCCCCGTGTTGTGGGCGTTGTCGCGCGCGCCCGACGCCGATCTGGCGCTGAACACCTTGATGAAACTGCGGGAGCAGCTCGGAACCGAGTGGGCGGCACTCGATTCCGCGGTGCGCACCGATACCTCGTTGCGCGGCAGGCTCTTCGCGCTGATCGGCTCCTCCAGTGCCTTCGCCGACCACCTGGTGGCCGACGCGACCTCCTGGCAGCTGCTGAAGCAGGCGTCCCTGCCGGATCGCGAGGAAATGCTCGCCGATCTGCTCGACGTGGTGAAGGCCGTGCCCGAAGCGGGACCGCACGCCGGGCCGATGCTGTTCCGGGCGCAGATCGCCGGGCCCGAGGCGGTGGCGCTGCTGCGCAGGCGCTACCGCGATCAGTTGATGCTGCTCGCCGCGCTCGATCTGGCGGCCACTGTGGAGAACGAACCGGTACTGCCCTACCAGGTGGTCGGGCGGCAGCTGACCGACCTCGCCGACGCCGCGCTCACCGCCGCCCTCTCGGTCGCGGTGGCCCGCGTGTGCAAGGAGGGGCCGTGTCAGGTCCGTCTTGCGGTCATCGCCATGGGTAAATGCGGCGCCAAGGAACTGAACTACGTCAGCGATGTCGACGTGGTCTTCGTCGCCGAACCCGCGGATCCCACCGCCACCCGGTTGGCCGCCGAGATGATGAGCGTGGGCAGCCAGGCCTTCTTCGAGGTCGACGCGGCGTTGCGGCCGGAGGGCAAGGCGGGCGCGCTGGTGCGCACGCTGGAATCGCATCTCGCGTACTACAAGCGGTGGGCCCGCACCTGGGAATTCCAGGCGCTGTTGAAGAACCGTCCGATGACCGGCGATCTCGAACTCGGGCAACAGTATCGGGACGCGTTGATGCCGATGGTGTGGGCCGCCTCGGAACGGCCCGATTTCGTCCCCGACGTGCAGGCCATGCGCCGCCGCGTGGAGGATCTCGTTCCCGAGGATCTGCGCGAGCGCGAACTCAAACTCGGGCACGGCAGTCTGCGCGATGTCGAATTCGCGGTCCAGCTCCTGCAATTGGTGCACGGCAGGGTGGACGACACCCTGCACGTCCAGGGCACCGTCGAGGCGTTGACGGCCCTGGCCGCGGGCGGTTACGTCGGCCGCGACGACGCGGCGAATCTGACCGCGTCCTACGAATTCCTGCGCCTGCTCGAACATCGCCTGCAATTGCAGCGCCTCAAGCGGACCCACACCTTGCCCGCCGCCGACGACGAGGAGGGGATGCGCTGGCTGGCCCGCGCGGCGCATATCCGTCCGGACGGCAGGCAAGACGCGGTCGGCGTGCTGTCCGCCGAAATCCGCCGCAATGCCGTGCGGGTGCGGCGATTACACGCGAAACTCTTCTACCGCCCGTTGCTGGAATCGGTGGCGAAACTGGATTCGGACGCGTTGCGGCTGAGCCCGGACGCGGCGATCCGGCAGCTGGCCGCTCTCGGCTACGCGGCGCCGGAGAACGCGCTCGGACATCTGAAGGCCCTCACCGGCGGGGTTTCGCGCAAGGGCAGGATCCAGGCGCTGCTGTTGCCGACTCTGCTCGAATGGCTCGGTGACACACCGAATCCCGATGCCGGGCTGCTGGCCTACCGTCGCGTGTCGGAAGGTTTGGACGACCAGATCTGGTTCCTGCGCGAACTGCGTGACGAGGGCGCGATCGCGCAGCGGCTGATGATAGTGCTCGGCTCCTCGGAATATCTGCCGGACCTGCTCATCAACGCGCCCGACATCATTCGCATGTATGCCGACGGGCCGGTCGGGCCGCTGCTGCTCAGCCCCAAGCAGGAGGACGTCTCGCGCGGCATCCTCACCGCCGCCGCCCGCTACGAGGACCCCTGGCGCGCGGTGGCCGCGGCCCGTTCGCTGCGACGGCACGAATTGGCCAGGGTGGCCTCGGCCGATCTGCTCGGCATGCTCGCCGTCCCGCAGGTGTGCCGCGCTCTGTCCTCGGTATGGGTCGCGGTGCTGGAAGCCTCACTCATGGCGGTGATCCGGGCCGACGAGGCCGAGACAGGAGATCCGGCGCCCGCCGATATCGCGGTGATCGGAATGGGCAGGCTCGGCGGACTCGAACTCGGCTACGGTTCCGACGCCGACGTGCTGTTCGTCTGCGATCCGCGTCCAGGCGTCGATGAGACCAAAGCCGTGAAGTGGTCGATCTCGGTGGCCGACCGGGTGCAGAAACTACTCGGCGCCCCCAGCACGGACCCGCCGCTGCACGTGGACGCCGGACTGCGCCCCGAGGGCCGCAACGGCGCGCTCGTGCGCACACTCGCCGCCTACGCCGCCTACTACCAGCAGTGGGCCCAGCCGTGGGAGGTGCAGGCGCTGCTGCGCGCCCACCAGGTCGCGGGCGATCAGGAACTCGGTGTGCGTTTCCTGCACGTCATCGACAAGGTGCGCTATCCGGCAGGCGGCGTGTCCGCCGAATCGGTGCGCGAGATCCGGCGTATCAAGGCGCGGGTGGACGCCGAACGGCTGCCGCGCGGCGCGAATCCGGCGACGCACACCAAACTCGGTCGCGGCGGCCTCGCCGATATCGAATGGACGGTGCAACTGCTGCAATTGCGCCACGCTCACGAAATCGAGGAGCTGCACAACACTTCGACGCTGCAATCGCTGGATGTCATCGAGCAGAAGAAATTGCTGGACGCCTCGGATGTGGCACTGTTGCGCGACGCCTGGCTGACAGCGACCAAGGCGCGTAACGCGTTGGTCCTGGTGCGCGGCAAGCCCGCCGATCAGCTCCCCGGCCCTGGTCGACTGCTCTCGGCGGTCGCGCGCGTCGCGGGATGGCCGAACGACGACGGCAGCGAATTCCTCGACAACTACATGCGCGTGACGCGGCGCGCGAAAGCGGTGGTCGAGCGCGTATTCGGCACGTAGGCGTCGAGCGTTACCGCTGACGCTCTTCGCGACGGGGCATCAGCAGAAACGCCGCCACCGCCACGACAAGCGGCAGGAGCGTGACTGTCAGCATGGTGAGCCGCAATGCGTCCGCGAAGTCCTGCCCGAGGTGCAGTCCGGACGCGTGCCGGATCAGGTTCGGATCGAATCCGCCGCTGCCAGGGCTGAGCGCCAGGCTACTGCGCACGGCGTCCACCGTCTGCTCGGCTTCGGTCGCGGACAGTCCGCGCGAGCCGGCATCCGCCAGCCACTCCCGCCTGAAGAAGATCCGGAGCAGCAGCAGGTAGATGGTGGGCCCGAACGCGTAACCGGTCATTCCGAAGGCCAACTGCGCGGAAGCCACCGCACCGGAATGCCCGGCCGGAGCCTCGGACAGGACCGTCTCGGACACCGAGGCGGAGGTGACCAGCGAGCCCAGGTTGCACAGCCAAATAGCCAGCACCAGCAACCAGAGCGCCATCGTTGGGCTGACCGTGCCCGCCATCAGTAGCCCGCTCACCGCCAGCACCGCCAGGCCGGTGACCATCACCGGTCTCGGGCTGTACTTCCCGATCAGGCGCCCGGCCAGGATCACCGCACCGGCGATCAGCAGAGTGCCCGGCAGGTACAACAGGCCGATGGACTGGGGCGACAGCGAGAGCACCACGCTGCCGAACTGCCCGAGGGCGATACCGAGCCCGGCGACAAGGAAGTTCAACGTGAGGGTCGCCGCGATGGCCACGCTGAACGCGCGGCTGCGGAACAACGCCAGATCCAGGGCGGGTTCGTCGGTCCGGCGTTCATGGCGAACGAAAACCACGGCGGCCACCACACTGATCGCCAGCGGAAGTACAGTCTCGGGCCGAGAGACGCCGTTCTGCGCCGCCGCGAGGCCGATGACGAGGGCAAGCAGAGCCATTCCGACCAGGATGACGCCGACCACGTCGAGCCTGCCGCGCTGTTGGACGGGAGCCTCCGGGACGTACCGGGACGTCAACCATAGCGAGGCAAGGGATAGCAGCGGGGCGACCAGGAACAGGACCCGCCAGCTGACCGCCGCTACCGCCCAGCCCGTCAACGCCGGGGTCACCCCGCACAGGACCATTTCGACGGCCATGAACGCGCCGATCGCCGCCGGCCTCTTCTCCTGCGGCACCGATGTCTTCAGCAGAGCCAGCGGCACACCCAGCAGCGCCGTCATCCCGAGTCCGTCCAGCAGGCGCATCACGAGCAGGAAGCCGTAGCCGGGCGAGAGCATGGAGAGCAGGTTGACCACCGTGACGACGACCAGCCCCGACATCAGCAGGCGCTTGAGCCCGAAGGCGTCGCCGAGATTGCCCGCGGCGAGTACGGCGGCGGCCATCACCAGCGTCGCCGCTCCACCCAGCAATCCGACGAACTGCGCGGGAACGTGCAGGGCCCGGCTCACCTCGGGCAGGTTCAGACTGAGCACCAGAGGGTCGATGACGGTGACTGTGAAAGCGATGGCGAGCGCGATGATGGTGGGCGTTGTCTTCGCGTCGCCGCGGGACCGAACCGCAGGCACCGTGCACCTCCTGTCCCGTCCGCGTCGGATGAGATCGGCCGCCCCCGGTTGTCGTCAGCCCGGTGCGAACGTCACCACCAGGACATCGCGATAGGCGGGTCGGCTCCGATTCACCGGGCGTATCGCAGACACACTGTGCAGGGTGCGGCGGTCGTCCCCCAGCAGCAGTGCTCCCGGTTCGCTGAGCGTGATCGCCAGCAACCTTCTTCCGTCCGGATCGAAGACCGAGCTTTTACCGCCGACAGCGTTGCGCCTGCCGACCAGAAGTGACGACACCAGGGTGACGCCGTCGCGGTGCCTACCCTCCGGTGTGGGCAGTCCGTGCGTGTCCGCCGAGGCGATGACGCGGAAAGGATGCACCTTCGCGATCCACACCGCCGGGTCGTCCAGTGCCGTCGCCAACTGTCCGAGCAGGCGAAGCGCCGCCAGGAAAACAGGGTCGGCGACGAAGGAATCGGTCAGGGGCTCGAGGGTGCGGTCCACGCCGACATAGAGCGGGTTGCTGTTCTCCGGCTGCACGAAGGTGGCTTGCGGCAGCGGCTTGATCCGCCCCGTCGCCGGGGTGCAGGAGAACCGCCCGTACCGGCGCAGCCTGCACGTTCCCTGGTCGGCGGCGTAACTGTCCGTGCTGAGCGCGTCCCAGTGGGTACGGAAGCGGTCCCACGCATCGTGTTCAACACCGAGACGCGCTGTCGTGACGGGCGCGGGCATGAGATGAGCGCCACGGGTGACCAGGGCCTTTCGGGCGGCCTCAAGCGACCGGTCCGGGTTCGGAGCTTCCGGAGACGCAGAAGGTTTCGGGGCCGCCCGCGAGCCGTAGGTCGTTCTGTTCATGGATGGCCCGCCTTCCTCTGTCGTGTGCCGCGCGACTACCCCGAGGGGCGAGGAAAAACGGGAGCCGAACCGATCCGTGCCGTCGTCCACGCCGCATGGGGCGCCTTCGCGGGTCGTGACTCTCGAGTGTGCGGATGGACCGGCCGTCCCCGCGCACCGCCTCGGCGAGCCCATCGTACCTCGGCGACCTCGTTCGGCGGCTGTGCGAGCTGCCCCATCGTGCGGGCCGGTGGGCTGATCGCCATCGATGAGCACGCAGGTTCGGGAAAAGGGCAGTTTCGCGGCGCGACTGGCCGACTTCTGGGACGCGTGGATTCGCGTCGAACAATGGCATTTCGCGGAGCGCCCCTACGCCGACCGACTGGTGCGCCGAAGGCACGGCGGAATGAGATTTCGCCGGGACCGCGCGTCCGCTCGTGAACACCCCCCGGCGGCGTCTGCACACAACCTTCACAGACGCCATAGTTCGTCTCCACCTACCCCGCCTAGAGTGCATCGCATGGTGCGTAAATGGATGAACCGGGCACTGCTCGGTCTGGGGTGGGGCGCCCTCGTCACGGGAATCGCCGGAATAGTGCTCTATTTCGGCGCGGGAAGCGGACGACAGCTTCCGGTGCTGCTGGCGTCCGGGGCCTCGTATCTGATGCTCGGCGCGCTCGTCGCGTTGACCATATTCCTGCTCGCCCGCGGCTGGCGCAGTGCCGCCGCGGCGGGAATCGTCGTGGTGGGCGTGCTCTGGACGCAGGTGCCGATCTTCGTGGCCGACAGCCGGGCGGCGAGCGGGCCGGTCGTCACGGTCATGCAATCGAATCTGCTCTTCGGCGGCGCGGATGTGACCGAGGTGGTGCGGACCGTCCGCGCCCAGCGGGTCGATCTGCTCACCATCGACGAGTTGACGCAGGAAGCGGCCGACCGGTTGTCGGCGGCAGGGGTGGCCGAATACCTGCCGTACCAATACACACAGCCGCGCGGCGGGGGCGGCGGCACCGGCATCTACAGCCGATATCCGTTGCGGGACACCAGGAAATACGACGGTTTCCTCCTCGACAATCTGGCCGCGACCATGGATCATCCGCAGCGTGGCCCGGTCGCGGTCTTCGCTTTCCATCCGGTGCCGCCCACGGTGGATTTCCACTCGTGGAGCACCGAGATGCACCGGATACGCGAAATCCTCGACGCGCAGACCGGTCCGGCGCTGGTCGGCGCGGATTTCAACGCGACCCGCGATCACGCGGTATTCCGTGACCTGTTGCGCGGCCGTTTCGCCTCGGCCGCGGAACTGGCGGGCGCGGGTCGCTTGCCCACCTATCCGGCCGACCGCACATGGGGCCCGATCATCGGCATCGATCACATCCTGGTGGCCGACGGCACGGCCGAGGAGATGTGGGCGCTGACCATCCCCGGTTCGGATCATCGGGCCGTGCTCGCCCGTACCCGCCTGGACGCGTAGCGCATCGGAACGGTTTCGCCGGCCGGTTGTGCTGCGCGTGGCGTGATTTCTGCGATTACCATGTGAACGCTCGACCGGTGGGGGCGCGGATCCACCGGCGGGGCCCGGCGAACGTGCGGCCCCGCAAAGGATTTCGGGGAGGTACCTGATGAGGTTTGCGCGACTGCGCCTCGGGGTGATCGCGGCTCTCGTCGCGTTCGGCACGGCGCTGACGGCCTGCGATGCCGTTACCGTCACGACCGATGGCGCCGCGACCGACAATGGCGCGACCGACAATGGGGCGACCGACAATGCCCCGGCCACCGGCACGGAGAATCCGTGGGAGCTCGCTGGCGCCGCCACCGGCACCGGATCCAGTGGTGCGCGCCCCGGCGTCGCGGACGCGCCGCTGACGGCGGAGAACGGGGACGGTGGCCCGATCGACCGGCTGTCGCTCAACGCGATCGCCGATATCGAGGAGTACTGGAAAGCGGAGTACGCCAAAACCTTTCCCGGCGTCTTCACGCCGGTGAGTCGCTACATCTCCTGGGATGCGAAGGCGCCGAAGGAGCAGTCGATCCAGTTCTGCCGATCCGACACCTACCAACTCGTCAACGCCGCCTATTGCTCGGGGGATCACACCATCGGCTGGGATCGCGGGGTGCTGCTGCCGCAGGTGCAGGAGAAATACGGCGCGATGGCGGTGGTGATGGTGCTCGCGCACGAATACGGTCACGCCATACAGGGCCAGGCCAAGATCGCGGGCCTGCTCACTCCGGTGCTGGTGCAGGAACAGCAGGCCGACTGCCTGGCCGGGGTATTCCTGCGCCATGTGGCCGAGGGCGATGCGAAACATTTCACGATGAATATGACCGACGGATTGGACGGCGTGCTCGGCGCCACCGTCGCCATTCGCGACACCGACCCGAGTAATCCGAAGAATGTGCACGGGTCGGCCTTCGAGCGGGTGACGGCGGTGCAACTCGGCTACAACGACGGCGCGGCGGCCTGTAAGAAGATCGACCGCAAGGAGATCAAGAACCGGCGTGGCACCCTGCCGACCACCTTCGAGATCGCGGACGAGGAACAGCAGCAGTTGCCCGTCGACGTGGCAGCGCTGACCAGCGTGAGCGAAGCGCTCGCCCGGAACTTCCCGGTGCGGAAGGCCCCACGGTTCGACTACTCGGGTGTGGTGAAGAACTGCCCGAAGGTCACCGCCACCGCGCCGGTGTCCTACTGCCCGACCGCGAACACGATCGGCACCGATGTGCCCGCGCTGGCCGAGCGGGGTGAGGCCACCGGCGAGGACGAGATTCTGTCGGACACGGTGGCGGGCGATTACAACGCCTTCATCGTCTTCGTGTCGCGCTACATGCTCGCCGTGCAACAGGATCGCGGATTGACGCTGACCGGAGCCGAAACCGCTGGCCTGCGCACGGCGTGCCTGAGCGGCGCTTTCACCACAGCGTTGAGCGAGCCGAACAGTGACCCGCGGCTGTCGGCCAAGGATCTCGACGAGGCGGTCTCCGGTCTGCTCTCGGACGGACTCGCCGCCGCCGACGTCGACGGCAAGATCGTCACGAGCGGGTATCAGCGCCTCGAGGCGTTCCGAACGGGCGTGCTGGACGGCGAGCAGACCTGCCTGACGAAATTCGCCTGACCGCCGCCCCGGCGCGCACCGAGTCCCGCGGTCAGGCGGGCAGCGTCCGCAACGAGTTGAGCGTGGTCGCGAGCGCGCGGGCGGCTTCCGCGCCCTTGGTGACGAAATGCTCGGTGAAGTAGGTGACGTGTTCGCTGTGCTCGTGGAAATGATGCGGGGTGAGCACCACGGAGAACACCGGAACGTCGGTGTCGAGCTGGACGCGCATGAGTCCGTCGATCACGGCGGAGGCGACGAAATCGTGCCGGTAGATGCCGCCGTCCACGACCAGCGCGGCGGCCACGACGGCCGAGTACTTCCCGCTCGAGGCGAGCCGTTTGGCGTGCAGCGGGATCTCGAAGGCGCCGGGTACCTCGAAGACGTCGATGGTGTCGGGGTCGAAGCCGAGATCGGTCAATTCGGCCGTGAAGCCCTCGAGCGCCTTACCGACGATCGAGCTGTGCCACATGGCGCGAATAAAGGCGACCGACCCGGTGGATGTGGTTCCCATGCCGGGATTCTACTGCTGGGTAATGTGGCTCTCCAGCCATCCGGCCACGTCGGTCAGAACCCTGTCCTGTTCGGGCTCGTTGAATACCTCGTGGTAGAGGCCCTCGTATCGGATGACCGTCAGATCCTTCGAGCCCGCGCCCCGCTCCACCAGATCCGAACTCGACGGCGCAGCCAAGACATCGGCCGTGCCGTGCAGCACCAGCAGCGGCTGGGTGAGCGTGCCTAGCCGCTGTTTGACCAGATCGGTGGCGCGCAGGATTTCCGCACCCGTGCGCGCGGGCACCTTGCCCCGATACACCAGCGGATCGCTGTCGTAGGCGCTGACCACCGCGGGATCGCGGCTGATCATCGCCGAATCCAGCGTGAGCACACCGAGGTTCGGCGTCAACGCGCTCAGTACCGGCGCGAACAGTCGCTGCAGCGCATTGCCGACCGGAATATCCAATGGCGGGGCCGACAGCACGATCCCCGTGATATCCAGGGGCGCGCGCGTCGCCAGATAGAGCGTGACCAGACTGCCCATCGAATGGCCGAGCAGGAAGGTCGGCACCCCCGGGTGTTCGCGGACCGCGACCTCGAGCATCCCCTCGACATTGTCCGCGGCGCTGTCCATCGAGCCGATATTCGCTTTGCCGCCCGCGGATTTCCCGTGCCCGACATGGTCGAGCGCGTAGACGGCGAAACCGGCCTCGGCCAGTCGGGCGCCGACGTGGGCGTAGCGGCCCGCGTGTTCGGCGATGCCGTGCACGAGCACGATCACCGCGCGCGTCGCCGTGTCGGGAAGCCAGGCGCGCCAGGCGATCCGGCTGCCACGTGCGTCGAAAACGCCTTCTTCGGTGCGGGTCACCCGTGCTCCTTCCGGTTGCGTCGACTATTCGGGCCGTGCCGCGAGCGCGTCGATCAGCCGCCTGTTGAACTCGATCAGCCGAGCGTAGTTCACCCGGGAGATCCGCTCGTCGGTTCCGTGGATTGTCGCCAGGTCCGCGCCGGTGAGCACGATCGGCGCGAAGTTGCAGCGGGTCCCGGCCAGATCGTCGTAATGCCTGGAGTCGGTCGCGCCTGGCACCAGGCCGGTGGTGACCGCGACACCCGGCACGATCGCCTCGGCGATCGCGGCGATCACATCGAAGGCGGGGCCGGGGGAGGTGCCGCCCGACGGTTCCGATGACATACCGACGAGTTCGATGTCGACGCCGGCGTCGCGCACCACCCTGCGGCAGTGTTCGAGCACCGTGGTCACCGAATCACCGGGCAGGATACGGAAATTGACGAGTGCCTCGGCGTGCTGCGGAAGTACGTTCGCCTTCACGCCACCGCGAATGACGGTGGGCGCGGTGGTAGTGCGGACCATCGCCTCGGTCTGCGGGCTGATCGCCATGATGCGGGTGATGAGCGGCGCGACCGCACGCACCGAGGCCAAGCCGAGCAGGCGTCGCCGTGCCTCGGGCATGGCGTGGCGCAATCGCGACAGCATGTCGATCGCACCGGGGGTGAGTCGCAGCGGCATCGGATGATCCTGGACGCGCGCCACCGCGCGGGCGATCCGGCCCACCGCGGTCTGCTTACCCGGCATCGATGAATGCCCGCCCACTTCCCGCACCGAGAGCCGGACGGTGGCGTAACCCTTCTCGCCCAGCATGATCGATGCCACCGGGCGGTCCACGCCGTCGGCGACGCCCTCGGTGATCACACCGCCTTCGTCCAACAGCAGATCCGCGCGCACCCCGGCCGCACGCAGCCGTCGCGCCATCCGGACCGCGCCTTCGTCGCCGAACACTTCCTCGTCATGCCCGAAGGCCAGGTAGACGGTGTGCTCGGGACGCACGCCATCGGCCAGCGCCGATTCCACCGCCTCCAGGATCGCGACGAGCCTGCTCTTGTCGTCGATAGCGCCGCGACCCCAGATGTAGTCCGCGTCCACCACGCCGTCGAACGGCGGATGGGTCCAGCCCGGTTCGTCACCGACCGGCACCACGTCCTGGTGGGCCAGCAGGATCGCCGACACCCGCTCGGGCTCCCGGCCCGCCCAGCGGTAGAGCCTGCTACGACCGAAGGTCTCCAGTTCTAGTTCGGCGTGCGTCAGCGGGAAGGACTGTTCCAGATGCGCGGCCAGCCGCGCGAACTCGGCGTCGGGGGTTTCGGACTGCTCATCGGTGGAGATCGTGACGCAGCGCAGCGCCCGCGCGAGACGCTCGGCCACCACGTCATCGACCGGGGTGGACACCGCCACGCCACGGATCGTCGCATTCCGCGCCGCGGGACTCATCGCGGGCTCGTCTCGTTCGGCAGCTTCATATGCACCACCGCATTGTTCATCACCTCCGGCGCGATCGTGGTGGTCTTCTCCACGCGCCACTTCGCGTGGGCCTCGCTGCCCCCGCCGGTGAGGTCGGGTACGCGCGGCTCCACGAGCAGGGGAATATCGACCCGTCCGGACCGGACGGTCACCGTCGCGTTGGACGGTGCGTGCGTCCACACGTCGTCGACGACATCGGTGATCCGCACCCCGAGCCGATGCCCCGCGGCCAGCGGCCAGTCCTGGGCCAGCATCCTGACCTCGGTGGTCTCGGCGACCGGTGCGATGCCGCGGGTGATGATCGTGGCGCGCCCGCCGGGTTCCACGTCGTAGAGTTCGACCGCCGCCGTGGCCGACGCGGGACCGTCCAGCCGCAGCGAGGCGGTGGGAACGCCGGACAGTTGGGTGACCCGCTCGAACGGCTGCGAGATCGACCAGAGTTCCCGATCGGGACCGGGCACGTAACCGCGGTCGGTGTAGACCCCGGCGCGCAGTTCTGCCGGATACACGCGGGAATCCACCGGCGGCCACGCGGTTTCGGATCGCCACCCGCCGTCGAACTGTCCGACGGTGACGCGCGGACCCGGCACCGTCACATCCCGCCCGGCCACATGCCGGTCCAGGAACGCCATCATCTCGGCGTCGAACTGCGGTGTGCCGCACTTGAATCGGCAGTCACTGTGTCCCCACTGCCCGAACCAGGCCCGATGCTCACCCGCGCCCTGGGCCTGCCACAACTCGAACACCCGATCGGGGCGGGTGTTGGCATCGAGAAACCCCTGGCCGAGGAATAGCGGAATGGTGTTGCCGCGCGTCGCCGCCACCAGGTCGCGGGCCACCCACTGCGGATTCCGGTCGTCGTGATCGCCGGTGAGCGCCAGATACCGCTCACCGCACTCCTGTGTCATCTGCACGGCATTGGCCTGGTACTCGGGGGAGTCGTCGGGGCGGCCCGGCGTCGACGCGATCGCCAGATGTTCCATGCCGACCTGATCCGCCGGTCGAATACCGCCCTCGGTCACCGGTTTGCCGGAGAACTTCCACGACACACCCCGCATGTACAGGTACGAGTACGGGTCGACCACCGGTTCGAACGCGAGCACCGCGGCCAGCCCGCGCGGCCGTGCGGCCAGCCCGAGCAGTCCGGTCCACGCCTCGTAGGAGACCCCGACCATGCCCACCCGCCCGGTCGACCACGGCTGACTCGCCGCCCACTCCACCGCGGTCGTCACATCCGAACGTTCGCCCGGACCGCCGTAATCCGGGCAGCCGTTGGATCCGCCGAAGCCACGCAGATCGACGATGACATAGGTGTAGCCGGCCCGCAGTGCCAGATCGACGGGCAGGTAGTCGGTGGACGGTCCTCCACTCGCGCGCGGCGCGGAGATATAGGCCGTATGCGACCGGTACGGGCTGACGGTCAGGATCACCGGAGTCTTGGCGTCCTCGGGGAGTCCCGCCGGGCGCAGGACATCCGCGTGCAATCGTGTCCCGTCCGGCGCGGTGAGGTAGTGCTGCTCATACCGATGGGGTGTCACCACGGGTTCGGCCCCCGAATCCGCCGTGCCGACCGGAGCCGCCACCCCCAGTGTCAACACCAGCCCCACCAACACCCGCACAATCGCCGACACCGAGTTCACCCCTGGACTATGTCGGTCCGACCGGATCGCGTCCAGCCCCGGAACCTGGGGTCGGATCAGGTCGGCATGCGTCGATCCTCGACGATTCGCGTACTGATGGCCATGACCGGTGCGCGGCTCAGCCGACGAGTCGAGCGCCGTCGGGTACGTACATCCCGCGCACGTCGAATACCGCCAGGTGGGCGGTGGGGGCTTCGCAGGTGCGCGGCGCGTCGGCCGCAGTATTCGCCACGGCATGTAGTTCGGCGGCGCTGATCCTCAGCGTTACGACGTCATCGGGGCAGGCACGCACGGGAAACGCGTACCGCCGCAGGTCCGCGGGACCATATTCGCTCAGCAGCCGCGACGTCCCCTCCACCGTCGTCCGCATTGCCGCCGAATCGACTGCCGCCGCGCTCAATTCGTCGACGAGGGCAGTGCGCTGCGCCGGTTCGGTCACCTCGCGCGGCTCGAAAGCCGTTGCCGTGGGGGAGAGTTCGACCTTCCCGACCAGCTCGGCCGGACCATCGCGATCGACGGGCGCACCGCCCACCGTCGTCACCCCGTCGATATCGGCCCGCCGCACCTTGTACACCACGAACGGCGTATACGCGCGAACGCATTCGGGCCGGTCGACGCCGCCGAGGAGCGCCGCCACCACATCGGTGCCCATCCGCCGCAACTCGGCCTCGACCGGGGCCCGGCATCCGGTACCGGTCACCATGGCGAGATAGGTGTAGGTACCCAGATCGGTGAACAGTTCGGGATGGGCCACCACCTGCGGCACCGGATACGACCGATCCTCGCGCGTGGCGAACCATCCGGTGAAGGACCGCGCCGCGGCCTCGCTGTCGATGACGGCGGCGAACGGCGGCCCGTAGAACCCTGACGCGTCGAACTCGATCACCTGCGCGTCCAACGTCTGCGGCCGCGGTTCGGCACCTGTGTGACAGGCGCTCAGCGCGATCAGTCCCGCGACCACACCCGGCAAGACACGCCTCGCACTCCCCATATCCGCTCTATGTCCGCTCGCCCCTTCGGCGTTAACCGGCAGGCTCGGTGGCGCACGAACGCGCGCGTCTCCGGCCTGCGCCGCCGCGGGGTCGCCGAGGCACTCGACCATATCGCCACCAGGGTTCTCGCTGCGGTGAAGCTCCGGAATCGGTCCTACAGCGAGGTGGGGTCGCCGAACACCGCTCCGCTGTCGTCGACTTCGGGAGATCTGGCATACAGGTAGGTGAACTGTCTGATGGTCACCGGGCCGAGGCAGTCGTCGACCTTGATGTGGTAGTCGCGGGTCACGATCTGCACGGTCTTGCCTGGGATGAGTTCCTTGCCCTCGCCGATCGCGATATCTTGCACATCGCCGGGTTTGAGGTTGAGCGCCAATATCGGACCCGGGTCCACGGTGACGTGCGGTTTCACCCCCTGCCGTTCCTGTACCTGCCCGGACTCCTGCGTCTGCGCCTGCCCCGACTGCCGCGTCTGCGACTGTACCGACTCCCCCGTACTCGACTGTTCCGTCGTGCGCGACTGCGACTGCTCCGTCGTGCGCGACTGCGCCTGCTCCGTCGCGTAGTTCTGCTGCGGCCCTTCGACTCCGGCTTCGAGGGTGGGCTCGGCGCCGACCGATCCGCTGTCGATCTTGACCGCACAGCCGACGGCATAACCGGTCTTCAGCACGCCGCCGGCCGGCCCGTCGACCCGGCCGTAGGCGACATTGCTGACCAGGGCTTCTTGGGTGGTCCCGATCATGTTCAACGGCGCGATGCGTTGGATGGCTTCGTCGCGGACGCCGACTGTGAAGCTGCCGAACATCGAGCTGAAGGTCTTCTCGTGTGGTGGAAGGGTGGCGATATCCGCGTGCGCAGCTGACGCGGGCAGCACGGCAAGCGCTGAGGCGGTCAAGCTCAGTTTCCGGATAATTCGCAACATGATTGCCGACTGTAGTTAGTATTCAGCTACTTCTCGGTCCTGACACGCTGCCGCCCCGTCGGCATCAGCCGCCGGTCTCCACATCATCCAGCCGGGCGACCGCGGCGATGCCCTCCTGGCCGCCCGTCGCACCTGGAACACCACGAAAGCGACGCGCACCCTGCTCGTCAGCCCGCCGACGGCGGATCGAGCGGTGCGTTCCAGCCTTGCGCCGCACCCACGCCCGCGCCGATCACCGCGCCCGCGACGATGGCCGGGACGGTGATGAACGTGGCGACCATGGTCGCGCCGACGACCGGCCCCACGACCAGGCCCGTGGGCAGGAACGGGATGCCGAGGACGAACCCGCCCACACCGCCGACGAGTGCGCCCACCGCCATGGCGACGGGAGCGATCACCACGCCGCCGACGACCGCGCCGATCGCGGCGTCACCGATCATCCGCGCGGCGACCTCGTCGGAGCGCGCCTGCTCCACGCCGGAGCTGTCGAGCACGTCGGACAGCGCGTCCTCGACTTCCGCCGCGCCCGCGTTGATCTGTGCCGCCTGTTCCGGCGCCACGACGCTCGGACGGTCGAGTGCGACGCTGCCGATCCGGATCCGGTTCGCCTGGGGCGGCACGCCCGGCTCCGGATCGGCGACCGGCGCGGCGGCGGGCACAGGATCGCTCGACTCGTCCCAGGTGGGCGGTGCGAGGGAGGGGGCCGCGAGCGTCAGGCCCAGTGCCTCGGTGACGATCCGGGCGGGGGCCTCGACCGGCGAGTTCGGATGTCCGGCATCGGTCGGTGGAACGCCGAAAGCGATGGTGTCGAGTAGGCCCGCGCCGGAACCCATCGCCTCCGAGAGAGTGAGGGTGATGGGGAGCTGTCCGACCGGCGCGATCATCGGCTGGTTGTCGGCGAGGGCGGGCGTGGTCCCGGCCACCGCCGCGCAGACGGCGCCGCTCAGCAGGACGATGGCGGGGCGCAGGGCGGAGGAACGGTGTGAAGCGACGGGCTTGCCGTGTGTGCCCATGGGCTACCTCCTTCCGGAGTAAGGATCTCCGACTTGATTCGAAGCCGCGCGGCGCGCGGATGGGTAGCGACCGGCGTGTCCCGCCGGATCGGCGGGCGGACTCCTCTGCCGGGTCGTTCGGGCCACTTGTGACAACGCGGTGACATGCCAACCGGGGCAGCGAGAATTCATATCCTGACGATGATGTAATGCCCTGCGGTCTCTTGGAACTCGACGGCGGCGCTGATTGCCGTGTCATCGAATGTGGTGGTGCCGTTGGGAATGACGACCAACTTGTCGTCTTCCGCTCTTCCCATCGGCAAACGGTAGCGCGGCCAGATCCTGGTGACGTCCCTTGGCCGGGTATAGACGAGTCCACCCGCCGCGTGATCGCGCCTGTGATCACGCGGCGGGTGGACTCGATACCGCCTATTGCGTATGAACTGCGTACGAACCGGGCCAAGTAGACCTATTCGTGCAGGTCAGACTTACACGTCGAAGTAGAGCTCGAACTCGAGCGGGTGCGGACGCAGGTTGACCGGGGCGATTTCCTGGGTGCGCTTGATGTCGATCCAGGTCTCGATCAGGTCGGGGGTGAAGACGTTGCCTTCGGTCAGGTAGTCGTGATCCTGCTCGAGGCGGTCGATGACCGTGGCCAGGCTGGTGGGGGCCTGCGGGATGTTCTTGGCCTCCTCCGGCGGGAGCTCGTAGAGGTCCTTGTCGACCGGAGCCAGCGGCTCGATCTTCTTCTTGATGCCGTCCAGGCCCGCCATCATCATGGCGGCGAAGGCCAGGTACGGGTTGCCCGAGGAGTCCGGCGCGCGGAACTCGATGCGCTTGGCCTTCGGGTTGTTGCCGGTGACCGGGATGCGGACCGCGGCGGAGCGGTTGCGCTGCGAGTACACCAGGTTGATCGGGGCCTCGTAGCCCGGGACCAGACGGTGGTAGGAGTTCACGGTCGGGTTGGTGAACGCCAGCAGCGACGGGGCGTGGTGCAGGATGCCGCCGATGTAGTGACGCGCCAGATCCGACAGGCCGCCGTAGCCGGCCTCGTCGTGGAACAGCGGCTTGCCGTCCTTCCACAGCGACTGGTGCACGTGCATACCCGAGCCGTTGTCACCGAAGAGGGGCTTCGGCATGAAGGTGACGGTCTTGCCCTCGGTCCACGCGGTGTTCTTCACGATGTACTTGAACAGCTGCAGGTCGTCGGCCGCGCCGAGCAGGGTGTTGAACTTGTAGTTGATCTCGGCCTGACCGGCGGTGCCGACCTCGTGGTGGCCGCGCTCGAGCTCGAAGCCCGCGTTCTGCAGGTTGGTCGAGATCTTGTCGCGCAGGTCGACGTAGTGGTCGTACGGCGCGACGGGGAAGTAACCGCCCTTGTTGCGAACCTTGTAACCACGGTTCGGGGTGCCGTCCGGGTTGGTCTTGGCGCCGGTGTTCCAGGAGCCCGAGACCGACTCGATCTCGTAGAAGGCGCCGTTCATGGTCGAGTCGTAGCGGATCGAGTCGAAGATGTAGAACTCGGCCTCGGCGCCGAAGTACGCGGTGTCGGCGATACCGGTCGAACGCAGGTACTCCTCCGCCTTGCGCGCGATGTTGCGCGGGTCGCGGGAGTAGGCCTCGCGGGTGAACGGGTCGTGCACGAAGAAGTTGAGGTTCAGCGTCTTGGCGGCGCGGAACGGGTCGAGGCGCGCGGTGCTGAAGTCGGGCAGCAGCAGCATGTCCGACTCGTCGATGGACTGGAAGCCACGAACGGAGGAGCCGTCGAACGCTAGCCCTTCCTCGGCGAGGTCAGCGGTGAAGGCCTTCCCCGGGATCGAGAAGTGCTGCTGCACACCCGGAAGATCACTGAAGCGGATATCGACATACTCGACCTCCTGCTCCTTGATGTACTGGATGACCTCGTCGGCCGTGCTGAACGTCACTTGTTCTCCTTACGGATCGGTTCCCAGCCAGTGTCGATTGCATGGGTTCGTCGCGTCCAGACGCTATGGACGCGGTGTTTCCCAGCAATCAAGGCTGTGTTTCGCCAGTGTTACACGTGCGGCTGGCAGGGTGTGGATGGTCACCCCGGCTCGCCCTGCATCGTAATCCTGCCATTCGTTCCCCGCCCGGTGACGTTGAACTCCCCTTATGCGGTGCGAGCCCGACGGTCGCCGCCACCTACCCTGGAGGTCATGTCGCGCATCACCGGTAGCTGGCTTTCCGGACCATCGGCCGAGTCCGGCGACTCGGCTACACCCGAGTTTCCCGGCGAACATCTCGGTCTGCCGAAGTCGGGCGCGGGGTCGATAGCGGGGCAGGCGCGCCGCATCGGCGCCATGTTCGTCGACTGGTTGATGGCGGTCGGAATATCGCTGTTGATCCTGCGTCATGTGAACGCGAACCTGCCGCTGCTGATCTGGTTCGTGGTCGGCATCGCGGCGGTGACACTGTTCGGTTTCACGCCCGGACAGTATTTTCTCCGGTTACGCGTCATCCGGGTCGACGCCGCCGCGCCCGTCGGATTCGTCCGGGCGCTGGCGCGGCAGGTGCTGTTGATCTTCGTGGTTCCGGCGCTGTTCACCGACGCCGATGGGCGGGGTATGCACGACCGCGCGACCGGGACCGCGGTCGTCAACGCGCGGTAGGAGCCGGTCGCGGGTGCGTCAGCGCCTGCGGATCGTGCGCTGCACCCCGCGCATCTTGGCGCCCGCCGGCATCGGACCCTTCGGCATCGCGGGCCCGCCGCGCGCACCGAGTGCGGCCAGCCTGCCCTCGATCTGGTCGATGCGCTTGACGTCGATATTGCGCGGCAGTTTGGTGAGGTAGCGCTGTAGTTCCTTGAGCGGCACCTGACCTTCGTCGTTGCCGATGATCACGTCGTAGATGGGGGTGTCGCCGACCAGTCGCGCGGTCTTCTTCTTCTCCTGCGCCAGCAGCGACTTGAGCCGATTCGGGGAGCCCTCGCCGACGAAGACGACGCCAGGCAGCCCGATCACCCGGTGCACGGCATCCAGCTGGGTGGTCGCGGCGATGCCGTTGTTGACCCGCCATTTGCCCTGCAGGTTGTCCAGCACCCACGCCGCCGCGCCCGCCTGGCCCTCGGCCTTGGCGTAGACGTTCCTCTGCACCCGGCGGCCGAAAATGATGAAGGCGGCCAGTACGCCGAGCAGGATGCCCAGCGGCAGCAGGAACAACAGCAACCCGAAGATCAGACCGATCACCAGGAACACCACGATGATGCCGACGAGCGCGCCGATCATCAGGGGCAGCAGCAGCTTGTCTTCTTTGCGCTGCATCTGGAATGCCTGCCACAGCTGCTGACGCCGCTGTTTCGACGCCGCCTTGCGCGCCGCCTTCGCCGCGGCTTTCGCTTCCTTGGACTGCGTGCCGCCCTTACCTACTGCCATGGCTCCCAGGATAGTGGCAGCGTAGGGGCCGGTCGGCGGCGGGACGCGCTGGTCTCGAAAGGCAGGATCGACCGGTGCGCCGCCGGTCACCCTCCGTCGGCGTCTTTGCGTACCGCGTCGGCGAGAGCGGCCGGCATCGACTCGTGACGCGCGTAGCTCCTGCTGAAATCGCCGGTGCCGTGCGAGATCGACCGCAGGTCGATCGCATAGCGGCTCAGCGCCAGCTCCGGGACCTCCGCACGCACACGTGTCCTTCCGTCGCCGTGCGGTTCTGTGCCGAGCACACGCCCGCGCCGCGAGGACAGATCGCTCAGGACCGGGCCCACGTAGTCGTCGGACACCACCACCCAGACCTCCGCGTAGGGCTCCAGCAGCGCGACGCCCGCGCTCACGGCGGCCTCACGCAGCGCCAGTGCACCCGCGGTCTGGAATGCGGCGTCGGAGGAATCGACCGAATGCGCCTTGCCGTCGAACAGGGTCACCCGCACGTCGACCAGCGGATATCCGGCCGCCACCCCGCGCGCGGCCTGCGCCCTGACCCCCTTCTCGACCGAGGGAATGAACTGCCGTGGCACCGCCCCGCCGACGACCTTGTCCACGAATTCGATCCCCGACCCGCCCGGCAGCGGCTCCACCTCGATCTCGCAGACCGCGTACTGCCCGTGGCCGCCGGACTGCTTCACATGCCTGCCGCGCGCCGTCGCCTTCCCCGCGAAGGTCTCGCGCAGCGCCACCCTGTGGTCGATCACGTCCACCTGCACACCGAAACGGGTCCGCAGCCGCTCCAACGCCACATCGCGGTGCGCCTCGCCCAGACACCACAGCACCAGTTGGCCGGTCTGCGCGTTGTGCTCGAGGCGCAGGGCGGGATCCTCGGCGGCCAGCCGGCCAAGGCCGTGTGAGAGTTTGTCCTCGTCGGCCTTGCCGTGCGCGCGAATCGCGATGGGCAGCAGCGGATCCGGCATCGGCCACGGTTCGATGAGCAGCGGCGCGCCGGTCTCCGACAGCGTGTCGCCGGTTTCGGCGTGACCCAGTTTGGTGACGTAGGCGATATCGCCCGCGATGACCTGACCGAGCGGATGCTGCTGTTTGCCGAACGGCGAGGTCACCGATCCGACGCGCTCGTCCACATCGTGATCGGGGTGGCCGCGTTCCTCCAGCCCGTGCCCACAGACGTGCACGGTGTCGTCGGCGCGCAGGGTGCCCGAGAACATCCGCACCAGCGATACCCGCCCGACATAGGGGTCCGACGCCGTGCGGATCACCTCCGCCGCCAGCGCCGCGTCCGGATCGCACGGCAGGGGGCGCGGACCGCTGCCGTCGGTCGCGGGTGAGGCGGACACCACGTGTTCGGTCGGCGTCGGGAACCCGCCGACGATCAGATCGAGCAGTTCGACCGTGCCGAGTCCCTGTTTCGCGCCTTCTGGCGCAGGCGCGCCGAACAGCACCGGATGGAAACTCCCGCGCGCCACCGCCCGCTCGAGGTCGGCGGTCAATGTATCGAGTTCGATATCGTCACCGGCGAGATATCGCTCCATGAGCGATTCGTCCTCGCTCTCCGCGATGATTCCCTCGATCAGCCGATTGCGCGCGTCCTCCAGCACCGCACGCTGTTCCTCCGACGGTTCGGTCCGCTCGGCCACGCCCGCGGAGTAATCGACCACGCAATTGGGCAACAACTCGATAAGCCCGGTCACCGGACGATGCCCGTCCGGACTTTTCGGCCCGTATACCGGCATATGCAACGGCAGTACATTCTCCGACCCGCCACCGCCGAGCACCGTGCGGCAGGTCCGCACCATCTCGTCGAAATCCCCGCGCGCCGTGTCGAGATGGGTGATGACGATCGCCCGCGGCATTCCCACCGCCGCGCATTCCTCCCACAGCGCCCGCGTCGCCCCGCTCACCCCTTCCGGGCCCTCGGCCGCCGACACGACGAACAGCGCCGCGTCCGCCGCCCGCAGCCCGGCCCGCAACTCGCCGACGAAATCCGCGTATCCGGGCGTATCGACCAGATTGACCTTCATACCGCCCCACGCCATCGGCACCACCGACAACTGCACGGATCTGTGCTGCCGATGTTCGATGTCGTCGTAGTCGGACAGTGAGGTCCCGTCCTCGACCCGCCCCGCGCGATTCACCGCCCCCGTCGTCAATGCCAGCGCATCCACCAGCGTCGTCTTCCCCGCCCCGCAATGACCGACCAGCACCACATTCCGAATGTGTTCCGGTCGGTCGACCGTAACCACTCTGCCGTTGCCCCCGGCAGATCCACTCGTCTTGTCCACCATGTGTCACGCTTCCTCGCCTCGAGACCGCGGTCCTTCGAGCTTCCCACCATCGGATGCCGAACGTGGACGATTCAGCCCAAGGCGGTCCGGCGCGCGCCCGCGACCTCGACATACGGACCCACGTCTGCTTCGAGGGATTCGTTCCGGATGGGCATTCGCAGAGTCGGCGTTCCACCTCGGCGGATCAGCCCGTCAATCCCGGATCGGCCAGATCGGGAATACGCCGGAGCCCCGCGCCGACCTCGAAGGCGAGATCTCGGTAGCCGAGTGCGAGTTCGGCGAGCCGGTGCCAGGCCTGATGCAATTCCGGTTCCGGGCACCGGTCGGTCAACGCGCCCCTGGCGAGCACGCTGTAGCGGGCGAGGCGATCGACCACCGCGCCGACCGATTCGGTATGGAGGTGGGCCCCGCCGTGCGGTGACGGCAATTCCGCGGCCAACCACCGGTCGATATGGCGAACAAGACTCGCGCGCCGGATCGCGATCTCACTACGCGGACCGGTAGCCGCCCGCAGTTCCGCGTGGGCGAGAGCGAGCTCGCCCGCCGCCCACAGCACCGGATGGGCCGCGCCGCGCTTACCGGCGCACGAATCGAGGAGCAGTTCTTTCGACGGAAACGGATTCGCCGGTGCGCCGCTGTTCGCTGTTCCGGTCATCTCAGCACCGCCTCCTCCCGATACTGGGCGTATCTCGCCAGAGCGGGTCGGCGAGGACGTAATACACTGCCTCCCGGGTGGTCAGACCGATCAGCCGGGCGAATTCAGCTGCTTCGCAGACGAACTCGGCGAATTGCACGGCCGCGACCGCCTGTTCTAGCGAAACCGTCCGGCCGGGTAGGTACGACACGACCCAACGGCCGTCCCCCACGGTTTTGGCGTGATGAGCGCTTCGATCACTGATGACACGTACGCGATTGACTACCTGCACCGACATGGTTCCCCGATCTCGCCGAATGGTTCGGCGTGCCACCAATGCTCAGGTCCGCTGAATCAGAACTCGGGTCCACTGAATCACCCCCGCGTGAATCTACAGTACTGAATTTCACCCGATCTTACAAACGTGAATATCGGTATTCTCCGCACACGAGTGGGCCCAACGGCCGGACCGAGCTGAGGAGTATCGATGGCACCGACCTCCCCGACCGTCGCGGGTTGGGAACTGGTGCTTCGAATACGGCAGCGCGTCAACGAACTCGGCCTCACCTCCCGTCAGATCCAGAAGACGCTCGGCATCGGCCCCACCTACTGGTCGCAGATCACCAACTACAAAGGCGTTCTCACCGAGAACAAACTGGCCGCACTCGCCGACCTGCTCGAATTCCCCGCCGAGCAACGGCGCGAACTGCTCGAATTGCGCGGCCTGGCGAAGGAACGCGGCTGGTGGAACCGCTATTCGACGCTGTTCGACGAGGGCACGCTGCGCTACCTCGGACTGGAAGCGGGCGCGACCCACCTCAAGAGTTACGAAAGTTCGGTCATCCCCGCGCTTTTGCAGACCGAGGATTACATTCGGGCGCTGATGACGTCGTCGGTGGCCGCGAGACCAACCGAGGCGGAGGAACTGGTCAGGGCTCGGCTGGAGCGCCAGCAACGGCTTCGAGGTGAGGAGCCGGTGCTGCTCAGCGTCGTCCTCGGCCAGGCCGCCCTGATGCAGCAGGTGGGCGGGGTCGAGGTGCAGCGCGCGCAGTTGCGGTATCTGGTGTCGGCGATCGAGGATCTCGCCGCCACCGTGGATGTGCGCGTGATTCCGTTCGAGGTCGACACGGCCGCGGCGGTCAATGCCGCGACATTCACCGTCCTGGAATTCGCGAGTCCGCGGCTGCCGACGATTGGCCGGCTCGAATCGGCCACCTGGTCCGAATTGATCGAGGAATCCCGGGTGGTCGAGCAGTTGAAGTACCAGTATCTGCGGGCGCGGTCCTCGGCGTTGGAGATGGCGGATTCGGTCGCGTTGATCGAGCAGATCGAGCGTGGGCTGACGGGATAGTCCTTGCCCCGCGCCGCGAGATCTGTTCGGCGGACGCGGAACAGATCTCGCCGTCAGCGGATACTCAGCTGTTCTCGCAGCCGATGCCGTTGCCGTCCCGATCGAGGCCGTACACATCGGGGCCGATGACCTGCACCCGCCCGGTATACGCGGGCCCGTTCCCGCCGCCGCCCTCGCAATCCACATCGCTCGCGTAGGGAACGCACGGGGTATACGAGGGGTGGCAGCCGGACTGCGGTGCGGCGGTGGCCGCGCCGGTCGCGGTGAGGACGAAGGCCGCGGCCAGGGCAGAGAGGCCGAAGGCGGCAGTGAATCGCATTGTGCTCCATTCAGTTCTACAGCGGAGGACAGTGTGCCACGGCGGACGGGCATCGGCTCGGCAACCGGTGTCGCGTCGCGTGCGCGACCGGCACGCGCTGCCGATCACCACGCGATCTCTGTCGGACTCCGGCGGGCCGGGTCGACGCGAGCAATGCCTTCGACGGCCGTCCGCAACTCACGGGGATTCGCGCGAACGCCGACCCGCGCGGTGCGTTCACCCGCGATGCTGTGTCAACTCTCACACCGCGACACGCCAGGCTTTGTGTTGCCAATGCCCTGCTCTTACAGTGCCTTTCGGGTTTCCACGAGATCTTGCGCTGGATACCGTCGACTGGTCGATTGTGCGAGCGTGATGGAGGGTGACCGCCGATGCTGGTCATCAACGAACGGGCGGCCCTGCCGCGATCCGAACAGCGAGTTCTCGACTGGATGCGGACCTGGACCGGCCAATACATCATTGTCGGCCTGGCGATCTCGGGATGTTATGTCCCCGAGAGGCACCGCGAAGGCGATACGCAGGAAGCCGATCTCGTGGTCATCACCCCGCGCGCGGTGGTCGTGATCGAGGTGAAGGGCACCGTCCCCGACGCCACCTCCGGTGTGCTGTCCGTCCAGGCCAACGGTCGCTGGCGGCTGTCCGGCTTCGACGGCGACCCGATCCACGTGCGCGACAGCGACACCAGCCCGTTCGATCAGGTGACGAACAACGTCTTCAACCTGAAGGAACTGGTGCGCAAACACCACGCGGACGCCTATGTCGACGGTTTGATCGTCGTCGTCCCGTCCTGGGAGTCGACCATCACCCTCGAGGTCGAGTCCCGTCAGCACGGCTGCGGGGTCGTCCTCGGATCGACACCGGGCGAGTTGCGCGCCTGGTTGCATCGCACCTCCAATCGCAAACTGCTGTGGACCGCGGAGGCGGTGCACGCGCTGCTCGTCGATTTGAATCTGGGGGACCAGCTCACCGTCGAAGATCTTCTCGCCGAAGGTTTTCCGTCCGCGACCGGGCGTCGTGTCGCGCGTTCGCCGGGCGGGGTTCGCGAACCGGAACAGGGCCGGGACGAACAGGCGGCCGGTGCGGCCGTCGCGCAGGCGTATCCGGACCATCTTTCGAGTCGATTCGCGCGGCGGAATTCCGCGCAGTCGGCCTCGTCGGCGGTGCGAGCGCCGGATCATTCGGAACTGGAACCCGCATCCGAGGATTCGCCGCCATCAGACCATGAATCGACCTCGGTGGCAGCGGATCACGGTGACACGCGGCGATCGTCGGTGCCAGTGGTGCGTTCCGAAGAGGGGGCGCAGATCTCGTCGGAGCAGTTCGTGTCCGTCGCACCGAACCCGACAACTGTGCGGGCACCAGCGGCGCCGACCGAGGACGATTCGGCGCGGACGCTGAATTATGCGGAACCGCTGTCACATACGGCCTCGGCACAACTGGCACTCGACGCGCTCCAACCGGCGTCGTCCGCGCTCCACGAGGCGCACGAACCCGCGGGGACCGACTACCTGCTGCCATCGGCGGGAACCGAGCACGGCCGGACCGACGACGGCTTGTCGATCGGAACGAGCCACGTCGACACCGCAGCGCCCCCCGCGCCCGTTCCACCGCCGTATTCGCCCGAAACCATCTCCCCGGACGCGCAACCGCGCAGGCTCCCGGAGTCCGGCGGCCAGCGTCCCCACCACGCACTCTCGCCGCGCGCCGACCACCAATCGCCCTGGATCGCACCGGATCCCGACGCGGATTCGCCGCACGTCCCGCGAATTCCGGCCACCTATGTGCAGCCGCCTTGGATTCCACCCGATGACGAGGCGGTGCTGTCACCGCCACGGATACCGACGGATCGCCGCGAGATCACTCCCGACGACGAGGTGGATCTGCCTCCGACGACCCAACCGGCCTCGGCATTCACCGATCGGTGGTCCTCATGGATCGAGTCCGACGACGCACCGCCCCCCCCACCACCGCCGCCCCCGCTGCGCAGGCCCACCCCGTACCGGGCGGAGCCGGTTCCCGCGCCCCAGCCCCCGCGCGCGAATGTCACCCTGCCGGTCGCCGAGTGCCTACCCTTGCGCAGGAACGTCGCCGTTGCTGTCCCCGAGAACCCAACCGCGACACCACTACAGGCTTGGGTGTCGACGATCCGCGAGCGGGTTCCGTCCCGTCTGAAGTTCGGCGACCATCTCCCACAACAACTGGCCGCCGTCGCCGTCATCGCACTGTGCGTCGGCGTCATCTGGGTGATGGTGTCCACCGGCTCGTCCCCGGCGGGCACCACGGTGACCCCGCCGGTCCAGCAGAGTCGAAACGGCGAAGTCGTCGCCCCACCGGAGGCCCAATCGCCGAGTCGGGTGCCGATATCCATGCCGCCGGTGTGCTTCCCGCTCCCGTCCAGCTGCTGACCGGCTTCCCGGCCGATCTCGCCGCCGCCGCGCCGATGCCGTGAGGCGTGCCAATGCCCGTCGTTGGTCAGCCCGAGCAACGTCCGCACCCGTGCTTGTCCAGCAGCGCGGCGATCTATGGATCAGCGGGCGAAACGGCTGCCGCGGGGACGGGTGTGGTCGCGGAGCCGTCGGCGGCCGGGGTCCGGTGCTCGGTCACCAGTTGGGGGCGGGCGAAACGGGCACTGAGGAATTCGACGATATCGCGTGGGTCGGTGGTGTCGTCGTCCAGCAACCGCACGAGCGGGCCGTGTTGCGGCAGGGAGACAGGTTCCAGAGAGCCCGCGAATTTCCACTGCTCACCGACCGGCACGAGGTGGCAGCAGTAGAACTCGCCAACCCGCAGTTCGTCGTTCAACGCGGGTGCGCGCACGACGTGTCGGTCGCCGGTACGGATATCGCGCACCGCGATATCGGAGTCGATCGATTCGATCTCGAATACCGAACGCGGCGCGAGCTGCCACCGGTGGGCGATCAGCAGATCTTCGTCGGGGAGCAGTTCACCGCGGCGACGCAGGAAATCGTCGAATCCGCCGCATTCGAACAGGGTCACGTCCACTACCAGGGGATCGTCGGCCGCGTCCATCCACCCGAGTGCGCTCTCCCAGTGCCGAGAGCGGATCGCCGCGAGATCCATCCGGTCGCGCGCCCACGCGAGTTGATCGATATGCGCTATCGCCTTCTGATAAAGGAGATCGCCGCGATGTGTCGCCGACAGCGTGGCCTTGCCGAGATGGCAGCTCTTGTATTTGCGGCCGGACCCGCACCAGCAGCGATCGTTGCGGCCGAGTTCGGGATGCGCGTTTGTCATCGCCGCCTGAAGTATCGCGTAAACCGGTGTGTCGGCACCATTGTCGGTGCGATCGAGCAGTGACAGCGCACGGGCGCAATCGCCGCGGTCGATGACATAGCGGACCAAATCCGTCACCGCGGGCATCCAATAGGGATCGGCGGTGGTGGCGTCCTCGAAGTATCGTTCTGCGTCGCCGATCATGTTCATGTGCTCGGCGGCCTTGCCTGCGAGCCAGCATGCCGCTGCCCGCAGTGCGCGGGGGCCGCGCCGTCGCAGATGGTCGGCGACCGAGATGAAGACATCCGCGTCGAAATCGTCGTCGCCGAACAGTTCGGTGTGGACGGCCCATGCGACGTCGGCGTCGGCGAGTTCGGACCAGACGGTCAGGTCGGCTGCCGCGAGTATTCCGTCGCGTCGCTCGGGCGCGGCGGCATGAACCGCCCGGACAAGGTCGATGAAGGTCGTGACCGCGACAGCTTGGCCGCGGTCGGTCAGGTCATTGCGGATCATGAGTAGCGTCATCGCCGAATCGGCGTCCAACGCGGCCCAATCGAAACCCGCGCGTGCGATGTGGACGCCGTGCAGATCGAAACCCGCGGCCGCGGCGAGTTCGCTGATCGGCGCCGCCGCCGTGGTGAACAGCGCGGGATCTTCCCACATCAAGGCCCACACGACCTGGTCCAGTTCCACGGTGGACTCGGCAGGCACCTCTTCGGCGAGAGCTTCGGCCAGATCGGGTGCGGACGTCGGCTCCGTCACGACGCGAAGAAGTGGTGCGCCGTCCACGATCTGGAGGGCGACAAGCGTCCCGATGTCGAAGCCGGCCAGCGCGGCGGGCTCGAGCACGAGGGTCTCACCGGCGTAATCGGTCAGTGCGCGGTCACCGAAGAGTTCCGGCTCGAGGTCCGCGAAAGCCGCACGGGCGCCGCCCAATCCGGCGACAACGTCATCCTCGGACAAGCACAGCAGCGGACCGAGATCGGGATCGGCGGCGATCAAACCGGACGCGATCTCGGCTTCGGTCAGCCGATGCGTCAGGACGCGGCCCTCCAGGAGGCTGTCCAACGCGATATTGCGCCCGTCCGCCAGGACACCCAGCGCGGGATGGTCCTCCTCGATGAGATCCCACACCTGGTCGTCGTCGCCAAGACCCGCATCGACCAGCAGGTCCGCCCACTGGTCGTCATCGAGGGGTCCGTGAGCGCGCAGGATTTCCATTGCGATATCGCTGGGGGAGTCGGCCACGGGCACCGAAGGTAGTCCATGTGCCGGGGGATTTCGATCGGCAGGGCCCACTGCTGTTTCGCACCGGCCGTACGGAACGGCATCCCCGTCATCGAAACAGATGTCTACGCCGAGATGCCCGAGGATCTGGCCCGCGCGATCGAGGTCAAGGACGGCATGCTGGTGCACCGTGAGTCGCCGTCGCCGAACCACGTCTCTGTCGCGCGCGAGATCGAGGCCGCGCTGCGAGCGGCCGTGCGGGACCAGCCGCCCCGGGCGTAATGGCGACAAGGCCTGGTACAGCAAGATCGAGGTACGGCCGGACGCGCCGCCGCGCGTACATGAACCCGTGGTGAGTGTCCGCATCAATCGCCCCAAGGAGACGTGGTAAGTGAAGTGCCCAAGCGTTGTGGCCGCTGGTGCGGCGGTTGCCTCCATTGGGGGTGCACTCATCGCGTTCGTGGCGGCTGATGCTCTGCTCGACGACAGGAAAAGGGAACTGCTCGCCACCGGATGCAAGACGGTGGTGGATGTTCCGGACGCCGCGACCATGCTCAACTACGTCGGTACGGCGCTACTCCTGGTTGCTCTGGTTGCCCTTGTTGCTGTGATTGTGGTCGTTGCCAAGGGGACCGCGAGACTCGAGGCGCTGGCGATCGTGGCCGCGGCTCTCGTGTTCGTCGTCGTGGGTCTGTATGCGGCTCTGGTTGTGGCGGGAACGGTTTCACCTGGATCGAACGAGCCGAGTTCCCCCCACTATCACCCCTGTGGCTCCAGCTTTTGAAAGGACGCATTCGTTATGGGCGACATATGTGTGGATCCCGATGGCGCTCGGCGGGCCGGGGCAGCGATTTCGGCGAACACCGCCGATGCCAGAGCACGGGTGAAGACACAGTTCGACGAAGCAGCACCCGCCGCGCAGGCGAACGAAGGCTGGAAGACCGGGCCCGCGCGCGTCGACTTCGCCTACATGGTGATCTGCGGCGCGTTCCTCGGGCTCATGGCGGAGCCGGCACGCAATTCGCGCCGTGCCTCCTGGAAGTCGCGATATCGGTCGACTCGCCAGAGCCCGGGATCCATTGGAATCCTTTGCGAGGCCAGTGTTCCGGGGTGCTTTTCCTCGACGTCGAGGAAGTAAGTCGGAGGGTCGGCGTTTACGGGTTGCTGCGCACGCTGGGCACCATGGACGGGCGCGTTGTCGACAACGCAGGGTTCTTCGCCGTCGACGATATCGACCGCATCGGTGACGATGATCTGTATCAGCGGTTGCTCGGTGAGTTCCGGACGGGCTTCGGGTTGCTCGCGCTTGCGCTGAGACTGTGCGACCAGAACCGTGCTGATCTACCTTTGCCGCGAGTCGAAGGCGTGCGGTCTCAGTGCTGCAGCGGCATTGGAACCACTGACTTCAGGTTCTCATCATCGGGGCAGGCGGCAGTTGTCCGGTGCTGCTGGACAACTGCCGCCTGACGATACTTGCGTCGACCTGCTACCAACAGACCGCTGGCGTTCTATTTGTCCCAGCAGTATCCGTGGTCGGTGGTGTAGCTCCACTTGCGTGTACCAGCACCGCGGTCCTTGGGGAAGGCGACCTGCAGACATCCGTTGGCGGTGACTGCGGCGGCAGCAGCGGTGTCCATGCCGTTCAAATCGCTGGGCGCGAGCGCGGAGGCGCCGTTCTTGCATGCCAGTACTGCCACGCCAGTGAGTGCCGCGGCCGACATCGGTGATGCCGGCCCTCCGCCTGCCATGAAGCCGGCCAGGCCACAAAGGGCTGCCGCAGCATATTGCCCGGTGTCGGCGAGTTTGGCGATTCCCAGTTCCTTGTTGATGTCGCTGGTTTTGGCGCGTGACCAGTATTTCGTGCAGACCACTGTTCCGGAGCAGTCGATCCAACTGTCTCCGCTACCGGGCATAGGCGTCGTAGCGCACTTCCAGGAGTAGGCGTTGTCGATGTCCCGGGCCATGGCGTTGCCGAGCTTGTGCCGTGTGCAGTAGGCCTGCACATCCACGGAGAGATTTGTGACGGCCTTGGCCGAGCCGATCGGGTCCTGCTTACATCTCCATGTGTAGGCGTTGTGCTCGTCCAGAAGATAGGCCGAGCCGGCCTTGAGGCTGCTGGTTGCCGGGTACTGGCTCTGGCATTGTTCTTGAATGCTGACGTCGGTATCTTTTGCCGCGGCTTGCGGTGCTCCGAGCGTGGCCGCGAATACGAAGGCGGCCAGCACCCCCGAGATCGTCGGGAAGATCCTCAATTTGCATCCTTCCACGTGAGGCATGTGCACTCCACGCTGCTATCAGGGGGAAAGTGATTCGGATCAAATCGTCGCGATGCCCACTTGTCGCTCCCGGGGAAGCGAGGAACCTCTCGAAGCGAACTCGGAGGTAGCCTGTCCATGCGGACTTCAGAGATCCGTCGACGGCGGGCGGCAGAGTTCGATGCTTCCTACGGCGGAATTCGACCGCCCGCCTACATATCTGGGCCTTCGTCGGCTTGCGTTGTTCGTTGCGCCGCCCCTGTGGCCGCTCCCTCCCGCCGGTTGGCTACATCACCCGGTCGGCCGTGTCCTTGTGGTTGCGTCTTCAAGCGTGCAGTCACAACGATCCCACAGCGCCGAACTTCGTGCAAGGAATCTTCAAGTTGGAAATGTTGAACATCCACATATTGATATTTTGGGACTTGATGTCCCAAGTTGGGATGTTGCGCACTCGAGGGGCGGCTCAATGCCTGTTTGGTGCGATATTGTGAGATTGACAACTTTGAAATTTGAGACATGGTGTCTAGGGAGATCGCATGAACACCAGTTCACGCGCTGCGTCGTTGATGAGTACGGAACGGCGTCCGCGGATGAGTGCGGAACAGGTACGCGACGCCATGCTGAAGACGGCCGTGGAAGCAGTCAGGTCGGCCGGTCTCACTGTGAGCTTGGACCACATCTCGATGGACGCGGTCGTCCTCGAAGCGGGAGTGGCGCGAAGTGCCGCCTACCGCGTTTGGCCTCAACGGTCGGCATTCATCATGGACCTACTGTTAGAAGTCGCGAAAAGCTCATCCGTCGCCCACGCCGCTTACGATCCACAGACACTTCGGACCGCATTGGACGCGGTACAGCCATGGCGGAACAAGCTCACAAGCGTGGAGGCCAGGCGAGCGGCTCTGATCGAGGCGAGTAGAACCGGGGTCATGCGTAACTTCGACGCGTTGGCAGAAGACGAGGAGTGGAAGACCGAAATCGCTCTCCGAGCAACAATGATGTCGGTACCGCCGGATCGGCAAGAAGAACTTCGTGATGCTCTGGATGAATCGGTCAGGGCCTACATCAACTATCTCGCACAGTTCTACGAAACCATGAGCAGGGTGCTCGGCTACGAGATGATCCCAGGCCGTGACTTCGTGTATCTGGCCGAAGCAGGTTCGGCGATCGTTGAAGGCATGCTGTTGCGGGGAGCCGGACTGCCTGGCACTCCAAACGCCGCGTCGCTGCCATTGCGGGAACTGTTCCCGGCCGACCCATTCGGCACCGGCAATGTGCAGCAATGGAATGCGCCCACTATCGCCTTCACCGCCAACATCCTCGCGCTGATAAAGCCTGTTGCCGAGTTCGATGCCCATGGCTTCGACAGATGGTTTGACGAAGTCGACCAGTACGTTCGAGATATGGAAGCGAATCCGGAATTCCGGCATAACCAGAACTGATTTACCACGGTGACCATCGACACCGCCTGCGCCGTGCGCCGCATGGTCGAAGCGCGCGCGGCCCTGCCCGATCCGCCTCGGCGACAGGCGAATACCGGCCTACGTGCGAGCAGGTGTGCCGTGGGCGGGCCGTCCGGTCGGCTCAATTCGCGGAGGTCACTCGAAGTTGCGGCTTGATCCCGGGAGGTTGGTCCGGGGTGAGCACGGTGTCGGGGTGCACGGTCTGCGTGCTGGTCCGCTGGAAGTCGAGTTCGTTGTCTGTGGGGAAGAGCCACGCCGCCGCCCGCAAGGGTTTGCCGTTGAGCAGGTACAGGTAGTAAGCCGTCGTTGGCACATCCTCGTCGTATGAACCATCGGGCAGGTTCTCCCAGCAGGTATCCATAACGTGCGTGAGTTCGTTCAGTCGGTGCGGTGTCATTCCCGGCGTGATGACGATCATGGTGTCCCATTCGTCCAGGAATCCGGCCCCTCGGGTGATGTCGGCCATGGTGACCGGCGTAGCTCCCGTGGCCGCGTGCCGAGCGGCCGGCAACACCGTGAATTTCTCACCCGGTGCCTTTCCGTCCGACGGCACATCGAATGTGGTGCGACAGTCCCCGGCGACCGCTCTGCCCGCGATGGGTGACCGGTCCGAATAAGCCACGGCGAAGATCAGTAGGGCCATCAAACCTGAGGCGGCGACGAGGGCTCCGAATCGCATCGTAGATCACTTCCTGCCGGGCAGCGGAATACCGACCCCGGCCGGAGACCCGTTCGATCTCTAGCATCCGCTCATCATCAACCGAATAGATTGCCGACTACTCGACCTGGGCCGATTGCACAATTACTCGGTCATCGTAGTCGGCGATCACGGCGCACAACTGACCTCGGACGTACAGAGGTTGGTCGATGATGGCGGCAGCGATCGTTCTTGTGTATCCCGACGACGCCAGGTGACACGTGGGATTCCGGGCTCGACCAGTGAGCACGGTGTCACGGTGATGCGCGATGTTCAGGGATTCGGCTCCGCGGTCCTCAGCAAATTGAGCAGTCCGTCGACCGCGGCGTACTTCTCCTCGGAGAGCGGGTCGGTGGCAAAGTGCATCAGATCGTTGCGGATGACCCTGACCTGTTCGACCAGGTCGACGACCTGGCCGCAGTCGAGCCTCCAGCCGAGCTTCTGCCATCGCCGTGGATCTTTCAGCAGATAGACGTAGTTGCCGAACGTGAGGTCGGCGGCAGAACGGGTTCGGGATTTCTGTCGATCGGGAACCGCGTCCTTCAGATCTTGGAGGTCGAGGTGTTCCTCCGCGGCGCGCCGAAGGCGATTCTCCGCCTCCTCGATGAGTACGAAAGGCCGTGCGAGGGTTCCGAACTGGCGGGTCAGGTCTGACGCTGTAAGGATGCCGGTGACACGCACCCGGTCGGAGTTGCGGACGAAGATGAAGCCGCTGTCGTAGATAGCGTCGATCTGATCGAGCAACAGCGCGTCGTGTTCCACGACGAGTGCGGGAACCGTCGCATCGGCCAGTGCGGGGTTGTCACTCGCGATATACGCCTGTCCGATCGATTCCCAGGTGACCGCGCCGTGATAGGTGGCATCGTCATCGATGACCGCCAGCTGGGAGAACCGGTGGCGCAGCATCACGGTTTTCGTGAAGGTGAGGTCGGCCGAGGATGGAACCGACACAAGGCGGGCGGGCAGCTCGCCGAGACGTCGGGACATCGGCTCGGGTTCGCTCACATTCTCGACGTCGTCGTCGGTCTTCTCCGCGACTGTGTCGGTACCGGGCTCGGGACTCAACGGCACCAGGGTGACCACATCGCTGATGCCCCCCTCGGTGAACGGAGGGCGGGTGGTGAGGCCGTTGGCGGCGAGGTCCGCCTTGATCGCCGACATCGCCGCGTTGGTGCGGCGCTCGAAACCCCAATGTTCCAGTAGGCTTCGGATGGTGAGCTGCCGTAAGTTCGTCGCATCCCTGGATATGGCGTCGTCGAGCAGTTCGGTGGAACTGGTGACCTTCCCGGCACCGTCGAAGCCGGGGTCGGTGCCGTAGGTAGCGAGATGCTCGATGCGCGCGGCTGCGTCGTGGCGGGTGAGACCGCAGACGGTGAGCAGGGAGCCGAGACTAGCGCGCAGATCGGGCCGGATATCGTCCCATGGGATGTCGGTTCGGATCCAGTCGACTTTCCTCACCTGACGGAAATCCGCAGGCTCATCTGGCCGGTACTCGTAGGGTCCGCTCACTCTGCCGATCGCGACGTGACGGTTCTTGCGCGGCATGACGACCAGATCGCCGTGCTGGATAGCCTTCGCGAACTTCCACAGTTGCCCGGCCCAGTTACCGAGCGCACTGGAACTCGCCTCCGGATAGGCTTCCCGCAAACCGGCTTTCAACTCCGGCCCGGTGCCGAAGCGGCTGAGGTCGCCTATCTGCGCCCAACCGAGAATCGCGAGATCGTCATCGAGCGCCCGCTGTTAACGTTCGCCCTCGCGGCCCGCACGGATCAGCCATGCCTGTGTGTGGCGCGCACCGTCCGACATCGCCATCCCTCCCGGCCCCGATAACCATCGAGCTCGGATTCGTTTCCTGACGGGACAACCGACGTCCCAGGGATATTCGATCAGACCGGGCGCAGGGCCGTAGCGGAAATCCCGTAACAGTGGACAAATCCGGGAAATGTGTCAGATGGCGAAATCCAGCGGTGCCGCGTCGGCCACCACCCGATGTCGCGAAAGATGATTGAGCAGAGCCTGATTCGCCTCCCAGCCATCGGGAAACTTCACCTCCACCCCGAGGTGGACGGGTTCGGCCGACGGATGCGCGTCGAGTAGCTCCGGAATCCCCGCCCGCCCCACCACGATGCACGCGTGCCGGTGTCGTGAGGTGAGAACACAGAGCCGCCCCGCTTCGAGGTGGAACGCTCCGGCGTCGCGGCGGCCCGAAAGAGGATGCAGCACGAAGGTGACGTCGTACTCGCGCCCTTGCAGCCGGTTGGCGGTATCGACGGTGACGGCCGCACCGGCGGTGTCGCGCAGTGCGGTACGCAGGGCTTCGGCCTGATCCCGGTGGGCGGTGCCGATGGCGACACGGTCGGCCGTGACAGGCCGGGTGCCCTGCTCGGAGTGGGCGAGCGCACCGCGCTCCAGCAGACGGTTGGTGAGTGCGGCCAGCGCGGCGACGGATTCGGCGTCGGTGCGCAACGTGTGCCGGGCGGGTAGTTCATACCAGGCCCAGCCCGACCGGGCGGCCTCGTCCAGCGCGTCGTCCACGGGGCCGAGAAGTCCGGCGGTGGTGAATTCCATTCGCCGCGTGCCGGGTTCGGTTCCCGCGCGGAATCCGGTGAACGGGTAGAACGCGGCGGACACGACGGGTGCGGCCGAGGCGGGCAGTCGCCAGGACACCGGAAGCCGGTGGATGGGAATGCCAGGATTATTGGCGAGCATCACGCTGACCGCGCTCATGGTGGGATCCCACGACAGCCCCTTCCAGCGGTCCACCTCGACGGTCGCGAACGGGTCGAGCTGGCCCGGATCACCGACGAACAGTCCGTGCTGGAAGCGATTCGCGATGCGCAGCAACATATCCGAGCGCATCTGATACGCCTCGTCGATGATGGCCCACTCCCAGGTGCCGTCATCGATGGTGGCCCATTTGGCGGCGGTGCCGATGATGATCGCGCGGTCCGCGAGATCGGCGGTGCGGGCGCAGACGGCGACATTCGGGTGGGCGGCGACGCGATCGGAGGTGACGTAGTTCGCGGCCGAGAGACGTCCGATGAGCAGCGCCGGATCGGCTTGGGCGAGGCGGTCGATGAGGTCGTCGACCTGCTCGTTGGTCTGGGCGACGATCATGCGTTGCGCGCCGTCGGCGGCGAGTCTGCGGGCGGCTCGCACCACGAGGGTGGATTTGCCCGCGCCGGGTGGGGAGTCGACCACGATCGCGCGGTGCGTGGGGTTGTCGAGGTCGGCGAGAATGTCGGCGGTGACCTCGTCGGCGGTTTTCGTCACCAGGATTCCTCGGTGTGTTCGGGGTCGTATTCCGGTGGGGGACCGCCGTGCGTCCACGGGGTGTCCTCCGGTTCGGGGAGGGTGAGTTTGCCGCCGGAGGAGTTCAGCGCGAAGCGGGTGAATCCGACCGCGTCGCCGACCTGCGGAATGGTGCCCGGTTTCGCGGTGCGGCCGTTGCCCATACCTCCGGACAGTTCCAGAACCAGTGTCCCGCTGTCGAAGTCGACGACCTTGGCCTTCTGGTTCGGGCGTTCGGTGCTGTGCAGGGTTTCCCCGGGTGTGGGAGTGAACGGGTCGACGGTCTTGATGCGGATGAGCGGGCGCAGGACGACGCGTTTACCGGAGGGGACGCAACGGTCCGGTTCGCAGTCGATGACGGTGCCACGCAATGCCGCTCCGGCGAGGCGATATTCGGCCATCACCCGCGGATCGTCGTAGGCGCGCTGGGCCTGGAACGCTTCGGCCGCCGCCTCTCGATCCAGTAGCCGCCGAACAGCCGAAACGGCCGCGTCGCGACGGGCCTGCGCGACGCCGTCATCGATGGTGTCGGCGAAATAGGTGAACGAGCCGCGATCACGCTGCCAGCGGGTCGGCACGCTCGCGGCCTCGGGGAGTGCGGACAGCAGATCCAGTCCGCGCCACATCAGCTGCCAGGTCGGTTCCAGCTGGCCCCGCAGAGCCGATTCGAGACGTTGCGCCGCGACGGTTTTCGCGGTGCCGTCGATATCGTCGATCGCGGTGTCGTAGGCATTGACCAGCGGGGCCAGCTCCTCGTTGTCGAATCCGGGGTCGGTCGCCGGACCGGCGGGCGGGCTCAGCAGCGGATCCTCCGCGAGCGCCGCGGCCTGTGCGCCCGACATTCCTGACGGCGGCGATATCCATCCGAGCAGCGAGGCGAGGTTGGCATCCTCTAGCGCGGATTGTCCAGTGGCCCAATGCATCGCCAGGACCGAGGTCATCGGCAGCAGCACCGCCGAACCGGGGCGCTCCGCGCGTTCGGCGAACCACGTCAGCCACCGACCGAGCAGCGGAACCTCCGCCGGGACCGGGTTCGGCCCGTCCACCTTGTGGTAGCGCACCGAACGTCCAAGCAGCCGAAGGAAATCCACGCCACCGGTATTGGGCACCCACAATTGCGCGGCGTCCAGACAGCGCCGGCCCACCACCTCGCCGGATTTATCGGTGATCGGTTCGGCGGCATCCAGATACGAGGCCAGATGCGGCAGCACCTGTCCGGCCAGCGCCTCGACGAATCGCAACCGCAGCACCCGGTCGCGGGGCTGCGGCACGATCAGCACCGTCGGCTCGTCACGGTCGGTGCCGAACATCACCGCCAGCGGGGCTGCCGCCTCACCGGCCAGACGCAGGGGGATGAGCACGAACGGACGTTGCGAGAGGTGGTAATGCCGAACTGTGGCAAGGGGTTCGGCGCGGCCGGTGTGCGCGGCCCGCACGCGGGCCAACGCGGTCAGCACGCTCATCCGGCGATCTCCAGCCGCAGGCGGTGTGCGGCGCGCAGCACCGCGGCGATATCCGCGTGTTCGGGACCGGGCGCGAAGGAGCCGTCGGCCAGGCCGAGCGCGGTGTCGATATTGTCGATGCCGCCGAGGTCGTCACAGACGCCGCGGCCCAACGCGTCGACCGATCCGGCCGAACGCGCTTCGGCCCGGCACGCGAAGGCCATATCGCAATGGGACATGCAGTCGGGGGCATAGCGCGCCGGGATCGCCGCGATGGTCTCGGCCAGATCCGGTCCCGGCGCGAATGTCGCTCCCGGTGGCAGTAATTCGAGTAGCTCCTCGATCGAGGTCAGCCGCGACAGCTGCCGCGACACCACCGCCAACTGCTTACGAAGGTCGACCAACGCGGCGGTCGGCCGGTTCGTGAAATCTCGAGCGCACACCAGGATCGCCCGATGGGACACGAGTTGCGGATCTTCACCCAGATCCTCGAACAGCTGGCGCAGCGCGAGCACATAGACCGCTGCCTGCTTGGCCGCGACCGCGACCTGAGTCGGATCGGCCTGTTCATCGATGACGGGGAACGACTTGATCTCGATCACATGGAACAGCCCGTCCAACTGCACCGCCACCACATCCGGCTCCAAGTACGCGGGGGCGCCCGCGATGTCGAGCCGCAGCAGCGGATGGTCGAAGAGTGTGGACTCGTGCTCGCGAATCGCCCGGCCCAGCAGTTGGCGGGTGCGTTGATGCCGCACAGCGTTACCGGCGTTATCGCCCACCGTGTTCAAATCGACATAGCCGACCTCGGGAATCGACAGCCCCAACGCCTCGCGCAGCAGCGCGAGCAGTTCCGCGCAGCCGTTGGCCTTCACCATCGCCTCGAAGGTGTTACCACGCGTGATCGCGAACTGCGACTGGCCGAACTGCGGGGGATGGCCCAGCTCACGCGCGATCTCGGCCTTGTCCACTGCGGCCGCGTCCAAGAGGGCGCGGCGCACACAGCCAGGGTTGGTGGTCAGCGCGGCGATCGTGCGGGCATTGTGCCGACACGTCGGGGCGTCATCGCGCAACCGGTCCAAGCGGGCCGAAAGATCGTTCATCACAACTCGTTTCCGCGCCGTACGGCCGCACGCAGCCGAACACCGAACAGTTGCCCAGCCGCGTCGTCGAGCTGACGCGTCACCCGCCGCGCCGCCTGCTCGCGATGGTCGGCGTCATCGTCGGCGTGCACCGCGAGCTCGCGCCGCGCCGCCTCCGACACCGTCGCCGGATCCAGCGAATCCGGCGACCCAGCCACACCCGGCACGGAGACCGCCAGCCGCCACAGCACCCTCTGCGCTGCCGGTCCTGTCACGCCCTGGTCGATCATGTGCTCGGAGAGCCGGATCACCGCGGTCAGCAAATCGACTCGCGGACTGAGCGGGCCGATCATACGGCGTGGCAGTGACCAAGTGCTCACCGCCAGCAAACCGCGGGCCGGTGCGATGAGGTCTGTGGTCAGGGCGGCACAGATGTAGAAGGGGCGGGTGAAGGGGGCGGCGCGGAAGGAGCGCTCTTCGTCGCGGCGCAGGCTCGTCAGGCGGGCGGGGACGAGTTGGCCGGAGAAGAAGCCTTCGTGGACGGCCATGACGACCTTGGGGGACGCCGGGGCGGACAGCAGGGTCAAAGCCCGGTGCACGTGGTCACGCACGGCGACCACCGGGGTGTCCTCTCGGCTGTCCTCATCCGGCGCTGCCGTATCGGGGGTGTCGGCGGTGTTCGGGGCATCTCCGAGCACCGCTGTTTCCCACAGGGTTTCCATCCGCCGCAACTCCGCCCGCAATTGTCGTGCCGTCGCCCGATCGCCGCCCGCCGCAGCCCGCCGAACCTCCGTGCGTAGCCCGGCGATCCGCTCCTCGAGCTCGACCGCTGAATCCGTCATGCGGGCAACGTACGCAGGGGTTCCAGTGAAGTCCAGTATTTACCAGTGTTCTGCGTGTCGTGACTGCACCGCCAACCGCGTCGGGGCCGTGATCGCCGCGCCGGCACTCGACCTCTCCGCGCGGCTGCAAATGCTGTCCCTACCCGATCGCCCGGCACACCGATGGGAGCCGAAAACTACTCGTCTGTGGCTGTTTTTCGTCGTCAATGTTCTTGCACTGCCGGGTCCAGAGGGATGGCGGCGAGTTCCAACATCGGGCACATGTCGTGGAAGCCCTCGAGACAGGCGGTGTGAATCTCTCGGTAGCGACCTGTGGATTCAACGTATTGCAACAGGAACCACGGGTCGATCACATCGGCACGATCGGTGCGGACCTCGATCTCCGTTCCGCATTCCTGGTTGATGAACAGGCAGTGCTCGCCGTGGATGTGCAGCCACCAGGTTTCGCCGTCGACCTCGAGCAAATCCGGATACCACTCGGCCCGTTCGTAGGCCGGCTCGATGTGCAGTCGGAACGGCACGGCCAATCGGTTAGCGAGCACGCGGTACTCTGCCACCAACTCCTCGAGCTGGTCACGCAGTCGCCGGGCATCGTCCGCGCCGATCAGGCGCAGGACTTTCAGCGACGGTGGCCCCTTCGAGCCGGAGCCCTGCGAGGCGATGACGAGCAGATCGTCCGACACCAGTGCCGCTTGCAGTCTGTCGGCCGCGGCCAGCGCCTGTGACCAGCTCACCTGCGGGGAAAACTGGAACTTCGCGGCCCGGCCGCGTATCGCCAGTCGCCGCATCGTGTCCGGCTCCGGAATGTCGTCAGGCGACATCTGTGGCTCAGCGTGTGAAGATGACACGCCCGTATTATCCCTGCGCTTTCGGCGGGTCGACCGCAATTGTGCGTCGCTGCCCGTTTTGATCCAGTCGATCGTCCTCGCCGCGAGCCGTATGATCGAGAACGGCGCCGACGACATGCGCGTTCGCGCTCTCGCGCACCACATGCTCGGGCCGTACCTGCGATGCCGTCACGGATGCGGCGGTCCAGTGAGCAGGGTCTGTTCGCCGGGTCGGGCGAGTGCATCGAATGGTCTGTTTTACCCGGGGGCTCGGAACGAACAGATCCAAGGAGGAAGACATGCTACGTGTGCTCTCCCTGGCAGCACTGGGAGCCGGTGTGCTGGCCGCTCGACAGCGGGTGTTGCATTGGGGCGCGACGCCCGAGGAAGTCGCCGCGGAATACTCCGGTGACGCGCTGATACCGAACCCATCGGGTCGTTCCACCATGGCGGTGACACTTCCCGCTGCGCCGGAGTCGGTCTGGCCGTGGCTGGTGCAGATGGGCGCCGATCGTGCCGGTTGGTACAGCTGGGACCGACTGGACAACGGCGGCAGGCCGAGCGCGACCGAGATCGTGCCGAAGTGGCAGGAGTTGCGCGAAGGCGACCGGCTCAATGCCACCACCGACGGCCGCGTCTACTTCGTGGCGGCCATCGTCGACCCCCCGTCGACTCTGGTGCTGCGCAGCGATGTGGCCATGTCGAGCGGACAATCCTTCGACCCGCGTGGACCACTGCCCAAGAGGTTCATTGAGGGAGTGTGGGGATTCCATCTGACCGAACTGCCGAATCAGCGCACCCGCCTTGTGGTTCGGACCGTGGGGCGCAACGCGCCTCGCCCGGTCATGGCCGTCTTCGATTTCCTGGTCGGCGAGCCTGCCCACCTGATCATGCAGCTGCGCCAGTTCGGCAATCTCCGCCGTCGCGTCCGCGCCGAAGCCCTTCCGGCCCCGAAAACCACCTGACCCGCGCTACAACCCACCGCCCCAGCGAGCTCGATGGCAGCTGCGTGTGGAGTCTTGCCGAGCAGCGATGTCTCTCATCGGGCCGATCCGGCCTGGCCGGACAATCTTCGACGCATTCGACGGGAATTCGCCCCGAAGTCACGCGAATGTCCGCCCAGACCGCCTTGTCCTCTGTGACGATGCTGCTACGGGCTGATCCCGGTCGGCGCGGGCTTGCGTGTCGGGAGGCGGTCGGCGGTGGCGAGGGCGATGGTCACCAGCAGTTCGAATTCCGCGCGTCGTTCGGCTTGCGGCTGTTCCGACCATTCGCGGAGGTCGGACCGGGAAGCATGATCAATGCTCCGGCGACGGTGCGGATCGTCTGGTAGCGGTCGCTGTCCAATCCTGACGGAACTGGATCCGGACATCGAGTAGCGCTCCGCGCGCGGTACATCAGCGTTCTCGGCTCATGGCACGCGGCTCATCGAGCCCACCGGTTCACTGGGCGGGGGAGACGAATTCGGGCTGGTCGAGCAGACGCAGCCAGCTTCCGTCGGGCTGGCGCCGGACGACCTGCGCGCGAGCACCGGCACCGTCCTTCGGTGGGGTCGAGGTGAGGGCGATGTCGTCACTGATCAGCGTCGGCAGTGGCGGTTCCTGCTCGAAGTGGGGACGGTTGGCCAGCACCTTCTCCCACAGCGCGCGGATCGCCTCCCGCCCGACCGTCCGGCCCCCGGGCGGGTAGGCCAGCACCGCGTCCTCCTCATACAGCGCGGCCACCCCGGCCGCGTCACCGGCATTGGATCGTTCGACGAACAAGCGGGTGAGATCTTCGGGGCGCATGGCCTTTTCGTACTCCGACATGGATTCCTCCTGAGGTTGGACTTCAGCACCTCTCAGCGTGCTCACTCATTGATCAGAAGTCCAACAGATGGATCTGCTACAAACTAGAATTTGTAGTCATGGACCTGAGGCAGCTGGAATACTTCATCGCCGTCGCGGAGGAGCAGAACTTCACCCGCGCCGCCGAGCGGGTGCACATCAGCCAATCCGGCGTCAGCGCCCAGATCCGCCAGCTGGAACGGGAACTCGGCGCCGAACTGTTCGACAGGTCCACGCGCATCGCGACTCTCACCGTCGCGGGAAAGGCCGCGCTCGAACACGCTCGCGCCACACTCGCCGCCGCGAAAGCGATCGGCCAAGCGGTGGGCGAGGTGACCGACCTGGTCCGGGGCACCCTCACCGTGGGAATGGTCATCGGCTGCACCGTCACACCACTGTTCGACGCCCTCGCCACATTCCACCTGGCGCATCCCGGTGTCGAGATCTCCTTGCTGGAGGACAACTCCGAGCGGCTCATCGACGCGGTGCGCTCCGGCACCCTCGACCTGGCTCTCGTCGGAACCGCCACCCCCACCCCGGACGGGCTGCACGCGCTGACGATCATCAGCGAACGACTCGTCGCGGCAGTCCCGGCCGGACACCCCCTGGCGAAACACCGCCGGGTCACCCTGCGCGACCTGAGCGGCTACCCGATCGTGTGCATGCCACCGGGCACCGGCCTGCGCACGGTACTCGACCAAGCCTGCGCGGCACAGAATCTCCCACTCGCGATCACCTTGCAGGCCAGCGCCGCGGACGCCATCGCGGACCTCGCCTCCCGCGGACTCGCCGTCGCGATCCTCAGCGACTCGATGGCCGCGCACTACCGCGGCCGACTCACCGCCCGCACCATCGATGACATCGAAACACCCGCCCTGCTCGCCCTGGTGTGGAAGAGCACGCGCAGCCCCGCGATCCGCGAGTTCCTCGTGCACAGCCGACGAGCATTCACAAAGCCTGCCCCCGGCGACCGCTAGTCCGAATCAGGCAGCTCTGGACCTATCCAGGCCCGGAGACCACCACCGCAGAGCAGTAGTCGTCGGTGTCATCGATGACGGTCCGGGAGGCCAGGTCGCCGGTGCGGGCCCAGCCGGCCGCCTCCGCACCGGCGTCATCCGCCTCGTAGAACTAGGGCAGGCCCCCACAGTTCACCGGGGCCGGTATGTCGGCAAGGCGATCGATCACCCACTGCTGCGAGGTCGCCAGTGACGGGAAATAGGCCACATTGTGGGTGCCCAGGAATCCGGACATGGCGGGCAGCGCGGCATCCGCATCCAGTTGAACGGCTGCGCCGCCACCGCACCAACTCGCGGCCATATCGCGCACGGCCGGGTACGTCGCTCCCTCATCGTTCCTGGCCGAGTAGACACGTACCGGTGCGGAGGGGGTGGACCCGCCGAGCCGCTGCTCGTCGAATGCCTTCTTCAATTCCGGGGAACGAGCGATCACGACCGCCAAAGGCTCTCCACTTGTGGTCCACTGGGACGTGGTCTGAGGTTGCGCGAAAATGTTGGAGAGGCCGCCGCCGCATTTGCCTATCGAGTCGCGCATGATCGCCTTACCGGTGTCGTTGATCTCGGCATCGAACGCCGGACGGGTCTCCGGATAATCGGCGGCGATGCCGTTGAGTATCCAGGCGATGGCTGGTGCGACGCCGGGGCGACCCTCGTTGCGCGCGATGTAGTCGTCGAGGCCCACCGGGGGTCCGCCCACGTAGGCGCCGCGCACATTCAGTTCGGGGGCGTATTTCGGTTGCAATTCGGCCGCGGCCGCCGAAGCCATCCCGCCCTGGGAGTAGCCGTAGAGGATGATCGGCGACTGGGGAGTGAGGCCGGAGCCGGGTAACCGCAATGCGGCACGTGCGGAGTCCAGTACCGCGTAGCCCTGTGTTTTGCGGTTCATGAAGTTGGTGAGGCCAGGTGTGGCGAAGTCGTGATAGTCGGTCATCACAACCGCCATGCCGCGGGCCAGCAGTTGATAGATCGCGATGACGTCGTATTCGAAGACCGCGTCGGCGGGAGGCTGGTACCGAACTACCTGCGACAGCATCGCCGAGGGCGCGCACTCGGCGCTCTGCCCCTGTGTGCCACCCGCATATGCCACCAACGGGCGTTCACCCGGACCGGTCCACGGCAGCGTCGGCTCCAGGTACGTTCCCACCACCGCGGTCGGCGCATCATGGGTATCGCTGCTGGCGTATGTGACGCGTGTCGACCTCGCCGGTATCGCCCCGGATACCCCGGGGACCGTCAACGCCAGGTGCGCCGCTTCGGCACGGAGAATGTCGCCCCCAGCTCCTTGAGACTGCTCCGGCGTCGGCTCCGGCTCCGTCCATGCGGGTGGTGCGGCGACCGCGGTGCCGACGACAATGAGGCTTCCCGTCAAAGCTGCGATCCAGGCGCGTTTTTCGCTCTTCATATCGATCCTTCATGTGATGTGGTTCATCCAGGGAAGAGATCCAGATCGAATACTGCGAGTAACTGATCGAGCGCAGAACCAGGCACACACGAGCTTCGTGTTGCCGAGGTCACAGCCTAGCTAAAAGCGGTGTGGACAATCTACACGGATCCGAGGACTGGGTGGGATGGAGCCCCCATTCCCTTCTGTCCCCGGGTGTAATCATTCGCTGATTACGCTGTGCAGGTGAGTATCTCGGCATTGAAAGGAATTTGCTGATGCCGTTCGCGCCGTTTTCGGGGTGGGGGGCCGGGCTTGGGGCGGTTGCGAATGAGTTGGTCTTTTCGCGGTCGGGTAGGTGCGGGTTACCGGCGACACTATTCAGGTGGCGTGGGGTCGGAGAATTTCGGAGGTAGGGGCATGCCAGCGGTGCCGTCGACGAGTACCGCGGAGCTGAAGATGCTCTCCGGCGGCGAGCCTGCTGTGTAGGTGGCGCGTTGGACCGTACTGCCCTTGCAGAACACCAGGATTCGAGCCTGCGGAGTGAACACCGACTCCATTTCGACGGGAGCGCCGACGAATTCCTCTACGCGAGCGCGGGTGTGCGCGGTGAGTGTGTACACCCGATCCCAATCACCCCCGGTGAGCGCACGCAGCGTTGCGCTTCCGCCGTTGTGCCACAGCGCGCTCAACCGCGCGGATAGTTCTCGATCCTGTTCGAGTTCGGGCTGCGACGGGTTGCCTACGACAACCACGAACACGATCAAGACGGGAAGCGCGAACTGAAATAAGCCACCCACCCATTTGGTACGCGTGCTCACCAGTACGTTCCGTTCTTCGGCTTCCCGGCCTCGACCTGCGGATCGTGTCCGCCCTGGGCGGGTGGTTCGTTATCGGTTTGCCCGGCGTATCCGAGCGAACTCTGATTGCCACGTGTGGTCCAGCTGGCCGTTGGAGCCTGTGGAGATGGTGTGAGACCGTCGCGCGGTCGATGCGGGAAGGCAACCGTCGATGAAACAGGAACATCCCTGTCGTGCGGCAGGGAATTCGCACCGTTCACGGCGGGGAGAAAGTCAAGATCATAGTGTCATCCCGCCGACGCACACGTCCAACAGTCCGATATACCGGAGAATGCAGCTATGAGTGTCGGTAGAACTGTCCGTTTGTACCTCGCCGACGGCACATCGGGCGGGCTGCTGACAGCGGAGATCATGAACTGGACCGGACATGTGGTCGCGGCGCCGCGATCCGATCTCGCTGCGCTACTGCGGCGACCCGAGGCCGATCGGACCGGGGTCTATATCTTGCTGGGCGACAACCCGGACAGCGCCAGCGGCGTCGAGGCGTATATCGGGGAGGGCGACAGCGTCGGAAAACGCATCGCACAGCATTCCCGTCCGCAATCCGAAGGCGGGCGCGACTTCTGGGTGCGCGCGATCGTGTTGACGAGTAAGGACGCCAACCTCACGAAGGCACACGCCCGTTACCTCGAAGCCCGGCTGATCGCGATCGCCACCGAGGCCGGGCGCGCGGTGATACTCAACAAAACTGCTCCTGAACCGCTGCCACTGCCCGAAGCCGATGTCTCCGACATGGAGTACTTCATCGGTCAGGTCAATATCGTGCTGCCGGTGCTCGGTGTCGATCTGCTGCGCTCGGTAGGCGTGACGCGACCGGCCACCGTGGGGAGTGATTCTCAGGCGGCAGGCCCGATGACGTCGCCAGTCTTCGAAATGCGGGTTCAGAAGCACGGTATCGAGGCTACGGCGCAGGAAATCGACGGTGAGTTCACAGTTTTCGAAGGATCCAATGCTCGGTCGGCATGGTTCGGTTCGGACTCCGGCTACGGACGGTTGCGGGAAAAGCTACTCGACAACGGGACCATCGTCGCCTCCGCGGACGAAGCGAACTGTCTCTTCACCCGGAACTGCGTTTTCGCCTCGCCGTCCGCGGCTGCCGCAGTCGTGTCCGGCCACAATGCCAACGGTCGGCTGGTCTGGCGGGTGCGTGGTCAGGCGATGACACTGGGAGAGTGGCAGGATCGCGGTATCGACTCGCCTGCGGAGTGAGACGGCTGTTCGCCGTTTCTGAGGTCCGCCCCGATTGCGGCCTGCTCCCAGGGGAGTGCCACTCGCACCGGACTCATCGTCGCCAGGCGCGAACGAGATCTTCCGGCCCCCAGTGCATCGCGAGCGGCACGTTGTCGGCCACCCCGGATCTCGTGACCGCCACCAACGGAGTGTCGATCCGAGTACCGGGGATCGCGAGCAGACCACGGATGAGAGCGTCGTAGTCGTGCCGATCGAAGGCGCGGTCTTCGAGCCACTTGATCGAGGATTACTGAGATGGGTTCTTACTAAGATTCGATCTTAGTTTGTTGCCGAGAGGTGGTGGGCGAGGAACATGACCCGGTTGTGCCGGGGCGGTACCCGCGCGGCCCCACTGAAGGGATCGCGACGCTCGGGCTCCGGCATCTGCGGGTCACAACGAACGCCCATGTATATCGATTCCTGTTGTGTAAGAACGTATTTGATACGAGCTGAGCCTTGTGCACGACATACAGTAGAAGGAATACGGATGCCTGATTACGATCCGAACTCGATCGGCCACTTTCGTAGTCCAGAGGGTGAACGCGCCTACAAGGCGTCGTACGCCAAGGCGATGAAACTACTTCCCGAGCCCGTGAAAACGTATGACATTCAGACAGGTTTCGGCACAGTCAGGGCCTATCGATTCGCGGATGACAAACATTCTGTCGGCGCGCCGATCGTACTCTTTCCCGGGCGCACGTCCGGTACGCCGATGTGGGCCGAAAACCTCGAAGATCTGGCCGCTGAGCGGACAGTGTATGCGCTCGATGCCCTCGGAGATGCCGGGCTCAGCGTCCAGACGCGACCGATCGAGAACTCCACCGACCAAGCGGCGTGGATCGAAGAGACGCTCGCTGGTCTCGGCGTGGACAAAGCCCATATTGTCGGGCATTCCTTCGGGGGGTGGCTCGCGGCGAACTTCGCGGTGCATTGTGCATTACCCCAACAGGGTTGCGACACTGAACCTGCTCGAGCCGGTCTTCGTGTTTCAAGGACTGAAATGGGAGATCTACGTCAAGACAATCCCGGCTTCCCTGCCGTTCTTGCCGCAGAGCTGGCGTGACGCCATGCTGAGAGATATCGGCGGCAATCACGAAATCGACCACGCGGATCCGATCGCCCAGATGATTGTCGATGCCTCGCACTATTACTCGATCAAACTGCCCACGCCTGATCGGATCACTCATGCCGAGCTCCAGCGCCTATCGATGCCCGTATATGTCGCCATGGCCGAGAAAAGCGCGTTGCATGATCCAGAGGCGGCGGTCGCAACCGCGAAAACCTACGTCAACGACGTTTCGGCCAAGAGTTGGCAGGGGGCTACGCACTCGCTCCCGATGGAGTTCTCCCAGGAGTTGGACCGTGATCTCCTCGGCTTCATCGCCGATCATGACACAAAAGGAAATGAGCTAGAGGCAGAGCCATAGAATGCCAGTTCAGCGGTGCCATTGAATGGAAGGAATTCCCGTTTCGGCATGACGGCAACCGAGTTCGACCAGCAGAGCAAGCCGCGGCGGCACAAGGTAACCGGCGATGTGCATCTCGTGCTTCGCCGCGGTGATCAGGTGCTCTACGGTCAGCGCCAGAACACCGGGTTCGAGGATGGCGCATGGCATCTGCCGTCGGGGCACCTGGAGGCCGGAGAGTCCGTCGTCGCCGCTCTGATCCGCGAGGCCGAGGAAGAGATCGGCGTCGTGATCGAGCCGGAAGACGTGCGGTTCAGCCACGTCATGCACAACTCATCGTCGGGTGGCCGCGTGGCCTTCTTCTTCACCGTGACGGATTGGCAGGGCGAGCCGACCAACCGAGAGCCCGAAAAGTGCGGTGCCCTGGACTGGTTCGCGGTGGATGCGTTGCCCGACAACATGATCGAGTATTGCCGGGTGGCGATGGAGCATATCGGCGAGGAGTCGTCTTTCTCGATATTCGGCTGGTAGACAGAGCGGATTCCCGGGTGGCGGCGCATTACCGCCGCGCCTCGCCGGTCCTACGGTCCGTCACCGCCGGACCTCGAATCACCAGGCTGACCGTGCACTCGAGCAGTGTTCGATGCGCGAAGATCATGTGCGGCGGTGACGAAGTCGCGGCACGCCTGCGGGGACTTGTTCCCCGAGGCGTCTTCGACGCCGCTGTTCACATCGACCCCGAACGGGCGAACCGCGGCGATCGCGGCGCCGACATTGCCCGCGTTCAAGCCACCCGCCAGCACCACCGGGCAGCCGATCTCGGCGAGTGCTTCGACGATCTCGGCACTGATCGACCAGTCATGGGTGAGGCCGGTACCACCGAGCCGATCTTCGGTGCGCGAATCCAATAACACCGCATCGCAGAATTGCGCGGTTTCCTGCGCGATCGCCACCGCATCACGACCTGTCACATGCACGGCTGCCAGGATCTTGCGCCCGCCCGCCGTGGCGCGGACCTGGCTGACGGTCGCCGACGAGACCAGACCGTGGACTTGGATCGCGTCGACGCCGATCTCGTCCGCCAGGGCGACGATGGCGGACGCGTCCTCGAGATGGGTGACCAGCACCCGCGTGACGAACGGGGGAACCATGGCGGAGAGGGTCGCGGCTTGCGGCGCGCTCAGACCGTCCTCGCTGAAATGGGTGATGCCGGAAATGAATCCGACGGCATCGGCGCCCGCAGCCACTGCCAGTCGGAGGTCGGTCTCCGACCGGATTCCGCAGATCTTCGCCCGGACTGTCACGCCGACGACGATATCGGGCGAAACCGGCACGCAGGCGGTATTTCTCGTTCCGTCGCGTCTGTACGCACACCGATCGGCTGGATTCACTCTTGGTCTGTCATGCCGACGTGAGTTCGTTGCCGTTCCAGGTGAACCGGGCCGTTGTCACCGCCTCTGCGGTGTCGTCCCTGATGATCTGGTGGATGCCGATACCGCTCAGTTCGGCGTAGTTGCACCATTCGTGATCGGAGGTCAGCATCAGGTCCAGATCCAGGGCCGAGAGCAGGGCGAAGATCTGGCCGCGGTTGGTGGTGTCCACGCCGACGAAAACCTCGTCGAGCATGATCACTCGCGGCGCTTGCGGTGCGGCCTGGTAGTGGGCCGCGACGGCGGCGAACAGCGGCAGGTGCAGGGCGATCGCCTTCTCACCCCCGGACAGGGCGCCGTGCAGCTTCTTGGTCAGCTCCTGGAAGTTGTCGCCGGTGCCGCGATCGATCTTGACGACGAACTGGTGCCATGCGGTGTAGTCGAAGACCTGGGCGAGTTGCTGTTCCCAGCTGGTGGCGGTGTCGTCGGCCTTGGCCGCTTCGATGCGGTCCCGTAAGAACCGGTGCAGGGAATCGCGGTCGGCGTCGGTGAGCCGTGCCGGATCCTTCAGGAGCAGGTCGCGGGCGGTTCTGGTGCCCGCGGGAAGGTCCTTGCGCACCTGCCACACCAGTTTCACCGCGACATCGGAGGCGGTGCGAACACGCTCCAGGCGGGCATTCATCCCGTCGACCAGCTCGTTGGCCTGCCTGATCCTGGCCGCGAGATGGCGGCGGGTGTCACCGGTGAGAGTGTGGTCGAACAGGCGGCGTTCCTGATCGGTGATCTCGTTCTTGCTCTGTTGGGTCTCCTCCACGATGAGGCGCAACAACTCGGCGCAGCCGACCCGGACACCGTCGACGACGGCGGTGAACACTTGGACGTCGTCATCGGAGGTGAGGTCGAGGTCGGCGCGGGTGCTCAACGCCGCGCGGCATTCGTGGACCGAATCGGCGAGCCTGCGCATCGCCTCGCTCAGATTGGTCGGCGAATAGGGGATGGTCGGCCACGCCGCCGACACCATCCGGGCGGCATCGAGAGTGGCTCGCACGCCGTCGGAGGCGGCAAGGGTACTGCGGAAGGCGTCCAGTTCGGGCAGTTGCGCGTCGTCGGCGAAGGTTCCGCTCGCCAGGCGACGGAACCTGGTCGCGCATTCGTCGCGGGTGGTGGTCGCGGCATCGCGGGCGGCGATATCGGTGGTGTGCTGGGATTCGAGATTTCCCAGGGTGCGGGCGATATCGGTGAGGGCACGGCGATCGCGTTTCAGACAATCACCGAGTTCGCTGATCCGGGTGCGCGCGATCTCGATCTGCGCGAGGACCTCACGGTAGTCCTGCCCCGCGGTGCCTTCGATCGCCGCGAGTTCGGCGGCGAAACGATGGTGTTCCTCCTCCGCCTCGGCGGCGGCCTCGGCGCTCGCCGTGGCGTCCGCGGAGGACTCCGCCGCCTGCTCGGCGGCGACATCGGCCGCAGCACTGGCGGCGCGCAGGTTGACACAGGTGTCCAGCCAGGCACTGGCCTGACCGGAGAAGTCATCGGTGGCCTCGGTGACAGCACGCAGGGCGGTGGGGTCGGTCGGCAGCCCGGTCTCGGCCGCGCGGATCGCGAGATCGTGCTGCGCGCGGCGCGCGTCGTCCTCTCGCTCGCTCAGTTTCGTGATTCGCTCGTGAACGATGCTGTCGGCCAGCGACAGCGCCGATTCCATTGCGGTGCGATGCTTCTCGGTCGCGATCACCGCATCGAAGCTCGGCAGATTCACGCGCTCCGATTCGATGAGCGTCCGGCGGGCGGCGAAGTCGTCCAGCCGAGCGCGCAGCGCATCGATCCGGCGGTCGAGATCGGCGATCTCGGTGCGCAACCGCTGGAGGCGCAGTTCGCGAGCCCGGGCGCGTGGCGCGGCGCCGATGAAGGCGGCCTGATCCTTGGACCAGGAACCGGTGAGGTCGGCCAGGCGCCAGCGGCCGTCGGCGGCGATCGCGGCGACCTGGCCATCGGGCAGCTGTTCGTCGAACGCGATGCCGCGTAACAGTCGGCGTACCTGTTCGGGATCGACGTCCGGATGCGGTACGGGGACAAGCACATCGGCCAGTGAACGATCGGCGACGGGTTCGATCGCGGCGGGATCGGCGAACAGATCGTGGCCGTCCAGCGGCTCGTGCGGGCCGACCCACGCGTCGAGGAGTCCGGCGGATTCGAGGGCGGCCTCCACGGCCGCGGCCGTCGTCGGGTCGACGTCGTCGGCGAAATCGACCAGCCGCCACAGCGGCGCACCCGACATTCGATCCCGGTCGGCGGTGCGCCAGCCCGGTGGCGTCGGCGGGATGTCGTGTTGCCCGGCGAGCAGGTCCCGCTCCGTGACCAGGAGTTCGCGCTCGGCGGCTACCGCGTCGATCTCGCTGCGGCACAGGGTTTCCTGATGCACCACGGCCTGCAACACACTGGAGACCGCGGTGTTGACGACCTCGACCAGTCGCGCCCGGTCGGCCACGAGATCGGCCACGGTATCGACATCATCGAAGGACAACGCATCGCATCCGCCTGCCCAGACGCGCACACGGTCGTGGAGTGCACCCAGCTCTCGTTCACGCGCCTGTTCGGCGTCGGCGTGGGCGGTCCGGGCCGTCTGGTAGGTCGCGCGGGCCGATTCGAGTTCCTCTTCGGCATCGGTGCGGCGCTGGACCGCGTTGCCGTGGCGGGTGAGCAGTTCGAGCAGTTCGTCGACCTGCTCGCGCCTGGCCCTGACCGCGCCGCTCAGCAGTGCCCGCACCCGGCGGTCGTGCGGGTCGGCGGCGAGTTCGTCGTGGATGCTGACCAATCCGGCGCGCCGAGCCGACCGGGTCGTTTCCAGCTCGGCCGTCTCGACACGTCGTTCCCATCCGTGCACGGCGTCGGCCGCCTCCGCGCGGCGGGCTTCGTCGCGTTCGGCGCGGGCGAGCGACTCGGCCGACGCCTTCGCGGCCCTCGTCGCGCGGTCTCGAGCCTGGCTGGTCGACCGGCGAAGATCGTCGAGTTCGAGACCCTTCTCGTAGGCGGGCGATTTCATCAGGCCGGTGCTGTGCGCCTCGGCGGAGACGAGGTCGGTCTCGGCTTGCCGGACACGTTCGGCGGTCTCCTGTTCGAGAGCGCCGATCCGCTCGTACTCGGCCGCGGAATTCCTGGCGGCCTCGGCCAGTTTGTCGAGGTCGGTGGTCGCGGCGCTGAGCGCGGCGGCCCCGGCGCGCAGCACACGTTGGGCGTAGGTCTGCTGGTGACGGGCCAGTTTCCTGGTGGCCGCCACCTCCTCGTCCAAACGGGAAAGGCGTTCGCGCTGGGCATCGAGGCGTTCGAAACCCTCGGCCAGATCGGCGATCTCGTCACGACCGAGCGGTGGCAGCGCGCGGGAGAGCAGGGTGGACAGCAACGCCGGGTCGAGCCGTTGCGACAATTTGGGCGTTCGCAATTGCAGCAACGCGGTGATCAGCGCGTCGTACCGATCTTCGTTCAGCGCGCTGAACAGGGTCGAGCGCACCGCGGACCGGTAGTCGCTCGCGTTCTCGTACACGACACCGGCATCACCGAGCCGCTCGGTCAGCGCGGCACGGGTCAGCGGCACGTTCGCCTCGGCCAGGGCGAAGGAATCGGCCGGGCCGCCCGGAGCGGAGACACGCAGCGTGGTCGTGAAGTAGTCGGCGTGCACGGTTGTCGTTCGCGAGGTGGCCTGCAGCCGTGCCCCGCAGGTGAACCAGCGCTCAGACGCGCCGGGCAGGTAGAACTCCATCCACACGTAGCCGACGCGGGTGGCGCCGGATGTGCCCTCTCCCATCAGATTCCAGTGCATCGTCCGTTCACTGGTGCCGAAGGTGGACAGGCGGTTGGCACGCAGGCTCGCATCGAACAGGAAGGGCAGCAACAACTCCAGCGCCTTCGATTTGCCGCTGCCGTTCGGGCCGCGCAACAACAGCCGTCCCTGGTGGAATTCGAAGATCTCGTCGTAGTAGCGCCAGATGTTGAGGATGCCCGCTCGGGAAGGAATCCAGCGCGGCTCCCGGTCCGGGCCGGGGACGCGCTGTGGCAATTCGGTCACTGTCATGACGGGCCCTCGGTGTCGTCGGTGGTGCGAATCTCGGTGACGCGGTAGCGAGCCGCAGCGGGTAGGGGTTCCACCAGGCCCGATCGTCGAACGGAGATCAAGCCGAACGAGCGCAGCACGGCCAGCGCGTCGGCGCACAGGCGTTGCGCGCCGTCCTCGCCGTGGTAGGTGCGTGCCCAGCGCGGGAATCGGGTCAGCAGGTCCGCTGCCGCCGCGCGCAGTTGTTCGTCGGTGGCCGCGCCGGACATCGTGTCCAACAGCAGGAGCGCGGCCACTTTCGCGGTCGAGGCGTCATCGGGGAACCTGGTGTCGGTCGCGATGGCGTCCGGGTCGACGAACAACACTCCCTCGGCGCGTTCCTCCAACACGAATCCGCCGTGTTCGGCGGCCCGGCGCAACAGTTGCCTGCCGGTGGGGGAGGCCAGATAGGCGCGTTCGTCGTCGGTGAGATCATCGAAGTACACCACCGGATCGTCGACCAGTCGGCGGAATACGCTGTGGCGCAACCACAGATTCTTCTGCGCGTCGGAGACACCGGACCTGTCGGCGTGTCTGCCGGGGGCGGCTGCCGGGCCGTATCGGCGTTCCCGGACGAGCTCGCCCAGGACCTCGTCGAGTCGCGCGGGCACCTCGACAGCGGGGACGCCGAGCTGCGACGGACCGTTCGGTGCGCTCAGTATCCGCAACAGCAGTGTCGCGTCCACGCGGAACAGCACTTTCGCCGATTGGGAGTCGACATAGGAGTCGGTCACGCCGTCGACCACCGCGAGCACACCGAAGGATTCCAGCAGCCGCAGCACATCGACGAAGGCCATCCGGTGCGCGCGTGTCGCGGTGTCGAAATCGTCGAGCAGCGGATCCTCGACGGTCGCGGCGCGCACGCGTCCCGCCAGCAGACCGATCGTGGTTACAGGGGCGGCGAACAGTTCCGCGGCCGTCACGCACAACAGGACATACCGGAGTCTGTCGAATTCGGCTCTGCCGGAACGCAGGCGGCGAGCCGGGCGCGTCTGGTCGGGATACGCGCGGACCTTGACCAGACGCGCGTAACCGAGGCGCGGCTCCACGATCAGCGTCCACCCGCAGAAATAGTCGAACCACTGCGCGATCGGATCACGCCGCCGCCGCACGAGATCGAACATCTCCGGTGCGCCGCGCTCGACGATCAACGGGTCCGCGAGCAGCAGACGTACGCCGCGCGCGACTTCGGCGCGCTCGGCGATCACCAATTGATTGGCGAGTTCACTCATGCCGAGGTGTTCCCGAACACGGCGAGGTCTCGCGACGCCCCGGTATGCGCGATCACCGCGATCTCCAGCAGATAATCGGGTCCGCGGAAGTGGCCGCGTGGGGTGGTGAGTTCCGCGATCGAGTCGTCCGGTGCCGGCCGAAGGACGATCTCGACCTTGCCGTCCGCGGTCGAACCCCGACGCACCCCGCTCGTGTCGGCGGCGTTGCCCAATGCCCGGCCGAGTAGCTCGAGCAGCCGCTCGAACACACCCTGGTCGAGTGTGCCGAACGACGAGAGTCGCACCGTGCCACCGGTGTCGAGCATGTCCCAAGCCGCCTCCAACTCGGCGCGTTCCACCGCCGCCCTGGCCGCGCGTTCGGCCTTGATGGCCGCGACATCCGGTATCGCCGCGGTGCGGCCGAAGCGTTCGGTACGGCCGGAAGCGCGCAGCAACGGTGAGACCTCGACCGGGGCGGCGGTGCGCCACGAGTCGGTGTAGCTGACCAATTCGGGGTCCGCGTGCGCGAGATGGGCGTGCCGAGCCGGGCCGAGCCCGAATGCCGTCGCCCACAGCCGATGCAGATCGTCGCGGTCGGGCAGCACCGCGAACCAGTGCGCCAACTCCCGGAAATCGGCCACGGCACTGCTGGAACGACGCCGCGACTCGGTGATCCGGTCGAGTACCTGCAATAGCGCGATGATGGCCCTGCGACCGACGAGCCGTAGCTGATCGATCCGAGGGGCCGCCCCGTCGACGGGAAGAAACCAGGCGCGCAGACCATCCCATCGCGCCCTTCGCTGTTCGAGCCACGCGAGAGCCGGGTCGGGGCCGGTGAGGTGCGGAAGTTCGGCGCCGAGCAGGGCGCGCTGCTGCATCCTGCTGACGCCGTATTCCTCGATGGCCTCGATTCGGGAGGCGATGGCATGTGTCCGATGTTCGATATCGGAGAGGAACTCCCGCAGATAGGCGACCGTCGCGGCTTTCACCTCGTGGAAAACAGTGAGATCGACGCCGTCGTTGCGGAGCAGGCGCTGCAACTCGCCGTTGAACTGCTTGGTGTTGCCGCGCAACCCCTCCAGATGGGATTCGAGTTCGCTGAGTGTGGTGAATACGCGGCGATCCAGCCCGGAGTCCAGTTCGCGCAGCAGATCGGCGAGACGATCGGCGATCGCGTCGAGAACCGCCGTCTGCAGCGCGCCGGTCGAGGCCAGTACCGCCATCGCGTGCACCACACCGGCGAACGCGGCCTCACCCCGCCTCGTGAGTGAATACTGCAGGTTGCGCCGTTCGTAATCGGCGGCGGTGCGGTAGTTCTCCGAGTGATTCTGCACCACGTCGACGAGATTCCAGGCGCGCAACTGCCCGAGAGCGTCGGCGAGATCGTCGTCATCGATGGCCTCCAGCCACCCGACCGAGCGCAGCCGGCCACGGACGTCATCGAGCCCGAGCGCGGTCTCCAGGCGTTCGTTGGCCTCCCCGAACGCATGCAGTACCGAGACGTAGAGCCCGGCGCGATCTCCGCCGGTGAACCGGAACATCTCGGGTGGCACCCGAATCGGGTCCATGAAGTTCCCCCTCTTGACTTCCTCCCCGCCCTGAAGGGCGGGGATTCCCTGCCTCACGGCAGAGTGTTCCTGTTTCATCGACAATTGCCTTCCCGCATCAGCTGCGGGGCGGTCTCACACCATCTCCACAGGCGAGCACCGCAAGCCCTGCGGCGCGTATGTTCTTGGCAGCGTTCACATCCCGATCGTGGACCGCGCCGCACGGGCACGTCCAATCCCGGATGTTCAACGGCATCTTGTCCGCGATCCGACCACACGTAGAGCACGACTTCGACGACGGATAGAACCGGTCGATCGCCACAACCGTGCGCCCGTACCAATCCGCCTTGTACTCCAGCATCGACCGGAACTCCGACCAACTCGCGTCCGAGATCGCCCGCGCCAGCGAATGATTCCGGACCATGTTCCGCACACTCAAATCCTCGATGGCGATCACTTGGTTTTCGCGCACCAAACGAGTCGAGAGTTTGTGCAGATGGTCGCGACGACGATCCGCGATCCGAGCGTGAATCCGGGCCACCTTCAAACGGGCCTTCGCCCGATTGGCGGAGCCTTTCTGTTTCTTCGCCAGCACCCGCTGAGCCTTCGCCAGGCGGGCGCGGTCCTTCTTCTCGTGCCGGCGGTTGGAGATCTTCTCCCCGGTCGAGAGGGCATACAGGGTGGTGATGCCCGCGTCGATTCCGACCGTTGTGTCGGTCGGCGCGTGCTCGGCGATCGTGTCCTCTACCAGGATCGAGATGTGGTAGCGGCCCGCCGAGTCCTTCGAGACGGTCACCTGCGACGGTTCCGCCCCTTCGGGAAGCGGACGCGACCACACGATGTCGAGCGGTTCGGACTGCTTCGCGAGCTTGATCCGACCGTCCCGGTAGGTGAAGCAGTTCGAGAAGTAGGTGGCCGAGTCCTTCGACTTGCCGCGCTTCTTGAACTTCGGATATCCGGTCAGCTTGCGCCAGAACTTATCGAACGCGCCTTGCAGGTTCCGCAGCGTCGCCTGCAACGGCCCCTTTGAAGGCTCCGCGAGCCATTCGGTTTCGGGGTCGCGCTTCCACGCGGTGAGCATCTTGTCTGTTTCCGCGTGCGAGATCCGCCGCTGCTCCTGCGTCCACGCACGAGACCGTTCCGCCAATGCCCGGTTGTAGACGTAGCGGACGCAACCGAAGGTGCGGGCGAGCTGCTGAGCCTGCTCGTCCGTCGGATAGAAGCGGTACTTGAAAGCCCGCTTCACCACCCTCGATGCCATAGTGACAGGCTATCATGATCTTCTGTCACATTCGGAACCGATGCGCTAACCCGGCCCTGAAGGACCGGGCTTGCGCGCTACGTTTTTCGGTCACGGCGCGAGATCGCCGAGCAGCACATCGATGACCCGTTCTTGCGAAACCCCTTGCCCGCGGCGGCGCAGCTCCTCGGACAGATCGGCGTCCCAGGGTACCGCGGTGACTCGTCCCACCGGTGGGCCGACCGGACCGACCGCGGCCGAATAGTCGCGACTGGTCATGCGCCACGGGACCGCGCCGAACCGGGCGACGAGATTGGCGGCGATCCGCAAACCCTCACCATCGAAATCGCCGTGGTAATGCAAGGTCGCGCCGGCCTGGGCAACACCGTCCAACAGCACGACCGCGGCGCTGCTCGGCCAGCCGGAGATACACACCATCGGCGGGCAGCGCGGCCCGAATCGGGCGAGTGCCGTCGCGAGCACGCTCGGATTCTCCACCACGCGAACGGCATCGGCGACCAGCACCGGCGTCCCGGCCTCGCGCAGCTGCTGCAAACTCAGGACGGCGGCGACACCGGCCTCGGCACAGAGGCGCGTGATCCTGCCGATCACCGTATCCGAGTCGAGGATCGGCAGTCCCGCGACGAGCACGGTCGAGGACAATTCGTCATCGGAGATACCCGCGCGCGCCCAGAGTCCCCGCAATCCGATCGCGTCGGCGGGTGGTTCGGCGTCGTAGAGCGCCGCCAGTGCCCGAATTACCATGGTGTGCAGCCGGGATCCCTCGTCGAGCGCGTGGGGATCGCCGAGCACCTGCTCCGCGAAGACCGGCAGATGCACACCCGCGCCGGGCAGTCGACGCAGGACGCGCAGTGCCCGGTCCAGTTCGAATCCGGTCCGCTCCACCGATCCGGCGATCAGGCCATTGCGTCGCGTCGTTTCCGCCCAGATTTCCAGCGCGGGCTGGGCGCGCACGACCTCATGGTCGAATAACCACTCCCACAGTCGGTTTCGTTCCTCGGTTGCCGCGGCGCGCTCGGCGGAACGGTCCGGGATAGGCCCGATCAGATGATGTAGGGCAGTGCGGACGTCACAACCCGCGACGTCGGACAGCGCCGCGTCCACCTCGTCGAGGCCGACCATCGAATACTCTCCTGGCAGCCGGGCCAGCCCGAGCAGGTCCGCGAGCGCGGACTGCTGCTCAGTGGTCAGCGGGCCCACTTTGACCCGCCGGACCGGACGACCGGAGGAAAGCCGCGCGTGCAGGACCGACCACAGCGGAGCCAAATGGTGCGAAAGCCGGACGACCGCGTGTTCGGCACTCATCGGAAATCCTCGCTCTCGCGCGGCATCGTGAGGCCACTGCTTTCGCGGCCCAGTCGATACACGTAGTGCAGCGGGGGGTCTATGGGATTGTCGGGTTCGAGGTCCGCCTCGATCACTCGAATGAAGCCGTTCTTCTCGAGGACCCGCCACGAGGGCGTATTACCCGCCGAGACGGGCACGATGATCGTGTTGGTCGATGGATGCGTGATCCAGGTATCGGTGACGATGGCCCCGATCAGTGCGGTGCCGCATCCGCGGCCGACGCGGGCCGGGTTGCCGATCAAGTAGTCGATGGTCATCGCGGTTTCCTCGATGTCGAGATAGGCCGACAGGGGCTGTGACGCCTCGGGGTAGTCGTGCCAGCGGAAACGCTGAACAAGTGCGAACGAGATTCCGCTCGCACAGGCGAGCAATTCCTCAGCGGGTTCTTCGCCGCGGGTTGTCGGGCCGAAGTGCCGCTCGACCGCTTCGGGAGAGAACTCGTGGTTCCACCATCGTGCGACGTGCGGATTCGACAACCATCGAGCCAACAACGGGAAGTCGCCGGGCACGACAGGCCGGAATGTGATCTGCGCACTCATTTCACCGGTACCTCGAACGATATGACTCATTGATGCTTACGAGTGTCGGGACGTGGTTGTTCATCGCCCGAGTCGCGCGGCCACGCGGGCGTCCAAGGCGGCGGACCCCGCTCCATTACACAGCAGAAAAAGCATGGTGAGCAGTAACGTCGGCGCGACACCCAGATGGAAGGGGCCCCCGACCCGCACACCGGCGGTGGCGATCGCGCCGGTCATGCTGTCGAGAAGGCGGCTGCTCCACGACGAAGCTGATTCCCGCAGATACCGATCGGACATGAATTTCCTCCCATGGGGCCGTGGTGGCTTCGGGAGACGCAGTGTCAGCGAGCGGTGCGAACGTTACGCGGTTCAGGTCGACCGAGATCGAAACTCTTCCAGCAGGGCTTGTTTCGCGGCCTCGGACAGGCCGGGCGAGGTGTGGCGGCCGAGCGCCCGGATGGTGGTGCGCACTTGGTCGAGGTAATCGTCGCATCCGGCGCAGTACTCGAGGTGACGCAGAAAACGCGCCGCCTCGGCCTCGGTCATGGCGCCTTCCAGATAGTCGGTCACGAGTTCTACGACCTCGTCGCAGTGCAGTTCACTCATCGGGGCACCTTTCTGTCCACCGGGCCGCGAGGGGCGCCCGCTGCCGCGAAGTACTCCTCCAGCCTGGCGCGTACGAAAGCACGCGCACGATGCAGCAGGACCCGCTGATTCGCGGCCGAGATCTCCAGTATCGAGCAGACCTCGTCGGCGTCGTAGTTCAGCACGTCGCGCAGGTTGATCACGATGCGTTGGCGAGCGGGCAGTTCCTCGAGCGCTGCCGCGATCACCGCGCGCATCTCGTCGTTCAGCAGGGCCTGTTCCGGTGCGGGCCACGGTTCGGGAAAGGAGCGCCAATGTCGCGGGTAGGGCTCACTCTCCGCTCGGAACAGCGCGGGGTCGACGGTCGGGCCGGTCTCCTCGGCGTGCGGCAGCGTAATCCTTTGCCAGCCGGATCATTCCGGCCGACCAGGTGTCCAGGATCAGTGCGAAAGCGGCCTCGTTCCCGGTCCGAAGGCGGGCAAGCAGGGCGGTGTCCTCGGCGTCTGATTCGGGCATCCGCGTCTCCTGGGTGCGCGCCGCGCGGGGTGCGCATCGCTCGGCCGCTCAGGGTACCGGGGGGCATCGATGCGGTACCAGCGAATATCGTCGGCCGACGCCCATGTGTCTTCTCGCAGTAAGTCGGGAGTGCGCCTTGTCTCAGCTGCCGAAGCGGGCGAGGACGGCGCCTGCCTCCTGGGACGCGGTGCCTTCCTGAGCGAGATGGGCCATGACGGCGGGGATTTCGCGTCCGTGATGAGCCATGGCCTGGGCGTACAGGCGGCCGGCGCGGTAGGAGGAGCGGACCAGCGGACCTGCCATGACACCCGCGAAACCGATCTGCTCGGCCATCTTCGAATGCTCGACGAACTCTTCCGGCTTCACCCACCGGTCGACGGGATGATGCCTGGGCGATGGCCGCAGATACTGGGTGATGGTCAGGATGTCGCAGCCCGCCTCGTGTAGGTCGCGCATCGCCTGCGTGACCTCCTCGGGCGTCTCGCCCATACCGAGGATGAGATTGGACTTGGTGACCAACCCGGCCTCGCGCGCGGCCGTGAGCACCGCCAACGACCGCTCGTAGCGGAACGCGGGCCGGATGCGCTTGAAGATCCGCGGCACCGTTTCGAGGTTGTGCGCCAACACTTCCGGGCGCGAGGAGAAGACCTCGGCGAGCTGATCGGGGTCGGCGTTGAAATCGGGGATCAGCAATTCCACACCGGTGTTCGGGTTCAAACCCTTGATGGCGCGGACGGTTTCGGCGTAGAGCCAGGCGCCGCCGTCGTCGAGATCGTCGCGGGCGACGCCGGTGATGGTGGAGTAGCGCAGACCCATCGCCTGGACGCTCTCGGCGACCCGGCGGGGTTCGTCGCGGTCGAGGGCGGCCGGTTTGCCGGTGTCGATCTGGCAGAAGTCGCAGCGGCGGGTGCATTGTTCGCCGCCGATGAGGAAGGTGGCCTCGCGGTCTTCCCAGCATTCGAAGATGTTGGGGCAGCCCGCTTCTTCGCAGACGGTGTGCAGGCCCTCGCGTTTGACCAGGCCCTTGAGTTCGGTGTACTCGGGGCCCATGGTGGCGCGGGTGCGGATCCACTTGGGTTTGCGCTCGATCGGGGTCTCCGCGTTGCGCGCTTCGATCCGCAGAAGTTTGCGTCCCGCAGGGGCTTGGGCTGAGGTCACAGGCTCGACCTTACGCTTGCGGTGCTCGTCACAGCCGACCCCGCCGTGACGGCTGTGGTCGGGGTCGCTCCGGCATTGGCGTCGACCGTCGCGGCCCCGGCGGTTACGCGCGGAATGTCGTGGACGGTCACCGGGAGATCGCCGTCCAACGCGCGCACGATGGCGTCGGCGACCAGCGGTTCGACCTCCTCGACGGTGACTTCGCGGCCCAGTTCGCGGGTCAGGGTGGTGACGCCCGCGTCGCGGATGCCGCAGGGGATGATCGCCTGGAAGCCGTCCAGCGCGGAGTTGCAGTTCAACGAGATGCCGTGCAGGGCGACGCCGCGTTGCACGCGCACGCCGATCGCGGCGATCTTGCGTTCGGCGAAGATCTCGGTGGCGGGCAGCCAGACGCCGGAGCGGCCTTCGATGCGGCCGCAGGTGATGCCGAATCCGGCGACCACCGAGATCAGCGCTTCCTCGAGGCGGCGCACGTACTGCACGACGTCGACCGGTTCGGCCAAGCGCACGATCGGGTAGCCGACCAGCTGGCCCGGGCCGTGCCAGGTGATCTTGCCGCCGCGATCGACCTCGACCACCGGGCTGCCGTCGATCGGGAGATCGTCGGCTTCGGTGCGGCGGCCCGCCGTGTAGACCGACGGGTGCTCGAGGAGCATGAGATGGTCTGCTCCCAGGCCGTCGGCGCGTTCGGCGGCGTACTTGCGCTGCAGGTCCCAGGCCGAGTGGTAGTCGATGAGTCCGAGGTTCTCGATCACGATCGGGGTGGTATCGCGTCGAGCGGACCGCACGGTGCGCGTGTCGTTCACGCCTCTGACGGTACGCCCAGCCGGATCGGCGGCGGAATGGACATGGTGTGGGTCGTGCCACACGGTCGCCGCTGATCGGTCTGCGCGGACATTCTCGGAGCTTTCGCGCAGGTTCCTGTCGAATGTGTCGGCGAATGTCCACCCAGGCCGGTTGCTCCCTATCAGCCCACCGAATGTCCCGTGGGATCCACCGGCAGGGTCAGCTGCATGAGGGTCAGGTCCATCCAGCGGCCGAATTTGTATCCGACCTCGGGTAATCGGCCGACGGTGACGAAGCCGAAGCGTTCGTGCAGGACGACGGACGCGGTATTACTCGATTCGATGGCCGCGATCATCGCGTGTACGCGTCCTGATCGCGCGGCGCGGTCGATCAATTCGGTGAGCAGTGCGGTGGCGAGCCCTCGACGGTGGAATCGCTCGGCGATGTAGACCGAATTCTCCACGGAGAAGCGGTATCCGACCTTGGGACGCCATTGTCCGTAACTGGCATATCCGGCGATCTCGCCGTCGACGTCGGCGACCAGGATCGGCATGCCCGCCTCGGTCCGGTCGCGGAACCATTTCTCGCGCTCCTCGATCCCGACCCGGTCGGTATCCCAGATGGCGGTGGAGGTGGCGATATTGGCGTTGTGGATATCCAGAATGGCGGGCAGATCGCCGGGGCGGGCATCCCTGACGGTGCCATCGGTCATCGATCGTCTCCGTCGTCACCGAGGACCGAGGCCAGAGCCGCGCCGATGGTCGGGTGACGGAAGGTGTAGCCCGCTTCTTCCAAGGCGGTCGGGATGGCGCGCGGGCCGCTCAGAATGGCCTCGTCCGCGAATTCGCCGACGACGGCACGCAGGGCGAAGGCGGGTACCACGAGCGGGGTCGGGCGGTGCAGTGCCTTGCCGAGAGCGCGGTTGAATTCGGCGTTCGTGACGGGGGCCGGGCCAACGGCGTTGACCGGTCCGGTGACGGAGTCGTTGGTGAGCGCGAAGATGATCGCGCCGATCTCGTCGTCCAGCGAGATCCACGGCGAGTACTGGCGTCCGCTGCCCAGGCGACCGCCGAGGCCGAGGAAGTACAGCGGTCGCAGGATATCGAGCATGCCGCCGTTCTCGGACAGCACGACGGCGCTGCGCAGCAGGATCGTGCGCACGCCCGCGGCGACGGCGGGTCTGGTGGCGGCTTCCCAGTCGCGGCACAGGGTAGCCAGGAAACCCGTTCCGGCGGGGGAGGTTTCGTCGACGACGCGGTCGCCGGTGTCGCCGCCGTAGTAGTGCACGCCGCTGGCGTTCACGAGCACGGGCACGCCGGCGGCGGCGATCTTGTCGGCCAGGACATCGGTCGGGGTGATCCGGCTGTCGCGCAACTCCTGTTTGTAGTGGCCGTTCCAGCGGCGGCGGCCGATGCTCGCGCCGCAGAGGTTGACGACGGCGTCGGCGTTGCGCAGGGCCCGCCCGTCCATTTCGGCACGGGCGGGATCCCAGACGTATTCGTCGGGCGCGGCGGCGCGGCGGCGCACCAGACGAGCCACCTCGTGCCCGTCGCGGCGCAGGGCCGCGACGAGCGCTGTCCCGATCAGCCCGGATGATCCGGCGATCACGACTTTCATGGGTGACAGACGACCTTCCTGGACTACAGGCCGAGATCCGCCTCGAACGCCGCTTCCTCCAGTCGGTGCCGGATGGTGGTCAGGAAGCGACCGGCATCGGCGCCGTCGATGAGACGGTGATCGTAGGTGAGCGGCAGGTAGCACATCGAGCGAACGCCGATGGATTCGTTGCCGGTCTCGTCTTTCACCACTACCGGACGCTTGACGATCGCGCCGGTGCCGAGCATGCCCGCCTGCGGCGGAAGCAGGATCGGGGTGTCGAACAGCGCGCCCTGGCTGCCGATATTGGTGATGGTGAAGGTGCCGCCGGCGAGCTCGTCCGGCTTGAGTCCGCCGTTGCGGGCTCGGTCGGCGATATCGGCGATGGCGCGGGCCAGGCCGGCCAGCGACAGGTCACTGGCGTTGTGGATCACCGGGGACAGCAGACCCTGGTCGGTGTCGACGGCGATGCCGAGGTGCACCGAGGCATGGTAGGTGATCTCCTTGGTCGACTCGTCGTAGCTGGCGTTGATGTTCGGGTGCACCCCGAGCGCCTCCACGACGGCCTTGGCGAAGAACGGCAGGAACGTCAGGTTGACGCCCTCGCGGTTCGCGAAACCGGCCTTGGCCTGGGCCCGCAGCGCCGCGATCTTGGTGACGTCGGCCTCGTGGACCTGGGTGAGCTGCGCGGTGGTCTGCAGCGATTCCCTGGTCTTGGTCGCGGTGATCTGGCGGATGCGGCTCGCCTTCTGCACGGTGCCGCGCAGATGCGCCAGTTTGGGCGACGGTGCGGCGGTAGCCGGAGCCTTCGCGGCGGCAGGGGCGGGTGTGGCGGCGGGAGCGGGGGCCGGCTCCGGTGCCTTCTTGGCCTCGGCGGCGGCGAGGACGTCCTGCTTGCGGATGCGTCCGCCGACACCGGAACCGGTGAGGGAACCCAGGTCGACGCCGTTCTCCTCGGCCAGTTTCCGTACCAGCGGGGTTACATACGGGCTCGCGCCGTTGCTGGACGAATCGGCCGGGGCGGCGGTGGCGACCGGGGCGGGAGCCTTCGCCGGAGCGGGAGCCGGTTTCGGAGCCGGAGCGGGTTCCGGCTTCGGCGCGGGGGCGGCCGCGGCGGGAGCCGGGGCGGGCTCGGGTTCGGGCTCCGGGGTTGGCTCGGGTTCCGGCGCGGAGGCGGCGGGGGTTCCGCTGCCGATCACGCCGAGCTGTCCGCCGACCTCGATGACATCGTCTTCCTGCGCGCTGATCTCCAGCAGGGTGCCGGCGACCGGGGACGGGATCTCGGTGTCGACCTTATCGGTCGAGACCTCGAGCAGCGGCTCGTCGACGGCGACCTCGTCACCGACGGCCTTGAGCCAGCGGGTGACGGTGCCCTCGGTGACCGACTCACCGAGTTCGGGCATCTTAACGGGGGTTCCCGATCCGGACGCGGGCGCGGACTGTGCCGCGGCGGGTGCGGGAGCGGGAGCCGACGCGGCGGCCGGTGCGGGTTCCGGTTCGGGGGTGGGCTCGGGCTCCGGAGCCGCCTCGGGTGCCGCCGCCTCGGGAGCCGCCGCCTCGGGTGCGGGAGCCGACTCGGCCGCGGGAGCTTCGCCCGCGTCGCTGATCACGCCGAGCTCACCGCCGACCTCGACCACATCGTCCTCGTTGGCGACGATCTTCGACAGCACGCCCGCCACCGGGGACGGGATTTCGGTGTCGACCTTATCGGTGGAGACTTCGAGCAGCGGCTCGTCGACCTCGACCGTGTCTCCTTCCTGCTTCAGCCACCTGGTCACCGTTCCCTCGGTGACGCTCTCACCAAGAGCCGGCATCTGGACGGAGAAGGCCATGTCCGTTGACTCCTCTGACTGCTCGACGGGTTCTACAACAGTTGATCTCCGGCGGACATCTCGCCGCGGGTCGCGGCGAAAGTCCGGAAGCCACCGACCATTCGGCGGCACCGGAGATCCGTGTGGTTCTTGTACCGCGATCCATCCTTGCATTCGTTCGCGTGGCGTGTAGCACAGGGACTCCATCTATCACCCAGCTGGCAAGATGGAATGACCGGTGGTGAGGTTTCCGCCGGTGCCGTGAGGAGGTCGGCGTCGATGGGTTTGTTCGATCGTTTTCGTGGCGCTGTGACCGGGGGCAGTGGTAGATCGCGCACGGGGAGTTCGGATGACGCGGATATCCGCGCTCTGACGGAGTGGGTCCGCGCCCACGAGGGGGTCGAGGGGTTCATCGAGCCGAAGACGACAGTGACCGATGTCACTGCGGTGCTGGTCGCCGCCGACGGGGAATGGACGCGCCGGATCGTCGGCGAACGCGGGGCGCGGCGGTTGGCATCGGAACTGCGGATTCCCGTCTACGACGTGAGCAGGACGGGCTACCCGCGGCGGATGCGAGACTACGACGCGCGCAAGCGGATCGAGCGTCAGCGCGCGTTCGAGGACGAACTGCGCGACCTCTGAGAACGAACGCCCGGATCGCGTGGACCCGGGCGCCGCGCGTCACTCGGCGGCGATGTCCTCGATGACGGTGATGAGGGTGCGCACCGGAACTCCGGTGCCGCCCTTGCCGATGTAGCCGAACGGGCCGCCGGTGTTGTAGGCCGGACCCGCGACGTCCAGGTGAGCCCACTGCACGCCCTCGGGGACGAACTCCTTGAGGAACAGCGCGGCCGAGAGCATGCCGCCCCAGCGATGCGGGGCGACATTGGCCAGGTCGGCCACCTTCGAATTCAGGTCGGCGCGCAGTTCGGTGGGAAGCGGCATGGCCCAGCCGTTCTCGCCGACCTCGCGGGAGATGCGGGCGACCCGGTCGCGGAAGTCGTCGGTGCCCATGACGCCGGGGGTGCGGGTGCCGAGTGCGACCATCTGCGCGCCGGTCAGGGTGGCGACGTCGATGATGTAGTCGGGGGAGTCCTCGCCCGCGCGCACGATGGCGTCGGCCAGGATCAGGCGGCCTTCGGCGTCGGTGTTGAGCACCTCGACGGTGGTGCCGCCGTATTGGGTGAGCACGTCACCGGGACGCTGCGCGGTGGCCGACGGCATATTCTCGGCCATCGGAACGACGGCGGTCACGGTGATCGGCAGGCCGAGCCGGGCCGCGAGCAGGGTGACCGCGACGACGGCGGCGGCGCCCGCCATATCCGAGGTCATGTTCTCCATGTTCTGCGCGGGTTTGATGGAGATGCCGCCGGTGTCGAAGGTGACGCCCTTGCCGACCAGCGCGACCTTCTTCTCGCCGCCCGCGTAGGTCAGCCGGACCAGCCGCGGCGGTCGCGACGAACCCTTGCCGACGCCGAGTATTCCGCCGTAACCGCCTGCTTCCAGGGCTTTCTCGTCGAGAATTTCGACATCGAGCCCCGCGGCTTCGGCCAGTATCGCGGCGCGGGAGGCGAATTCGGCCGGGAACAGGTGACTCGGCGGGGTGTTCACGAAATCGCGCGCGGTGGCGACGGCCTCGGCGACGAGTTGGGCGCGCAGCAGTTCGGTGGTGCCGAATTCCGGTTCCGGGACCAGCAGTTCGACCCGGACCACGGGGCGTTCGTCGGGTTTGGGCGCGGATTTGCCGGATTTGAACGGGGTGAAGGTGTACGCGCCCAGGTAGAAGCCTTCGGCAGCGGCGGCGAGGTCGAGTCCGGACAGGGTGGTCACGACCAGTTCGGTGCCGCTGAGCGAGCGGGCGGCCACGCCCGCCGAGCGGCGGATCTGTTCGGCATCGATCTTGTCGGCGGCGCCGAGCCCGACCGCGAGCACGCTGGTCACGCCTTCCAGCGCGGCGGGCGCGGGAACCCGGGTGAGCTCTTCCGGCTTGCCTTTGGCGCCGACCGCGCCGAGCTGATCCAACAGTTCGGCGCGTACCTCGGCGCTGAGCACGTCACTGAACAAGTCGTCCGGCGCGATGGCCGGGCCGTTCTCCGAAGAGGTCAACCCGATGACGAGTACGTCGGTGTCGGGGCCGATGCTTTCGGTGCGTGCCAGTTCCGGTCCGAGCGAGCGATCTGCAACAGCGGTCATGGGCACAGGCTATTCGGTCCGCTTCGGGTAACGCAGCGCGACGCCGCCGTGTAGTGGCTCGAAACCGGACGTGAACAGCGCCGGGTGACCCGACGGTGGGAGAAGGACGAAGGGGCGGCGCGTGCCGTCCCGGCGGCGCGGTCGCGGCGGTTAAGCTCGCCGGGTGACCGAGACGAACCTGCTGCAGGGCCCGATCCACGGAGTGCATATCGAGTTGGGGGCCGGTTTCGCTCCGTTCGGTGGGTGGGAGATGCCGGTGTCGTACGCGGGGACGGTGGCCGAGCATCAGGCGGTGCGGACCACGGTCGGGTTGTTCGACGTGAGCCACCTCGGCAAGGCGACGGTCAGGGGGCCGGGCGCCGCGGAATTCGTGAATTCCGCGCTGACCAACGATCTGCGCCGGATCCGGCCGGGTAAGGCCCAGTACACGCTGTGCTGTGCGGAAGACGGCGGTGTGATCGATGATCTGATCGCCTATTACGTCGACGAGGACGAGATCTTCCTCGTCCCCAACGCGGCCAACACCGCGGCCGTGGTCGCCGAACTGCGCGCCGCCGCGCCCGCGGGCATCACGGTGACCGACGAGCATCGTGACTACGCGGTCTTCGCGGTGCAGGGACCGAAATCGGCCGAGGTGCTGGCGGCGCTCGGACTGCCGACCGACCTCGAGTACATGGCCTACGCCGACGCCGAATGGGGCGGCGGCCCGGTGCGGGTGTGCCGTACCGGGTACACCGGCGAACACGGCTACGAACTGCTGCCGCGGTGGGACGATGCCGAAGCGCTGTTCCGCGCGCTGGTCGAGCCGGTGCGCGCGGCGGGCGGGCAGCCTGCCGGACTCGGCGCCCGCGACACCCTGCGCACCGAAATGGGGTATCCGCTGCACGGTCACGAGCTGTCGCGCGACATCACCCCGGTGCAGGCCCGCTGCGGCTGGGCGGTCGGCTGGAAGAAGGAGCGCTTCTGGGGCAAGGCCGCGCTCGAACTGGAGAAGGCGGCGGGCCCGCGCCGAATCCTGGTGGGGCTGAAGGCCATCGATCGCGGGGTGCTGCGGCAGGGCCAGCAAGTGCTGCTCGACGGGGAACCGGTCGGCGAAACCACGTCGGGCACGTTCTCGCCCACCTTGAAGGTGGGTATCGCGCTCGCTCTCGTCGATACCGGGCGGGATCTGTTGTCCGATACCGAGGTCGAGGTCGACGTGCGCGGGCGGCGTCTGCGCTGCTCGGTGGTCAAGCCGCCGTTCGTGGCTGCCCACACCGCCTGAGTCCGCCGACGCGCGGCTCGACGCGACCGGTGACCATGGCGATAAACGCCGTCGAACGGTGACCGAATAAGATCCCCCCATGACCGTTGCTGCACAGTTCACCCGTATCCCTCATCCTGCGCCGACTCCAGCGCAGCGGGTACAGGAGATCCTGGTAGCACCCGGGTTCGGCCGCTTCTTCACCGACCACATGGTGTCGATCGATTACACCGAGGGCGAGGGGTGGAGCAACGCGCGCGTCGAGCCGTACGGGCCGCTCGCCATGGACCCCTCGACGATGGTCTTCCACTACGGGCAGGCGATCTTCGAGGGGCTGAAGGCCTACCGGCAGGGCGACGGCAGCGTCTCCTGTTTCCGGATCGACGCGAACGCGGCCCGTTTCCGCCGCTCCGCGCGTCGGATGGCGATGGCGGAACTGCCCGAGGAACTGTTCATCGAGTCGGTGCGTCAACTGCTCGAGGTCGACCGGAACTGGGTGCCGGCGGCGGGCGGCGAGGAGTCGCTGTACCTGCGGCCGTTCATGTTCGCGACCGAGGCAGGTCTCGGTGTGAAACCCGCTTCCTCGTACAAATACCTGCTGCTCGGTTCCCCCGCGGGCGCCTACTTCCCGCGTGGGGTGAAGCCGGTGCGGGTGTGGTTGTCCACCGAATACGTGCGCGCGGCCCCCGGTGGCACCGGCGAGGCGAAGGTGGCCGGTAATTACGCGGCGTCGCTGCTCGCCCAGTCGCAGGCCTCGGAAAAGGGCTGCGACCAGGTGGTGTGGCTGGATGCCTGCGAACGCCGCTACGTCGAGGAAATGGGCACGAACAATCTGTTCTTCGTCTTCGGCTCGGGTTCCGAGGCCCGCCTGGTGACTCCGGAACTGTCCGGGTCACTGCTGCCGGGCATCACCCGCGATTCGCTGCTCACCCTGGCCGCCGACTCCGGTTACCCGGTGCAGGAGCGCAAGGTGTCGGTGGAGGAGTGGCGCAAGGGCGCCGAATCCGGCGATATCACCGAGGTTTTCGCGTGCGGCACCGCGGCCGTCATCACCCCGGTCGGCTGGGTGCGCTCCGCCGAGGGCGAATTCACCATCGGCGGCGGCGAACCCGGTGAGGTGACGATGGCGCTGCGCGACACGCTCACCGGCATCCAGCGCGGCACCTTCGCCGATATCCACGGGTGGATGCGCGGCATGTGATCGTCGCGGCCGGGCCGATGGGCGGTCCGGCCGTCATCGGCTCGGATGTGCTCTCGATCAGCCGGGCATGAGCATCTGCCACTGCTCGAGGGTCTGCGGACGCATGACGTAGTTGTTGTCCTTGATGCTGGACAGGGTGGCGCTGGGTTCCTGGGAGTACCAGTGGCCGGGATAGACGACCGGGTCGCCGTCCAGCGCCGCCAGGTGACGCAGGCTGCGGAACATCTCGTCGGAGTCGCCGCCGGGGAAATCGGTGCGCCCGCAGCCGTCGACGAACAGTGTGTCGCCCGCGATGAGCCGGTTGTCGAAAAGGAAACACTGGCTGCCGGGGGTATGGCCGGGGGTATGTAGTAGTTCGATGTCGAACGCGCCGACGGAGACCTTGTCACCGTGTTCGTGACCGGTGAGCTCGCTGGCCGCGATGCCGGTGACATTGGCGACCCAGTCCAGCTCGTGAGCGTTCACATGCACTGGGACGCTGACGGTTTCGAGTAGTTCGCGCACACCCCCCAGGGTGAAACCCATCATGGTGCCGCCGACGTGGTCGGGGTGGTGATGGGTGGCGAGCACACCGGTGAGCCGCATCCCGTCGCCCTCGGCGACAGCGACGAGATCCGCCGCCGCGTAGGCCGGATCGATGACGACGGCCTCGCCCGTCTCTCGATCACCGATCAGGTACGCGAAGTTTCGCATCTGCGTCGCGATGGGGTCGCCGGCGGCGTAGTCACGCCCGGACAGCAGCTGACGGAAATAGATGCGCTCGGAAGACATGTCGCTCACCTTATGTCCCGACCCAGACGGTTGGCATCTCGGTGCCGAAACGGGACGCTGCGCGGGTGGCGCTAGACCGCGAGAGAGAACCCGGCCGCGGTCACCGCGACCGACATCTCGATGACCGCGCCGAGGACGTCGCCGGAGAGCCCGCCGAAACGGCGCGCGGTATGCCGGACGAGGACCTTCGCCATCGCGAGGGCGATCAGCACCGTCACCGGACCGAGCCACGGCCGGTCGGGCACGGCGAAGACCGAGGCGATCACCGCCGCGATCGTCCACATCGTGGCGGTGACCGGGGATTGTGTCCCTGCCACCAATGCGCCGAAGCCGGCGCCGGGTGCTGCGGGCACGCCGCGCCGGCAGGCGAGCACGACCAGCGTTCGCCCGGCCGCGACCGCGAGCGCGACCGCGTACCAGCGCCGGTGCTCGGCCATGGCCGCGAACGACATGGCCTGGATCCCGACGACGAAAACGATCGCCGCGACCCCGAACGGCCCGGCCGCGCCGCCCTTCATGATCTGTCTGGCCCGCTCGGGCGGCCCGTAGCTGCCGAGTCCGTCCATGGTGTCGGCCAGGCCGTCCAGATGCATGCCGCGGGTCGCGGCGGCGAGTGCGACGACGACGAGAAGGCCGGCGAGCGGCGTGCTCGCACCGACCCATGTCAGCAGCCACAGCAACGAGGCCGCGGCGATGCCGAGCAGTGCGCCGACCACGGGAGCCAGCGCGATCGCCCGCCCGGCGGCGGTCCGATCGACCTCGTCGGGTCCACGCACCGGAAATACCGTCAGCCAGGACACGGCCAGCCGCAGCCCGCCCATTTCAGCGCTCGATCGGGTGCCGCGTCACGACCGGCGTGCGGCTCATGTCGTCGGGTTCGGACGCGCCGCCTCGGCGTCGGCGCTCTCCTGGGAAGTGCTGACCCCCGCTTGCGCGAAGGTCGACATCCCGGCGAGGGTGGCGACGGCGGCGCGCAGGACGGGCAGGGCGGTGAGCGCGCCCGAACCTTCGCCGAGACGCATACCGAGATCGATCAGCGGTTCCAGACGCAGCCGTGCGAGGGCGAGGGTATGCGCGGGTTCGGTGGAGCGGTGGCCAGCGAGCCACCAATCGCGCGCGCCCGCGGCCAGGTCCTCGGCCACCAGGGCGGCGGCCGTCACCACGACACCGTCGAGGATGACGGGGGTGCGCCGGGTGGCGGCTTGCGCGAGGAAACCGGCCATGGCGGCGAAATCCGCGCCCGCGGCGACCCGAAGGAGTTCGATCGGATCTTTGGCGACGGGCCGGGCGCGGCGCATGGCATCGCGGATCGCGGCGACCTTGCGTGACCAGCCCGCGTCGTCGACTCCGGTGCCTCGGCCGACGGCGCGCACCGGTTCGGTATCGGTGAGCGTCGCGATGAGCACGGTGGCGGGGGTGGTGTTGCCGATGCCCATATCGCCCGCGATGAGCAGATCGGCGCCCGTGTCGATCTCCTCGTCGGCGATGGACCGGCCCGAGGCGATGGCCGCCTCGACCTCATCGAGGGTGAGGGCGTCCTCCCGGTCGATGGATCCGCTGCCGCGGCGCACCTTGTACTTGCTCACGACGTCATCGGAATCGGCGTCGACGGCGATATCGACCACGCGCACCGTCGCGTCCGCGACCGCGGCCAGGGCGTTGACCGCCGCGCCGCCGCCGAGGAAATTGGCGACCATCTGCGCGGTCACCTCGCTCGGATAGGCGGATACGCCGTGGCGGGCCACCCCGTGATCACCGGCGAAGACCACCACCCGCGCGCGTTCGAACTGTTTCGGCGGGCACACGCCCTGGCAGGCCGCGACCCAATTGCCGAGTTCCTCCAACCGTCCCAAGGACCCGCCGGGTTTGGTCAACTGTCCCTGTCGCTGTTGCGCCGCCGCGCGAATCTGCGGGTCGGGGGGCGTGACCGGTCCGAATCCGTGTGTCACTGTCGAGCCTCTCGGTCTGGGCGCCTGTTCCGCGCGTACTTCCGCCGACCAATCTTGCCCGCCGCCTCCCGCACCTGTGACACCACCCGACCGATCAGGATGGCGATGTCGGTGTCACCTCGACGCGCACGCGGTGCGCATCGGTGCTACTTCAGGCGCAGGGGCAGACCCGCGACAACGAGGAATGCCTCGTCGCAGACGGCGGCCAACCGTTGATTGACGGCGCCGATCTCGTCGCGGAACAGTCGGCCCGATCGCGTCGCGGGAATGACGCCCATGCCGACCTCGGGGCTGACGATCACCAGTCGCCCGGGATACGCGGACACCGCGGCGACCAGTTCGTCGACATCCGGACCTATCGTTCCGCGCGGGCAGTCCCAGGCGGCGCGCGCATCGATGCGGGCGGTGAGCCAGGTGCCGATATCGTCGATCAGCGTCGCACCGTCCGCAGGATCGGCGAGAACGGTTGCCGGATCGACGCTTTCGACCACGAGCCACTCGGGTGGACGACGTTCGCGATGGACGGCGATGCGCGCGGCGAAATCGAGGTCGGCCGGATCGGGAACGGAGGTGGCCAGGTAGCGCACCGATCCCGCCGCCGCGGCCAGCGTTTCGGCGTACGCCGATTTCCCGGACCTGGCACCGCCGAGCACGAGCGTGCGCGGCGGGCGGGTGAGGTCGGCGGGGGGCTGTGACACGAACCGCAATCTATCAACCGGGTGGTGTGTCCGACCCCGGCGCGATCACGCGTCCTCGGTGCGACGGCGCTCAGTCACCCGGGGTGGAGTCGCTCTCGGGGGACGACCCGAAGCGGCGGCGGTACTCGGTGGGGGCGATGCCGACGAGGCGCTGGAAATGGTGACGCAGCAGCGCGCCCGAACCGAAACCCGCGCGCGCCGCGATCTGCTCGAGCCCGTGATCGGAGTCCTCCAGCAGATGTTTCGCGTGGAGGACGCGCTGATTGGTCAGCCATTTGACCGGTGTCGTCCCGGTTTCGGCGGCGAAGCGGCGGGCGAAGGTTCTGGTCGACATCATCGAGCGGGCCGCGAGCTCATCGACGGTGTGCTGGAGTTCGAGATTCTCGCCCATCCATTGGAGGGTCTCGGCGAGGCTTTCGGTGCTGCACGCGGCGACAGGGCGTTCGATGAACTGGCGCTGGCCGCCGTCGCGCTGGGGCGGCACCACCATCCTGCGGGCGATCGCATTGGCGGCGGCGCTGCCGATTTCCCTGCGCACCAGGTGCAGGCAGGCGTCGATACCCGCGGCCGTACCCGCGCTGGTGATCAGATTGCCCTCGTCGACGAACAGGACGTCCGGATCGACGGTGGCTTCCGGGAAGCGGGCGGCGAGCTGGTCGACGTATTTCCAGTGCGTGGTGCATTTGCGGCCGTCGAGCAGACCCGCGGCCCCGGCCATGAACGCGCCGGAGCAGACGGTGAGCACGATCGCGCCCGCGTCGGAGGCGGCGCGGACTGCCTCGATGACCCGTTGATTGACCGGGTTGTCCATGGCCGAGACGTGGAACGCGGCGATCGCGACGAGATCGGCGTCGAGAAGGTCGTCGAGTCCGTGGTCCGGGGTGATGGTGACCCCGGGTGTGGTGGAACGCATGGGTTTGCCCGGTTCGGCGCCGCACACCCTGAAGTCGAAACCCGGTAGTCCGTCCATGGTGCGATCGAGCCCGAAGACCTCGCAGACGACGCCGAATTCGAACATGGCGAGAGGTTCGGACAGCACGACGGCCACCTTGGACAACATGCACACAGAGTACCTGGCCGAATATTTGCGAACAACGGCAGGACTGCCACTTTCGGCGGTAAATTCATGGACGCAAAATTACTGCCATGATTACTTTTCTCCTCGCCATGGCCGTCATCGTGCTCTTCGGGTTCGCCATCGCTCGCGGACGTCATCCTGCGGGTTCCGCCGACGTCGTCGACCGGGACGCCCAGCGCGTGAGCGCCGAACTGAACGCCATCTTCGGCCGTGCGTCGAAGCATCGCTGATCCCCGGAACCAGGTCCGGATATGTCACAGGCCTCTGCGTCACCGCATCCGAACGGGTGCGGTGACGCAGAGGCCTGTGCCTTTACGCGGGGATCAGATCGCGTCGCCGGGGCTGACCCGCGGCTTCGGCGCGCGCATCTTGCGGATCTGGGAGGCCCGGACGAAGGCGTACCAGCCGAGTTTGAAGCCGGTGTCGGCGGTGTCGGGGAAGCGCTCGCGGACCCGGTTGTTGACGATCCGGCCGAGTACCACGCCTTCGATCATCATGAACAACATCATGACCAGCATGCCGAGGGTCAGGATGGACTGCAGTCGCGGCGCGGCGAACATCGACAGGAGCAGGACCACGGCCATGGGCATGAAAAGCCCGACGAGATTGCGGCGGGCGTCGACCACATCTCGCACATACGCCCGGACCGGGCCTTTGTCGCGGGGCAGCAGATATTTGTCCTCGCCCGCGAGCATGCGGTTGCGCCGATCCTGGGCGGCGAGGCGGCGCTCCGCGGAGGCCGACTTGCGATCCTCCTTGGTGCCGCCGACCGCCTTACGCCGTGCCCTCGCCTCCTTCGCGGTGAGAGGCGCGGGTGCGACGGGGCCGCGCCGCTTGCCTTGGGCGTCACGGCGTTTCGGTGTCGGGCGGCCCTTGCCCATGGTCGCCGTGGTGGTGCTTCGAGTGGTACCGGCGGTCTCGCTACCGTTGGCGTCCGCCGTGGTGTCGGCGGTCGCGTCGGTGCTGCTGGACTCGCCGCGACGGAACAATTTCACACCGACCAGGCTATTCGATGGCGCACGCGGCGGGAAATGCGGTCGGCGGACGGGGTGTGCGGCACGTCTCGATGGTCCTCGCGGGTGGCGCGGCACAATGGAGGTTGTGGTCACGCCCGGTCGCGGTGGTGGCAAGATGGGGAATAGCAGCCCGCTGGGTGGTGTTGGACCACGGAGCCGTGCGCTGTTCACGGGTTGACAACAGCTGTCCTTAGGAGAGTTCATGACTGTGCAGAACGAGACGACCACCCACGGTGTGACTCTGACCGACGCGGCCGCCAGCAAGGCGAAGGCGTTGTTGGATCAGGAAGGTCGCGATGACCTGGCACTGCGTATCGCCGTACAGCCCGGTGGTTGCGCGGGCCTGCGTTACCAGCTCTTCTTCGACGACCGGTCGCTCGACGGCGATCTGACCGTCGATTTCGCCGGCGTCACCCTGGCCGTCGACCGCATGAGCGCCCCGTACGTGCAGGGCGCGTCCATCGACTTCGTCGACACCATCGAGAAGCAGGGCTTCACGATCGACAATCCCAACGCCACGGGTTCCTGCGCCTGTGGAGACTCCTTCAACTGAGTTCGGGTTGATACGGTGAGGACAGGGACTTTCTCGTCCCGGTCCTCACTTTCTGTCGCCTACCGTTGAAGGGCTCAGCCTCGTGTCAATCGCCGTGTCCGCGTCCATCGCGACCGACCATCTCATGCGTTTCCCCGGACGGTTCGCCGACGTACTTCTGGCCGATCAGCTCGACCACGTGTCGCTCAGCTTCCTCGTCGACGATCTGCAGATCCGCCGCGGTGGAGTGGCGGGAAACATCGCCTACGCCATGGGCATTCTCAACCGCGGGCCCCTGCTCGTCGGCGCTGTCGGCGCCGATTTCGGCGAGTACCGCGCCTGGCTGGAGAAGCACGGCGTCGACTGCTCCACCGTGCTGATCTCCGATCGGGCCCACACCGCCCGCTTCGTGTGCACCACCGATGACGATATGGCCCAGATCGCCTCGTTCTATCCCGGCGCGATGAGCGAAGCCCGCGATATCTCGATTATCGAACTCGCCGAATCGAACGCATTCGATCTGGTGCTTATCGGGGCCAACGATCCCGAGGCGATGCTTCGCCACACCGAGGAATGCCGCGAGATCGGCATCCCGTTCGCGGCGGACCCGTCCCAGCAGCTGGCCCGCCTCGACGGCGACCAGACGGTACGGCTGATCGAGGGCGCCACCTACCTGTTCACCAACAAGTACGAGTGGGCCCTGCTGCTGCAGAAGACCGGTCTGAGCGAGGCCGAGGTGGCGGCCAAGGTCGGTATCCGGGTCACGACCCTCGGTGCGCAGGGCGTGCAGATCGTCGATCGCGACGGCACCGAGGTGCGGGTCGGCGTGGTCCCGGAGCGGGAGAAGGTCGAGCCGACCGGTGTCGGCGACGCGTTCCGCGCCGGTTTCCTCACCGGCCACACCGCCGGTCTGAGCCTGGAGCGTTCGGCGCAGCTGGGTTCCCTGATCGCGGTCCTGGTACTGGAGACGATGGGCACCCAGGAGTGGTCGCTGAACAAGGACGACGCGCTCGACCGGCTGACCGACGCCTATGGGGCCGAAGCGGCCGCGGAGATCAAACCGCTGCTCTGAATCGAATGTCGCGCGTTGTCCTCGGTGCGGCGGTTCGCCACGACGGTGTGAGCGACACGGCAGCGCCCCTCGATCATCCGGTCGAGGGGCGCTGCCGCGTTTACAGAGATACCGCGTTTACAGAGATACCGCGTTTACAGAGACACCGGGTAGACCGGCTCCTGGATCTCCGGTTTGATGCGGTTCTCCACGAAGATGCCGTGCCACACCATGAACACAAGCAGTGTCCACAGGCGGCGGCTGTGATCGGAGCGGCCCGCGCGGTGGTCGTCGAGCATGGTCGTGATCGCGGCCTTGTTCAGCAGATGGTCGGTCTGCGAATCGGCGATCTGGGCCCGGGCCCAATCGAAGAGCTCGGTACCGCGCAGCCAATGCCGCAGTGGAACGGGGAATCCCAGCTTGGCGCGATTGAGCACATGCGGCGGGACGATGCCGTCCAATGCCTGGCGCAGTGCGTATTTGGTGGTTTCCTTGGTGATCTTCTGGTCGTAGGGCAGGCCCTCGGCGACCTTCAGCACCTCCGAATCCAGGAACGGCACCCGCAGCTCCAGCGAATTGGCCATGGTCATCTTGTCGGCCTTGACCAGGATGTCGCCGCGCAACCAGGTGAACAGATCCAGATGCTGCATCCGCGCCACCGGATCCCAGCCCGCAGACTGCGCGTACAGCGGCGCTGTCACGTCCTGGTGGGTCCATTCGGGACGGAATTCGCGCAGGACGGAACGCAATTGGGCATCGCTGAAGCTGCGGGCGTTGCCGTAGTAGCGCTCTTCCAGGGTGAGCGAGCCGCGATGCAGCAGGCTCTTGCCCCGCGTGCCGTCCGGAATCCGGTCCGACAGCCTGCCCGCCAGCCGCCGCAGCCCCTTCGGAAGATACTCGAAAGGCTTGAGCGACAACGGTTCCCGGTAGATCGTGTAGCCGCCGAACAGTTCGTCGGCGCCCTCGCCGGAGAGCACCACCTTGACGTGCTTGCGGGCCTCCTTGGCCACGAAATACAGCGGGACGAGCGCCGGATCGGCCACCGGATCGTCGAGGTACCAGACGATTTCGGGAATGGCCGCGGCGAATTCGGCGGGGGAGACCACCTTGACGACATGGCGCGCGCCGATCGCCTCGGCGCTCTCGGCGGCCACGTCGACCTCCGAATAGCCCTCGCGCTCGAATCCGGTGGTGAAGGTGATGAGTTTCGGGTTGTGCCGCATGGCCAGCGCCGCCACGGCCGTCGAGTCGATACCGCCGGACAGGAAGGAGCCGACGGTGACGTCGGCGCGCATATGTTTGGCGACCGAATCCTCGAGTGCCGCGGCGATCTCGCGGTAGCGCGCGGTCTCCGATCCGGCCGCGAAGGAGCGCACCCGGAAATCCGGCCGGAAGTACCGGGTCGTCTTCGGCTCGCCGCCCTCGCGCACGGTGGCGTAGGTGCCCGATTCCAGGCGACGAATGCCCGCGTGCAGCGTTTCCGGCTCCGGCACGTATTGCAGCACGGTGTAGTGCTCGATCGCCCGGGGATCGAGGGCATCGGACAGCCCGAGCGCGGGCAGCAGGTCGAGCAGGCTCTTCTTCTCGCTGGCGAAGGCGGTGCCGCCCGGGCCGGTGGCCAGGAACAACGGTTTGATCCCGAATTGGTCGCGGGCCAGGAACAGTTCCTCGGTCTCGGTATCCCAGATCGCGAAGGCGAACATGCCGCGCAGGCGCTTCACCGCGTCGGCGCCCCAGTAGTGGTATGCCGCGACGATGGCCTCGGAGTCGCCCTCGGTGGCGAACATCGTGCCGTCGGGGAATTCCGCCCCGTGTTTCTTCGCGAGTTCCTCGCGCAACTCGAGGTAGTTGTAGATCTCGCCGTTGAAGGTCAGCGCGTAACGCTGCGGGTTGTCGGCGGGGCCCCAGCGCAACGGCTGGTGCGAATGTTCGATATCGATGATCGAGAGCCGGTTGAAGCCGAAGATCATGTGGTCGTCGTGCCAGGTGCCGCGCTCGTCCGGGCCGCGGTGGCGCATGCAATGCAGGGCGTCGTAGACCTGGTCGACCACATCGGATGTCGCCGCATCAGCTGTCAGGAATCCGAGCAGTCCGCACACGGTGTCGGCAACCTCGTTTCTCCGGTCGGGACGCCCCGCCGGGGGCATCCGAAATATCTTGCGGGGGACGGTGCGCGGTCGCTGCCGTGAGCGAGCGGGCACGGGCCGGCTCGGGCAGCGCGCAGCGGCCGAAATATCGTGTCCGAGTATGCCGCACGCACCGGATCGGCGCCCCACGGCAGTACCGCCTCGCGGGCGATATCTCCTCGGCCGCCGTGGCCGCGGCCGGCCTGTGCGCTGCCCGCGGCGGGACTCGATTACCCCGCCCGCACTGCGGTATCCGCCGGTATCCAGGGCTTTTGTCGGACCTTTCCACGGCGGTCGTGCGCTCGGTGCGGACCGGCGGGGTGTCGAACACGACCCGACGACGAAGTGTGCGCCGGTTTGGTCTACGCTGCGTAGTACTCAGGTCATTCTCAGCTGGCGTGCGCGCGAATGTCGCACCCGGTGCAGAGCGGCCTGAAGCGTGCTTGGAACGTGTCGTCGGGGAGATCGCACCCCGGCGGCGCATATGTCGGATGTGTGGCGACCAGGAAGGCGTGAGTGTGGCGCACAAGGCGAGCGAAGAGATCGGGGCACGACCCGCTCGGGGGCGGCAGGGTTCACCCACCCCACCGGCTTCGCCGGCGTACCATCCCCCCGGCCGAATCCTTCGGCGGGCCGGGCTGGCGGTGTCCCTCGGGATCACCGCGATGCTCGTCTCGGGCTGCTCGATCGACAATGTCTGGCTCCGGTTCGGATGGCCGTCGGGCATCACGCCGCAGGCCACCCGGATGCGGGAACTGTGGACCTGGTCGATCGTGGCCGCGTTGTTGATGGGCGTGCTGGTCTGGGGTCTGACCTTCTGGACCGTCGTCTTCCACCGCAAGAAGAAGGATTCGCCGGAGTTCCCGCGCCAGACCGGCTACAACGTGCCGCTGGAGCTGACCTACACGGCGATCCCGTTCGTCATCATCGCGGTGCTGTTCTACTTCACCGTCGTGGTGCAGAACTACGTGAACGAGAAGGTGGCCGATCCTGATGTCACCGTCGACGTGACCGCCTTCCAGTGGAACTGGAAGTTCGGCTACCGCGATATCGACCTCAAGGACGGCTACAAGTTCGACGGCATCGATACCGTCCGCGAGGACGCCGCCAAGGAGCAGCTCGAGGCTTACGAGACGCTCACCAAGGACGGCCACCCGCAGCCGGGTCCCGTCCACGGCAAGCCCGCCAACGACATCCTGTCGTACCTGCACTACGACAAGATCGAGACCGTCGGCTCCTCGAGCGAGGTCCCGGTCCTGGTACTGCCGACCGGCAAGGTCATCGAGTTCCAGCTCGCCGCCGCCGACGTCATCCACGCCTTCTGGGTGCCGGAGTTCCTGTTCAAGCGCGACGTGATGCCGAACCCGAAGGAAAACCACTCCGACAACGTCTTCCAGATCACCGAGATCGAGAAGGAAGGCGCGTTCGTCGGCCGCTGCGCCGAGATGTGCGGCACCTTCCACTCGATGATGAACTTCGAGGTCCGCGCGGTATCGCCGGAGAAGTTCACCAAGTACATCGACGCGCGCAAGGCGGGCAAGACCAACGCCGAGGCGCTCCAGTCCATCGGTGAGTCTCCGGTCGCCACCTCGACCCAGCCGTTCAACACCGATCGCACGATCAAGACCGCGTCCGAAGCCAAGTAAGGGACTGATCCGATATGAAGATCGAAGCGCGGATTTTCGAACTGCTCACGGTGTTCTTCGTCATCATCGCCATCGTGTACGGATTCTTCACCGGCAGGTCGCGCACCGGCGTCGAGTGGGCCGGTACCACCGCGATGGTGCTGACCGCGGGGTTGTCGCTGATCATCGGCACCTACTTCCGGTTCGTCGCCCGGCGTCTCGACCTGCGCCCGGAGGATTACGAGGATGCCGAGATCGTCGACGGCGCGGGCGATCTGGGCTTCTTCTCGCCCGGTAGCCCCTGGCCGATCCTGTTGGCCGGCGCGGGTTCGATCACCGCGCTCGGCTTGGCGTTCTTCCAGTTCTGGTTGATCGGCATCGGCGTGGTCTGCGTGCTGATCGCCGCCGGCGGGCTGGTCTTCGAGTACTACCTCGGCCCGGAGAAGCACTGAGCCATACCGCGACACGAACGAAGCGCCCCACCGGCCGAACCGGTGGGGCGCTTCGTTTTCGGCTCACCCGCCGAAGGTGTGCGTGTCGTGAGCACGCCGACAGCGCGGAAGTCACGACCAGCCGACGGGCGGCAGCATCCGGGGAGGAGCTGCCGCCGGCGACTCAGCGGCGCGGTCTAATCGGCCGAGTCGTACCGCAAGGCGTGTTCGGAGGTGCAGATGTCATCGATTCCGGAGACGATGTCGCGCAACAGTTCCGAGGGCAGCGCGGACGGCCGCAGCCGGCAGGTGAAGGTGATGAGGCCGTGGTCCTCGGCGGGCAGATTGCGCGCCTCGGCCTCTGCCCGCAGATATGCCGAGCGCACGCCGTAGGTCATCGCGGAGATGACGGTGAAGCATCCCGTGCGCTCGCGGTGCCCGGCGAACAGGTCGTGGAGCCGGTAGAAGACCGAGCTGTAGCTCGACAGGGGCGCGAAAATCCCCACCCGGTAGGCCGGTCCCCGTTCCGAGGAACTGATCACCGTGTCGGCCAGATATTCGGCGTCGCGCAGCGTCAGCACCTTGGGTGCGAACATCAGCGCGCCCGCCGCCGCGTTACGCACGGGCATACCCGCGCGGCCCCCGGCGGCCGAGGCGATCGCGCCGAGCGATTTCCTGGTCCTGGTGCCGACCTCACGACGTGCGCGCAGCGATCGGGTCGGCGTGGTGGGGTAGAGGCTGGACCACTGGCCGAAGCGCACCGTGCCCAGCTGCACGTGTCCGGTGCCGACCGGCCGGGAGACTTTCAGCGGCGCGGTGTCCACCCAGCGGCCCACCTGTAGCACCGCGTTACGAGGCCGCAGGATCTCGGCGTGCGCGTGCTCGACGAACGAATCGAAATCGAGGAACCGATCGGCGTCGGTGGTCAGCCAGGTGTGGTCCTTGTCGATATCGATCGAGTCCAAGGTGAGCGCGGTGATGATGCCCGCGCGACCGCCCGCTCCGAGGATCCGGTGGAACCGCTCGGTGTGATGGTGACGTCCGCAGGTGCCGATGCGCCCGTCGGGGTCGACGTATTCCAGATCGACGATCTGGTCGGCGAACAGGCCGAACCGGTGCGAGGCGCTGCTGACGCCGCCGACCGAGGCGAAGCCGCCCGCGGTGATATCGCGATGGTCGCCGACGATCGGAAGGCCGAGGCCGTGTGCGCCGAGACGTCGATCGATATCGGACAGCTTGGCGCCCGCCTGCACCCGGACGGTGCGTTTGCCCAGGTTGATATCGAGCACCGAGTTCATCCGGCGCAGCGATACCACGGCGCGGTGATCGGGTAGTGCGAGGCCGTCGTCGAGGAGTTCGCCGCCGCGGACCGTCAACCGGTCGACGCGCCCCCGTGAATCCCGTACGGTGCGAACGACATCCGCGGTGTCACGGGGTAGAAATTCTTCGGCGGAGACAGAGTGCGGCGTGCTCATGGCACGAAAGCTAACCACAGCCGGGCCCTCGATGTGCACCCGAATCAAGGGGGGCTTGCGAGACTCGGCACACACCCGCCCCGACCTGCGACGATGCGGACCTTTGCGGCGGCTGTGGCCGGTTTCCGCGAACCGCTCCGAATCGGTGACCACGGGAACCGCCGAGTGCCGCACCGGACGGCCGGCGCGGCGTCTATCGCTCAGTCCGGCCGGATATTGGCGAGGGTCTCGACGACCTCGGGAAACCACCGCTCGTATTCGCGGCGCAGCGGTATCGCCGCCCGCAGTTGGCCGAGTACCCCCAGTCCGGCGACGGCGGTGCGGGCCACCGTGGTGTGCTCCGACGGCATCGTCAGCTGCCGCAGGACATTGGTGAGGCGCAGATCGGTGACGGCCGCCATATGCCGACGCATCCACCGGGAATCCAGTTCGATGGTCGGAGCAAGGACGGCATCGCGCAGCGGAGCGATCCTGGCGATGACGGTATCGATATCGAGCGGTCGTCCCGGCGCGATATAGCCGTTGCGTCGGATGGCGGCCTCCAGTTCGTCCGGCGCGCAGGTCAGCATGGCGGGCGCGAAATCCTTGACCATGTCGAGGTATCCGGGCGGCCACGGGGCGCATGCCCCGAAATCGACGATGCCGAGACGACCATCCGGCATGACCCGGAAATTGCCCGGATGCGGATCGCCGTAGAGCAGCCCGGCGCGGGTCGGCCCGGAGAACAGGAAACGCAGGATGAGCAGGCCGACGCGATCGCGTTCGAATGGAGCGCCGCGCGCGATGAGACGCGACAGCGACGTGCCCTCCAGCCATTCGGTGACCAGGACATCGGTGTATTGCGCGACGACGGGCGGCACCACGAAATCGGGATCGTCGGCGTAGGCCTCGGCGAATCGGCTCTGATGGGCCGCCTCGAGTTCGTAGTCGAGTTCTTCGCTGATGTAGGCGCACAACCGCTCGATCACCGCACGCGCGTCCGCGCCGGGCAGTAGTGCGCTGAACAGCGGAGCGATCCGCCGCAACGCCGTCAGATCGTTATCGATCGCCTGGCGCGCGCCCGGATACATCACCTTGACCGCGACGGTCCTGCCGTCGTGCCAGACCGCGCGATGCACCTGCCCCACCGAGGCGGCGGCGGGATGACGATCGTCGAAGTCGAGGAACATCGACCGCCATTGCGGCCCCATCTGTTCCTCCAGTACCGCGTGCACGGTGGCAGGCAGCATCGATGGCGCCGAATCCTGGAGTCTGCCGAGGGCTTCCCGGTACGGGCCGGCGACATCGGCGGGCAGCGCGAATTCGTAGACCGCGAGCACCTGACCGAGTTTGGCGACGCAGCCCTTCATTTCGCCGAGTACCGCGAAGACGTGCTGCGCGGTCCGCGCGCGGATATCGCGGTCGACCTCGTCCGCGGAGCGTCCTATCGCGCGCCTGCCCGCGCCGGCGACCCGGCGACCCGCGTACGCGACCGGCAACGCGGCCAATTTCGCGCTGCGCACGACCGGGCCGGTCGGCGGAACGTCGGCGCGCTCGGCCGGCGTCCGCCGGGACAGCTGAAAGATTCGACCACCGGAGTCGCGGCGGACCATGCTCACCTCACCTCGGACGCCGGATACGAAACACCTCGACTGTGTTCCCGGTCGCCATCGTGCCCGAACAAGGCTACCAACACGAGGGATCCGAAACGGTCACGATGACAGCCGGTCCGGCGACGCCGGGAACCGCTCCTGCGCGTCGTCGGCGCCGGCCCGGATTCCGCGTCCGGGTTCGGCGGGATCGCGCGGGGTCTCAGTGCCGCGAGGACATGGCCGCCAGCCGGTGGTGCAGTTCGCCGGCCCAATCCCGGTGGCCGAGCGCGGCGTAGTCGACCCACATGGCGTCGATGACGTCGCTGCCCTCGGACAGCCAGCTACCGCGCTTATCCGCCTCGAGCACCACGCTCATGCCGTGGTCGGCGGCTATGAAGGTGACCTCGAGCTGGTTCAGCTGAGGGTAGTTGTGCGAACCGCCGAATTCGATCTCCTGGTAGAACGGCAGCTGCTGGGCGGTGTGCTGGATACGACCCGCCTCGACATCGGCGCTGCGCAGGTGGAATCCCAAGCGCTCCACCGCTTCCAGCAGAACATGTTGGGCGGGCAGCGCCCCGACTCCGATGGGGTCGGTATCGGCCGCGTCGACCGCGCCATGGATCTCGACGACAGTGCGCAACGAGACCTGTGCGCCCGGCAGGTGTCGCCCGTTGTAGAAGGTGATGGGCGTTTCCATCGGCGCCCGCGCGGCGAACCGGAATTCCAGTGGCGCTCCCGGGGGCAGGTGCAGCGGGCCGTAGACCGGACTCCGCCCGAAGCCGGTATCGCGAATGCCCTCGTGATCGTCGTATTCCTGTTCCACGCGGGTCACGAATTCGACGGCGATACCCGAGATGTCCTGCGCGACATTGCCACCGCGCAACCGGACGACGCCTTCGACGATGCCGCCGGGCTGCACACCGGGGGTGAACAGTTCGGTCTCGACCTCCGCGCCGCCGACTCCCGCGGCAGCCAACAATTTCCTGAACATGTCGGAAGTCTTACCGTCGCACCATAAGAGCGCCTTGGTGTTCGCTTGGCGATGTGATGAACCTCATCGGGTACGAAAAAAGCCCCGAGCAGCGCTCGGGGCTTTCGGCGGGTTCCTCAGCTGGCCTGGGATTCGGGAATACGGGTCGCCTCGGGGCTACTGCCGGACGGGACGCCCTTCTTGAGGCTGTGGGCGTAGACGTCCACGTACTCCTGGCCGCCGAGCCGCATGAGTTCGTACATCACTTCGTCGGTGACGGCGCGTTCGACGAAACGGTTGCCGCCCATCCCTTCGTAGCGGGAGAAGTCGATCGGTGTGCCGAATTTGACGGTGACCTTGCGGCGACGCCACCGGAAGGGACCGGGAGGGGAGACCTCGTCGGTGCCGATGACGGCGACGGGGATGACGGGAACGCCGGTTTCGAGCGCGAGGCGGGCCATACCCGTCTTGCCCTTGTAGAGGCGGCCGTCGGGGGAGCGGGTGCCCTCGGGGTAGAGACCGACCAGGCGGCCCTGATCGAGCAGTTTGCGCGCGGCGTTGAGGGCGTCCTCGGCCGCGCTGGCACCGGTGCGATCGATCGGGTACTGGCCGGTGGTGGTGAAGAACCACTTCTGCATCCGGCCCTTGAAGCCGGGAGTGTTGAAGTATTCGGCCTTGGCCAGGTAGTTGATCCGGCGCGGGCTCATCAGCGGCGCGAACAGCCAGTCGGCGAAGGACAGATGATTACCCGCCATGATGGCGGGCCCGTCGGAAGGAATATTCTCCAAGCCCTGGACCGTCGGCCGGTTGTAGAGATGCATCAACGGTCCCAGCAGCACGTACTTCAGCAGCCAGTAGAACATGACGTCCTTTCCCCGGGACCGGGATAGAGGTGTGTGCGATCTGCGTAGCTGCCGACTTTACCGCTGGTCGGAGATCACATCCAATTGCAGCGAGGTATGTCACCACATTGCGGCGATCCGCCCCGCAATCGCACCGCATCAGTCCCCTTGACACGTCGTCCTATTCGAACACATGTCCGGTTTCGCGTCGGCCGTCAGCGTCCGGTGGGTGCGACGCGGCCGGAATGCGGGTCGGCGTCGACGAGGACAGCGCGGGCCAGCTCGGCCGCGCCGATCATCCCCGCGGCCTCACCCAGTTGGGTGGTGCGGATGCGGGCGAGGGGGCGGTGACCCGCGCCGGTGATCGCACGCGCGTATTCCTCGCGCGCCTCGTCCAGGAACAGCGGAGCCGAACTGCTGACCCCGCCCGCGATCACCACCAGATCGGGATCGAAGATATCGCTGACGAAGGCGAGCCCGAGTCCGAGCCAGCGGGCGAAATCGGCCATGGCGCGCACCGCGATCGGGTCGCCGTCCTGCGCCGCGCCCGCCACCCGGCGACCGGTCAGCGAACCCGGATCACGGAATACATCGCGCGAGAGCACCGTCGAGCGCACCGGATCGATCGCCAGCATCTCGATCGCGGTGTCGGCGAGGGCGGTACCGCTGCAGTATCGCTCCCAGCAGCCGCGTTTTCCGCACGGACAGGCCCTGCCCTGCGGCACCACCTGCAGGTGCCCGAGTTCCGGTGCGACGCCGTGACTTCCGCGATACAGCCGACCGTCGATGAGCAGCGCGGCGCCGATCCCCGTGCCGATCGCGACGAGCACCACGTTGTGACCGCCCGCCGCCGCGCCGAAGCGGTATTCGGCCCAGGCGGCGGCATTGGCGTCGTGTTCGAGGATGACCGGCAGCCCGAGCCGCTGGGTGAGACGTTGCGCCACGGGCGTGTCCTGCCACGGCAGATGCGGGGCGAACCGCACGGTGGAGCGGTCGGGATTGATGAAACCGGCCACCGCGAGCCCGACCGCGCCGATCGGATGACGCCTGCGCAGTTCGTGCACGGCCCGTTCCAGCGCGTCCTCCAGCGCGCCCGCCGAATGCGGTGTCGGCGCCTGCACGGTGTCGAGGACCTCGCCCTCACCGTCCACCACCGAGGCACGGATATTGGTTCCGCCGACGTCGATGCCGACGGTCAGCGGACCGGCGGGCGGCATCTGGTCGGTCATGCCTTGATCGTCACGGGAATGCTGACGTATCTCGAGCGCGCTCGACCTGCGGTGTCGAATGATTCGCCGTGCTTGCGCGCGGCGGCGCGCGGCCGATCGGGCGCTCTCCGATCCACCGCGTCGTCGGATTCAGTGCCGTTGGATTCAGCGCCGTTGGATTCAGCGCCGTTGGATTCAGCGTCGTCGGCGTGCCGGTGCGAATGAGGATGTGGCGCTACACCTTCGGATTCGGCATCGGGGGGCACCGGTTCGACCGGCGCTCCGGCGAGCGCTTCACGCAGCACCGTCACGATCGCGGTTCCGTGATCGGCGATGGCCGCGACCACCTCGTGATGCTCCCCGCGCATCAGCGCCGCGGCCGCGCATACCGGGCACCAACTGCAACTCGACCACTCGCCCGGTTGGTCGGCCGCGTGCCGCAGCACGGGTTCGACGCGCTCCAATACCGTTTCGGCGAGTAATTTCAGCTCCTCGGCGAATTCGCCGAATCCGTCGCCGGAATGGGAATCGCGCGGCCCCGTCATCGAGGCCACACTCGCGGATCAGGAACGAAACGTACGACCAGATATCCACCGTCGAGTTCGGCGCCATCGACCATGCACCGTTGCAACACCGAGGCCAGGCGCACCCGGCGCCGGACCCCGTCCGCTCCCACGATCAAATCGTCCTCCACTCGTCCCAGTCGCAGCGTCGCCGGATCGGCGACGGGCAGGGGCATCCGCATCGTGTACACCGAATGCAGGCCGGTGCCCGACTCACATCGAACCATCGGTTCACCGGAACTCGTGCGAACCCGCGCCGGATTGTCGCCAAGCATAGGATGCGCGTCCACCGCAGCGGACAGTGCGGACAGCGCTCCGACGCCCACCGGTTCGGGGCCGGTGTGCTGCGCTATCAGTACGGGGATGCCCGTCAGCTCGCGCCGCAATCGCGCGATGGCGTCGAGTTGTTCGGCGCGCCGGCTCAGATACCAGTGCACCGCGGGATGTTCCGCCGGACCGGTCGGCGGGGGAGCGGGCGGCAGCACCTTGTTGACGATCACCTCGTCCACGCGCAGGCCGAGCAGCACGGCCGCGGACCGAATCCGTCGCGTCTCGGCGACGGCGACCTGTTCGGCGACGGTGACCAGCCTGGCCCCGGTGCGCGCGTGATCGCCGAGCAGATCGCGCACCTCGGTGACGGCGGCGACGATCTTGTCCATCGTCGCCGCGAGGACCGCGCGGCGCAGGTCGGCGCCGATGGCGCTCATCGTGCGTGTGTGCGGCGGCCAGACCCGCTCCACATAGCCGAGCAGGGTCGGCGGCGCGGTCAGGATGCGCAGCATATCGGCGGAGGGCGGGCAGTCGAGGACGATCACGTCCCAGTCGTCCTCGGCCGCCAATTGCGCGATCTCGACCAGCATCAGCAGTTCCTGGACGCCGGGCAGGCCGGTCGATTCGGCCGGATCGAGTGCGCCGATATCGATGCCGTGGTCGTGTCCGGTGTCCGCGCCGAGCAGGCGCACCACATCGCGGAACCGATCCTCCAGCAGCGCAAGGGAATCCAGCTCGATCACATCGAGTCCCGGCATGACGTTCACGATTCCGGCGACGGCGCCAGCATCGTGCGGGAAATGGAATCCGAGCGCGTCACCGAGTGAATGCGCCTGATCGAGCGAGGCGATCAGCACCCGGCGTCCGGCGCGGGCATACGAGATCGCCGTCGCACAAGCGAGCGTCGTCTTGCCGACCCCACCTTTGCCGATGAACAGTTCCAGATGGGTCCGCCGCCCGGTCAGCCTTCGACCCGTTTCTTCAGTTCCTTCAGCGCGGTATCGGTGATCACCTTCTCGGCCTTGCGTTTGAACATGCCGATCATCGGGATGTTCAGGTCGACGGTCAGCTCGTAGGTGACTTCGGTGCTGCCGTCGGGCCGGTCGTGCAATTCGTAGGTGCCGTCCTGGGCCTTCTGTAGGTCGCCGCTGATCAACCGCCAGCTGACCGCCTTGTCGTCGGGCCGCCAGGTGTAGGTGAGCACATAGGTGTCCTTCACGACACCCGCGTCGAGTACGAAACGGGCGGTCCGCGCCCGGCCGCCCGGCCCCTCTTCCAGCACCTCGACGGTTTTCGCCGCCGCGACCCACTCGGGGTAGGACTCCAGGTCGGCGATGACGGCCATCACGCGCTGCGAGGGGGCCGCGATGAGGATCGACCTCTGGGTCCGGTCGGCCATGGTGGTCAACTGTTCCTTTCCAGCGACGGTGCTCGTCGGCGGGGACGGGATGCGGTCGGGCAAGAGCGCGAGTGGATCAGCCTGCGGGTGTGACGCCCGCGGGGCGACCCGCCTCGAGTCGCGCCTTGATCTCGAACGACATCTGCTTACCCGCGACCCGGCGCGCGCGGTTCACCGCGAGGAGTTCGCGCGGCGACATCCGTTCGGCGCCCTCGGGTTCGGCGTGCAGGAAGTAGTGCAGGATCACCCCGTCCAGCGACGGTTGCAGCCACACCTCCATGGTGCCGGTCAGCGCGCCGCTCACGGTCCAGCGAAACCCCTTGTCACCGCGGTCCTCCCGGACCTCGAGGGTGAGATCGGGCCACCACTTGCGCCAATTGGTCGCCCCGCCGAGCACCTCGGCGACAGCGGCTCCCTCGGCGGCGACGAATGTCTGATCCGCGACCTGAATACTGCTCACATGGCTGAGCGTAGTTGATGCGGTCACATGGGCGAACGTCGCTGTCACCGGGTGCGGATCGCCTCGCGCGCACCCTGGCGCGGAGCAGGTGCGAGCGCGGTCAGCGCAACAGATGACGCAGTCGCGCGCCCAGACTGTCCCAGCGCCACTGCTGCTCGACGAAATCGCGACCCGCGGCGCCCATTTTCGCGGCGGCGTCCCGGTCGGAGAGGATGTCGACGATGGCGTTGGCGATATGCCTGACATCGCGTCCGTCGACCACGTGCCCGGTCTTCCCCTCGATCACCGTCTCGGGTGCGCCGCCGGACTTACCCGCGACCACGGGCACGCCCGTGGCCGACGCTTCTAGATAGACGATGCCGAGACCTTCGACATCCAACCCGGCGCCGCGCGTGCGGCACGGCATGGCGAAGACATCGGCGATGGTGTGATGCGCGGCCAGTTCCGCCGACGGCACCCGTCCGGTGAACACGACGTCCTCCGCGACACCCGTCGCGGCGGCGAGACCACGCAACTTCTGCTCGTACGGGCCGCCGCCCGCGATGACGAGCACCGCGCCGTCGACGCGTTCGCGGATCTCGCGCATGGCGACGATCAGCGCGTCCTGGCCCTTACGCGGCACCAGGCGCGACAGGCAGAGCACGGTCGGGCGGTCGCCGAGGCCGTAGCGCGCGCGCAACTCGGCACGGGCCGCCGGATCGGGGCGGAACGCCTCGGTGTCCACACCGGGCGGCAGATATTCCAGCGCCGCGGTCGGCCCGAACGCCGAAGCGAAGCGCCCGCGCGTGTACTTGCTGACATAGGTGACGACATCGGTGTTCTTCCCGATCGACCGCAGCGCCTGACGCGCACCGGGCAGCATCGACCAGCCGACCTCGTGTCCGTGCGTGCTGGCCAGGATGCGTTGCGCGCCCGCTCGGCGCAGCATCGGCGACAACAACGCCAGCGGCGCCGCGGCGCCGAACCAGACGGTATCGCAATTCTCGCTCCGCAACAGCCGCGACGCCCGGCGCGACACCAGCGGCGTCGGCAGCATCAGCGTGGTGGGATGACGCACGACCTGGAATTTCTGCACGGCGTCGAACTTCAGGTGGCTGTCCCCGCGCCAGCGCGGTGCGTAGACGACCAGATCATCGGGCGGCAACTGTCCGGCGAGCGCTTGCAGATACGACTGGATACCACCCGGCCGCGGCGGGAAATCATTGGTAACCAGCAGAGTTCGGGCCATGGGATAAACCTACTGTGTCGGTCCGGCCGTGCTATATCGGCTGCGCCGACAGCCACTCACGCCATCGCGCCACGAATTCGGCCGGGTCGGTGGACAGAACCGCACGCACAATACGATCCTGCGCGGCGGAATCCATGGGGCCCGCCGCTATGCGGCGGTAGAGCTCGACGAGGTCGGCTTCGCCGTATTTGTCCGCGACGAAAGCGCAGACCGACCACGCCGATTCGTAGGTTCCGGCGGCGCCGGTTCCGGTGAAGTCCGCGTCGGCGGGAAGCCCGGTCGGCAGGCCGCCCGCGCGCAGCCGCGCCGCGACGGTCGGCGCGATATCGGCGAAGGCGTGGCCTTGGCCCCGGTGCGCGGTGTACTCGGCGAAACCCTCGAGCATCCATCGCGGCGCGCCGTCGACGGTGACGGCCCGCGTCGCCACGTGGGTGAGCTCGTGCCGGAGCAGGGTGCGCAATTGGCCCGGGGACAGGCGACGCCCGGCATCGGGGCTGACGATCACGCGCTGCCCGGTCGGCTGTGCGCCGGGGACGAACGGGTCGGCGACCGTGACGGCGGCGACCTCGGTCGGCAGGATCGAGCCCGCCCGCACCAGCGCGGCGAATTCCGAGGGATTGTCCGCGACGACGACCAGTGCCGACTGCGCCCAGTCCGGTCCCCACAGGTCCGTGGTCGCGGCGACGGCGCCTGCCAGTTCGCCCGCGAGGATATCCATTTCGGCATGCCCGCTCTCGTGCCCGACGACAAGGGACTCCCGCCCGTCGCCGGTGGACACCCGTTCGGCGACGATCGCGCCGAAGGGTTCGAGAGTGTCGCGAATGACGGCCACACGTGGGTCATCGGCCGACGCTCGCCCGAGGGACTGCGATGCCGCGGGTTGGGCGGCGCGGATCTTCGGCAGCGCGAAATTGGGCAGCACGATCAACGCGCCGCACGCGCCGGTCAACACCACCACCATCGCGAGGGTCACGGTGAACTGGTCACGTCCGCGCGCCGCGCACCAGGCGCGTAACCCTCGTATCCGCATAGCAGATCAGTATCGCCGAGCGGAATGGAACGGTGTCGAGGAGATGGGAGCGACGGCGACGGGGACGCCGAAGGTGGAGGCGTGCAACATCAGTCCGTTGCCCGCGTAGATCCCGACGTGGGAGATCTCGGGATAGAAGAAGACCACGTCACCGGGCTGCATATCGCTCTTGCTCACCGGCGTCCCGTAGGCGGCCTGTTGGGAACTCGTGCGCGGGACGTTCTTGCCGACCTGTTTGAACGCCCACTGCACCAGACCCGAGCAGTCGAACTGGTCCGGGCCGGTCGCGCCCCAGACGTACGGATCGCCGACGCGGGTCAGACCCGCCGCGAGCGCGCTCGTGCCGCTGCCGGGGACCAGCCCCTGGAGCAGGGTGTCGCGGTCGAAGCCGGGCGGGAACGGCGAACCGGCCCAGGCTGATTTGTCCTTGATGGACAGCGCGCCCCACGCCTCCACCACCTGGGCGATGGCGCCACCGAGTTCGCTGCGTTTGCGTTCGAGGTCGGCGCGCACCTCCTCGGCGCGGTCGGCGGCGCCGCGGGCGGCGTTCGCGGCGGTGTGCGCGGCCGCTTCGGCGGCCCCGGCGGCATCGCTGGCCTTCTTGAACTGTTTGAGCTGATCGGTGGTCTGACTCTCGACCACGTCCAGCATCGACATCTGGTCGAGCAGTTGCTGCGGCGAATCGCTGACGAGGACCGCGAACATCCTGTTGGTGCGCGCGCCCTGGTAGGCGGCGATCGCGGTGCGGTCGATGACCGGCTGGAATTTGCGGACCTCTTCGCGGGCCGCGTTCACCGCGTCGGTTCTGGTCGCGAGCAGTTCGTCGGCGGCGCGCTGGACGGCGAGTTTGGCGTCCAGATCGGACTGGGCGTCCAAGGCCTGCTGATTGAGCTGATCGGAGGCTCGCGACAGTTCGATCATGCGCTGGACGGCCTCGCTCGCGGTCGAGGGCAACGCGACGGGATCGGCTGCCGCGGGACCGGCGCCGCACGGGGCGGTGGCGAGCACCGCGGCTGCTAGAAGCCCTCCCGCCAGACGCTTCGGCGAATGTCTCCGGTGTGGTGCCACGGCGTACGCTGCCCCGTTCTCTCGAGCGACGGTGTTCTGCGGACGGGTCTGCGTGTGGGGCGAACAGCCCTGACCCGCGTAGGTCTCGATTAGGTTACGGACCGGCGTACGTCCGTGTCCAGTAGGGCATGAACCGATCACTTCGCCGACCCCGGAGCCTGGCGGCGACACAGGTCACCGGGATGGGCGGCCTACCGACGACGACCGACGACCCGGCGGCGCGCAGATGTGCCGCCGGGTGGGGCGATCAGAAGTGGCGCGCTCCCGCGAACGGCATCGACGAGATCGGGGCGACCATGACCGGGGTGCCCGAGGTGGAGGCGTGGACGACGTTGCCGTTGCCCGCGTAGAGACCGGAGTGGCCGCCGCCGTAGAAGGACACCAGATCACCCGGCTGCAGGGCGTCCAGCGAAACCGGCGTACCGGACGAGAGCTGGGCGCCGCTGGTGCGCGGTAGCTCCATGCCCGCTTCGCGGTAGGCCCACTGGACCAGACCCGAGCAGTCGAACGCGTTGGGTCCCGCGGCGCCGTACACGTAGGGTGCGCCGACTTTGCTCAAGGCCGCGTCGAGGGCGACTTCGCCTGCGCTCTTCTGCGGCGCGAAGAACGGCGCCGGGGCGCCGGGCAGTTCGATGCCGGGGATGGCCGGGATCTGGATTTGGTCGGGAACCTCGAAGGTTCCGACACCGGGGATGGTGACCGGCTGGGCCGACGCCGGCGCGGCGGGCAGGAGGATCGCGCCGATGGTGGCAGCGCCGACGGCTCCGGCGGCGACAGCACGCCGCACCTGTCGCTTGACGGTGTTGGACGCCATGATGCGTACTTCCAATCTGCCCCACGACGCCACACCCGGTGGTGCGGCGGACTGCGTGCCTACCGCTGGAAGCGGCGGGACTCCGTGAGGTCTCGAAAAGGTTACGAACACATCACGGTGGTTTGTAAAGCCGCGACAATCCGAAATGCCAACGCTCAACAAAAGGTGTAAGGATTGCGTGGGAGATATCTCACAGCAATCACGAAACAATAACGAGGCGATTTTATTGCCCGATATCTCCGGATGTGCCGGGCGTGTCCCGCGCTGCCGACCGTGCCTGTCCGGCGGCGGATTCGTGACATACCCCCAGGTCGGGTCTCGGATTCCGATGGTACGACCGTCCCGGAAGTGGACAAGTGTCCGATCAGGGCGTACCGGGCGACGACGCGCTCTCGGTCGCGGAGCGGCTCGACCGGCGGCACCGGAGCCGGTAATACGCTTAGGCAATGAATGTGAGCTGTGTCTCTTTTGGGTGTACTAGATCATTCGGCGGGAATCGAAACGAAATCCTCGTGATGTAATTCGGAGATTTCACGAGAGATCACGCGCGCCGTTATCTGTCGTACCCGGGCCCTAGGCTGCACGCCGTGCCCGACCCCGCAGCGCGCCCGTCCGCCGCCGTGCAGTTGGCGTTCGACGAGCTCGATACGCCGCTCTACGACACCACGTTCGTGATCGTCGATCTGGAAACCACGGGTACCAGCCCGGAGGGCGACGCGATCACCGAGATCGGCGCGGTAAAGGTGCGCGGTGGCGTCGTACTCGGCGAATTCGCCACCCTCGTCAATCCTGGCCGCGCGATTCCGCCCGCGATCGTGCACGTCACCGGCATCACCACGGCGATGGTCTACGCCGCGCCGCGGATCGAGGCGGTACTGCCCGGTTTCCTGGAGTTCGCCGCGGGCGCGGTACTGGTCGCGCACAACGCTCGCTTCGATATGGCGTTCCTGCGCGCGGCGGCGGCGCGGCTGGACACCGCGTGGCCGCATGTCCCGGTGCTCTGCACGGTGAAACTGGCCCGGCGAGTCCTGACCCGCGAGGAGGCGCCCTCGGTGCGGCTCGGGGTGTTGGCGCGGGTACTCGGTGCGAGCACCGAACCGACGCACCCGGCTCTCGACGACGCGCGGGCCACCGTCGACGTGCTGCACGCCCTGATCGCGCGCGTCGGCAACCAGGGCGTGCACAGCCTGACCGAACTCATGGACTACCTGCCCGGCGTGACGACACGGCAGCGGGCCAAGCGGGTGCTCGCCACCGACCTGCCGCCGGTTCCCGGGGTCTACCTCTTCCGCGGACCGGCCGAGGAAGTCCTCTATATAGGCACCGCGGTGAATCTGCGCCGCCGCGTTCGCACCTACTTCACCGGCTCCGAGACGCGGGGCCGGATGAAGGAGATGGTGGCGTTGGCGACGAGGGTCGACCATGTCGTCTGCGCGCACGGTCTCGAGGCCGGGGTGCGGGAACTGCGACTGCTCGTCGCGCACACCCCTCCGTACAACCGGCGCTCCAAATTCCCCAAGCGGTCCTGGTGGCTGACGCTGACCGACGAGCCGTTTCCGCGCTTCGCGGTGGTGCGCACCCCGACCGCGGATGCGCTCGGCCCGTTCCACTCCCGGCAGGACGCGGCCGACCTCGCGGCCACCGTCGCCGAACACGCGGGCCTGCGCACCTGCACGACCCGGCTGCCCAGGGGTGGAGTCCACGACTGCCCGCCCGCGGTCGTCGGCGGCTGCCCCGCGGCCGCCTCGTCCGGAATCCCCATGGGTAGTGCGGAATACGCCGGCGCGCCCGCCGCGGTGCGCGCCCTGTTCAGCGGTCGCTCGGACGACATTCTGCGGCAGATGTTGGAGATGATCGAAACATATTCCCGTGCCGAACATTTCGAGGCGGCGGCGCGTATGCGTGACCGCACCGTCGCGGTGGTGCGCGCGTTGCGCCGCGTCCAGCGGCTCGCCGCCCTGGCCAGGATCGCCGAACTCGTCGCGGCCCACCCGGACGGCGCGGGCGGCTGGGAGTTCGCGGTGATCCGATTCGGCCGTTTGGCCGCCGCGGGCAACGCCGGACGGGGCACCCCGCCGATGCCGGTGGTGGAACATCTCGTCGCATCCGCGGAAACGGTTGTCCCCGAAGGAAATTCCGGTGCGTCGTGGATGGAGCCCGCCGACGGGCCGCGGTATTCGGCGGGGCCGCCGTTGCGCGGCGCGTCCCCGGAGGAAGTGGGATTGGTGGTGCGTTGGCTGGCGCGACCGGGGGTGCGCATCGTGCGGACCACGGACGGATACTGCGAGCCGGTCCACGGTGCGGCACGGTGGCTGGCGTGGGCCGAGATCGCGGAGAGCGCGGCAAGCGCCCCATACGTGGGCGCGGACTATCTGAACGCCTCGGCGGGCCAGGACCGCGCGTGATCGCGCTCGAACCGGTCCGCGGCCTAGGCTGACAACCATGATTAACGCGATCGTGCTGATCCAGGCCGATAACAGCCGCATTCCGGAAACCGCGCAGGCGGTGGCCGATACCGACGGTGTCGCCGAGGTCTACTCGTGCGCGGGCGACGTGGATCTGATCGCCATCGTGCGGGTCCGCGACCACGAGCAGATCGCCGAGGTGGTGACCGGCCGGATCGACAAGACGCCCGGCGTGCTGCGCACCGTCACCCACATCGCGTTCAAGTCCTATTCGAGCGCCGATGTGGAGGCGGGATTCTCGCTGGGGGAGTGAAGCGCGCTCAGGAGATATGGAGCGAGGCGCCGGTGGTCGTGGCACTCTGACTCGGTGTGAGGACCACGGTCACCTCGCCTCGGCATGCCGGCCAGCTGTAGACGGTCACGGTGGTGTCGGTGTGGTTCTCGACCGCCAGCTGTGGCCTGCCCGCGTTCGCCTCCAGGCAGCCGACCGGATCGCGGTATACGGAGCCGTCCATCACGACGCTGCCCTGGGCGGCGAAGGCCGATGGGGCGGTGATGATCGATACCGCCACCGTCAGCGCACCGAGTGCCGCGCGCATCATGGGTGTACTCCTTGCGAATTGTGTCCGACCGGCAGGCGCCCTCGCGGCGGCCGACTCCGGGGAGCGAGTGCCGCAACTGTAGCGGCGGCCTCCGGCTGTACCGAGGAATTGTGCCTGGCGCGCCGCTCCGCTGCTGTTCAAGACCGGTCGGTATGCAAGGTTGGCGGGAAATGCCCGCCCGACGTCAGTCCTCGCCGAGCGTGTTGGTGAGTTTGGCCCAGCTGTCGAGCAGCGCCCCGGCCTGCCCACTGTCGATCGCCGCGGCGGCACGGTCGATGCCCGCGGCCAGTGCCTCGTGGATATCGATGTCGACATCGTGCGCGCCCTGCGACATGTCGTAGGTGACGATCGCTGCGGCCGAATTCACCAGCACCGCATCGCGGACCGCGCCCGGCGACCCCGCGAGCACATCCCTGGCCACACCCGCGTTGACGTTCGCGTCGCCGCCGCGCAGCGCGTCCAGGTCGACGCGCGCGATCCCGAGCCGGGTCGGGTCGATCGTGGTCTCACGCATCCGTCCGCCCGAGACCACCCACGCGACGGTGGTGTCGGAGGTGGTGATCTCGTCGAGTCCGTCGTTGCCGCGCACCACGAGGGCGCTCGCGCCGCGCTCGGCGAAAACTCCCGCGATGACCGGCACCAGCTCGGGGAAGGCGCAGCCGATCAGCCCCGCACGCGGTTGCGCCGGATTGGTGAGCGGGCCTAACACATTGAAAACGGTGGGGATGCCGATTTCTTTGCGCGCGGGTCCGGCGAATCGCAATGCCGGATGGAACAGCGGCGCGAAACAGAATCCGATCCCCACCTCGCGCACCGAGCGGGCGACCGACTCGGGGCCGAGTGCGAGTTTCACGCCGAGCGCTTCCAGCACATCGGCGCCCCCACTCTTGGAGGAGGCCGCGCGATTGCCGTGCTTGACGACGGGAACGCCCGTGGCGGCCACCACGATCGCGGACATGGTGGAGATATTCACCGAGCCGGACCGGTCACCGCCGGTGCCGACGATATCGACCGCGTCGCCGTCGATATGGACCAGACGCGCGTGTCCGAGCATGCCGGTAGCCAGACCGGACAGTTCCGCCGCCGTCGGACCCTTGATCTTCATGGCGACGCCGAACGCGGCGATCTGCGCCTGCGTCGCGTTGTCGGTGAAGATCTCGTTGATCACCCACGCCGTATCGTCGGCGGCCAGGTCGCCACCGTCGGCGAGGGTTCCCAGCACCTGGGGCCAACTACGCACGGTCATCTCCACATTCTCCCGTCACCACTGGTTCGCGCACCAGTTCGTCGCGATGCAGCCTAGTTGGCCGTCCGGTGTTCGCGCTGGCACATATTCGGGGCGTCGGCCCGGAAAAGACCGCGGATTCCCGAATCGCGCGGCCCCTCATTCGCGAGGTCCGGCGGCGATTCCCGGCTGCAATGCGTCCCACCCGTCAGCGAATCCGTCGTGGCGCTGGGCCAGGCCCGCCATCCTCGATCGTTCCTGGGAGCAGTGCAGGGCGTCGACGATTTGGACACGCCGCAGGATCAGCGGTGCGAGAGCCCCGGCGTCCGACGCATCCAGGTGCTGGTCGGGCGCGTACCCGTCCTGCGCGGCGATCTCGCATACCCGCTCGCGGTGCGCGGCGGGTATCCGCAGGTGGTGGCGCAGGACCGCGGGCGCGTCGGCGTCGAATCCGGTGGCGCGGGACAGCGCCGCCGAACACGCCTCCGCGTGATCGAAACTCGAGGCGACAACGACCAGATCGGTCCGCGACGGATCCAGGGGTTCGGGCCCCTTCCGTCCGAAGAGCCGTCGCCACAGTCCGGTCGCCACATCCGCCTCCATCTCAGCTTCTCCTTACCCGAGGCTGTCATAGTTGTGGGCACATAGTCGGGCCGCGTCGACGCGCCGCGCGGGGGATCGCACCGTCCAACCGGTCCGAACTGGGCAAACGCGGACACGCCGCCGCCGGGTCAGAGTCGGTCCGCCCGTGCGATTTCCGACACGGGGTGAGAAGTTTCCCACCCGGGTACTGCTGTCGTACTACGACGAGTCATACTTAGCCCGTGACGACCGCAGTAGGGACCCCAGGATCGGCCATTACCCAGCGTGTGCATTCGCTGAACCGGCCCAACATGGTCAGCGTCGGTACCATCATCTGGCTGTCCAGCGAGCTGATGTTCTTCGCCGGCCTGTTCGCGATGTATTTCGTCGCGCGCGCGCAGGCAAACGGCGAGTGGCCGCCGGAGCCGACCGAGCTGAATCTGAAGCTCGCGGTACCGGTCACGGCCGTACTGGTGGCCTCGTCGTTCACCTGCCAGATGGGCGTGTTCGCCGCGGAGAAGGGCGACGTCTTCGGCCTGCGCCGCTGGTACGTCATCACGCTCATCATGGGTGCGTTCTTCGTCAGCGGTCAGGGCTACGAGTACTTCAACCTGGTCCACGAGGGCACCTCGATCTCCAGCAGCGCCTACGGCTCGGTGTTCTACATCACCACCGGCTTCCACGGCCTGCACGTCATCGGCGGTCTCATCGCATTCGTGTTCCTGCTGTTCCGCACGAAGGTCAGTAAGTTCACCCCGGCGCAGGCCACGGCCGCGATCGTCGTCTCCTACTACTGGCACTTCGTCGACATCGTCTGGATCGCTCTGTTCGCGACGATCTACTTCGTCCGCTGAGCGCGGCCCGCGCCCACAGCATTCGTACAAGTCGGTTCCGTCTACTCCAAAGGGACACAGATGAGTTCATCTCCCCCGTCAGCGCCAGAGCCCGCCGGCACCAGCGCGGCGTCCAGCCCCGACGGCACGGCCGCCGCGGCCGGCAGGATCCGCAAGCAGCGGCGTACCCGGCGGCGTATCGCGGGCGGTCTCGCGCTCCTGGTGGGTCTGGTCGGAGCGGGCTTCCTGGCCACGGCCCTGACCCCGGAGCCGCAGGTCGCGACAGCTCACGAGGACCAGTCCGCGCTGATTCGCGAGGGTAAGCAGCTCTACGACACGTCCTGCATCACCTGCCACGGCGCGAATCTGCAGGGTGTCGACGGTCGGGGTCCCAGCCTGATCGGCGTCGGCGAGGCCGCGGTGTACTTCCAGGTCTCGACCGGCCGTATGCCGCTGGCCGCCAACCAGGCCCAGGCCACCCGCAAGCCGGTCAAGTTCGACGCGCAGCAGACCGACGCGCTGATGGCGTTCGTCGCGTCCAACGGCGGCGGTCCCACCGTGATTCGCGACGCCAACGGCGAGATCGCGCAGGAATCGCTGCGCGGTGACGATATCGGCCGCGGTTCGGAGCTGTTCCGGATGAACTGCGCGTCCTGCCACAACTTCACCGGTCGGGGTGGCGCGCTGTCCTCGGGCAAGTACGCGCCGCCGCTGAACGAGGCGAGCGAGCAGCAGCTCTACACCGCGATGGTCTCCGGCCCCGAGAATATGCCGAAATTCTCCGACCGGCAGTTGACGCCGGAGGAGAAGCGCGACATCGTCGCTTATATCAAGAACGCGCAGGAGGAAGGCGCTCCCGGCGGTTACGGTCTCGGTGGCTTCGGTCCCGCTACCGAAGGTCTTGCCATCTGGGTGGTCGGCATCACGCTCGTCGTGGGCGCCGCGATGTGGATCGGATCACGGTCATGACGGACAAGGAGCCAAACGACATGGGTCGGCCGGATGAGGGCCACGACGACGTCACGTTGTCGAAAACGGAGAGCGCCGGGCACGTCCCGGCCGATCCCACCGAGGCCGAACTCGACGCGATGACCAGGGATGAGCTGGTCAAGCTCGGTACCGAACGCGACGGCGTCGACGTCGCCTACCGCGCCGAACGCTTCCCGATTCCCGGCACTCGCGCCGAGAAGCGGGCCGAGCGTCAAGTGACCTTCTGGTTCGCGATCTCCGGTCTGTTCGCCGCCGCGCTGATCGGCGTCTACCTGTTCTGGCCGTGGGAGTTCAAGGGCGAAGGCCAGCAGGACCACGGCCGCTACCTGCTGTACACCCCGCTGGTCGGTATCGCTTTCGGCGTCTCGGTGCTCGCCATCGGCATCGCCGTCGTGCTGATCCGCAAGAAGTTCATCCCGCCGGAGCTGTCCATCCAGACCCGTCACGACGGGCCGTCGCCCGAGGTCGAGCGTCGCACCCTGGCGGCCCAGCTGGCCGACGCGGGGGAGACCTCCACCCTCGGTCGCCGCAAGATGATCACCCGCACCGCGGGCGCCGGTGTCGGCGTACTCGGTGTCGGCGCGCTGCTCGTCTTCGTCGGCGGCATGATCAAGAACCCGTGGGCCAAGGGCGACAAGTCGCCGCTGTGGGTTTCGGGCTGGACCCCGGACTACGAGGGCGAGACCATCTACATCCGTCGCGACACCGGTCGCCCGGAAGACGTCGTGTTGGTGCGTCCGGAAGATCTGGACGCCGGTTCCATGGAGACGGTGTTCCCGTGGAAAGAGAGCTGGCGCGGTGACGAGCACGCGACACTCCAGTCGCTGCGCGGCATCCGCAACGCCGTCATGCTGATCAGGTTGCGCACCGAAGACGCGCAGAAGGCGATCAAGCGCAAGGGTCAGGAGAGCTTCAACTTCGGCGACTACTTCGCCTACTCGAAGATCTGCACCCACCTCGGTTGCCCCACGTCGCTGTTCGAGCAGCAGACCAACAAGATCCTGTGCCCCTGCCATCAGTCGCAGTTCCTGGCGACCGAATGGGGTAAGCCGGTCTTCGGTCCCGCCGCCCGCGCACTGCCGCAGCTGCCGATCACCGTCAATTCCGAGGGTTTCCTGGTCGCCAACGGCGACTTCATCGAGCCGCTCGGCCCGGCTTACTGGGAGCGTCGATCATGAGTCGTGTGGCAACGCAAGCCAATGAGATGGACGAGCGGTATCGCGCCGCCGCGTTCATGAAGCGGTCGATCAACAAGGTCTTCCCGACCCACTGGTCGTTCCTGCTCGGTGAGATCGCGATGTACAGCTTCATCATCTTGTTGCTGTCGGGTGTGTATCTGACCCTGTTCTTCGACCCGTCGATGAGCGAAGTCGTCTACAACGGCGCCTACCAGCCGTTGCGCGGCGTCACCATGTCGCGGGCCTACGAGACCGCGCTGAACATCTCCTTCGAGGTGCGCGGCGGTCTGTTCGTGCGCCAGGTGCACCACTGGGCCGCGCTGCTGTTCGCGGCGTCGATCATCGTGCATCTGTTCCGCATCTTCTTCACCGGCGCGTTCCGTAAGCCGCGTGAGGCGAACTGGGTGATCGGCTGCCTGCTGCTCATCCTGGCGATGTTCGAGGGCTTCTTCGGCTACTCGCTGCCCGACGACCTGCTGTCCGGTACCGGTCTGCGCGCCGCGTTCTCGGGTATCACCATCTCGATCCCGGTGATCGGCACCTGGATGCACTGGTTGATGTTCGGTGGGGACTTCCCCGGCGACATCATCATCCCGCGCCTCTACATCGCGCACGTGCTGCTGTTCCCCGGCATCATCCTCGCGCTGATCGCCGCGCACGTGGCGCTGGTCTGGTACCAGAAGCACACCCAGTTCCCCGGCCCGGGCCGCACCGAGAACAATGTGGTCGGCGCGCGTATCGTCCCGGTGTTCGCCGCCGACCAGGGCGCGTTCTTCGCCTTCACCCTCGGCATCGTCGGCATCATGGGCGGCGTGCTCCAGATCAACCCGATCTGGAACCTCGGTCCCTACAACCCGTCACAGGTCTCCGCGGGGTCGCAGCCCGACTTCTACATGATGTGGACCGACGGCATGGCGCGCCTGATGCCGCCGTGGGAGCTGTACCTTGGCCGCTACACGGTTCCCGCCGTGTTCTGGGTCGCGCTCATCATGGGTCTGGTGTTCACGGTGCTGATCGCCTACCCGTGGATCGAGAAACGGCTCACCGGTGACACCGCGCCGCACAACCTGCTGCAACGTCCCCGCGACGTGCCGGTGCGGACCGCGATCGGCGCCATGGCGATCGCGTTCTACGTGGTGCTGACCCTGTCCTGCGTCAACGACATCATCGCGCTGAAATTCGATATCTCGCTGAACGCGACCACCTGGGCGGGCCGCATCGGTCTGCTGGTGGTGCCGCCGGTGGCGTACTTCCTCGCCTACCGGTTCTGCATCGGTCTGCAGCGCAGTGACCGCGCGGTACTCGAGCACGGTATCGAGACCGGTGTGATCAAGCGTCTGCCGCACGGCGAGTACATCGAGGTGCACCAGCCGCTCGGCCCGGTCGACGACCACGGCCACCCGATCCCGCTGGAGTACCAGGGCGCCCACGTCCCGAAGAAGATGAACAAGTTGGGTTCGGCGGGCAAGCCCGGCACCGGTTCGTTCCTGCGGGCCGATCCGAGGCAGGAATCCGAGGATCACTTCCGGATCGAGCACGAGGAAGAGCACAAGCAGTTGAAGGTGCTGCAGGCCGCTCAGGAGAAGGCCAACGGCAACGGCCATCACGGCCACTGATAACCGATCACTACGCGGGAGCCCCCGAGTCGATTCGACTCGGG
>NZ_JBEXFQ010000013.1:0-184956 GCF_040606855.1 Nocardia sp. NPDC005366
GCGCGGTGGGCCAGGCGGCGCTCCCCCTGCCCGCGGGCCGCAGCCGCCGCAGCGGCCGGGTCCGCCGCCGCCCCAGCGGCCGCAGGGACGACCGCAACCGGGTCAGGGTGGTCCGCAGGCGACCCAGAAAATCGTCCGCCCCGGTCAGCCCGTGCCCGGCCGTCCTTCCCGGCAGGGCGAACCTCGGCCCGCGTCGCTGAGCGAAGCGGTCGCCGAACGCGACCGGCGCGGCGGACCGGCCACCGGTCCGCGACCGGCCGCGGGCGCCGCTCGTCCCGCGGCTGGCGCTCGCCCCGCCACCGGATCGAGACCGGCCGTCGACAACCGCCCCGGCGCTGACCGCACCCGGCGGCCGAACGGCACGGGCACCGGCGAGCGACGGGCGACCGCGGGCGGACCGCCCTCCGGTCCTCCGCCGCGGCGCGGCAACGGCACCGGCGACGGCACCGGCGGCCCCGGCAACCGCGGTCCGGGCCAGAAGCGCAAATTCCCGTGGCGAGTGGTGCGTCGTACGTGTTACGTGCTGCTGGCGCTGATCATCGTGGTGCCGAGCACGATCCTGCTCGTCGCCTACAGCACGGTGTCGGTGCCCAAACCCGGCGATCTGAAGACCAATCAGGTCGCGCTGATCTACGCCAGTGACGGCACGACCGTGCTCAGCAAGGTGGTGCCGCCGCAAGGCAACCGCACCGACGTCAGCATCGAGCAGATTCCGCCGCATGTGCGCAACGCCGTGATCGCCGCCGAGGACCGTGACTTCTACACCAACCCCGGCTTCTCGATCACCGGTTTCGTCCGCGCCGCGCGCGACAATGTCCTCGGCAAGGAGAGTGCGGGCGGTGGCTCGACCATCACCCAGCAGTATGTGAAGAACGCGCTCGTCGGTGATGAGCGCTCGCTCACCCGAAAGCTGCACGAGCTGGTCATCTCGGCGAAGATGGCACGGCAGTGGAGCAAGGACGAGATCCTCTCCGCCTACCTCAACACCATCTACTTCGGTCGTGGCGCCTACGGGATCGACGCGGCGGCGAAGGCCTACTTCGGCAAGTCGGTGCCGGATCTGACCCCCGCCGAGGGCGCGGTACTCGCCGCTACCATCCAGCTGCCGTCACTGCTGGATCCGGAGAAGAATCCGGAGGGCGCCAAGACGCGCTGGGGCTATGTGCTCGACGGCATGGTCGACGGCGGCAATCTGCAATCCGCCGAGCGGCAGAGTATGCAATACCCGGCCGTGCTCCCGAACTCCGCCACCCAGGACAAGGCCCTCGACTCCGGCCCGGAGGGCCTGGTCAAGACCCGGGTGCTCGACGAACTCACGGCGGCGGGCATCAGCGACAAGGCCCTCAACACCGAGGGCCTGCAGATCACCACGACCATCGACGCGAAGGCGCAGCAGGCCGCTGTCGAGGCCGCCACCTCGAAGATGCAGGGCGAGCCGGAGCAGTTGCGCACCGCGGTGGTGTCGATCGATCCGCGAACGGGTGCGGTGCGCGCCTATTACGGCGGTAGCGACGGCCAGGGTTACGACTTCGCCAACGCCGGTCTGCAGACCGGATCGTCGTTCAAGGTGATCGGCCTCGCGGCGAATCTGGAACAGGGCGTCCCGCTGTCGCAGATGTACGACAGCGCCCCGCTCACCGTGAACGGCATCAAGATCACCAACGTCGAGGGCGAACAGTGCGGTACCTGCACCATCGCCGAGGCGTTGAAGCGGTCGCTGAACACCAGCTTCTACCGGATGCAGCTGGATATGGGCAACGGCCCGCAGAAGATCGCCGATATGGGCCACAAACTGGGCATCCCGGAGACCATCCCCGGCGTCGGCAAGACCCTGACCGAGCCCGACGGCTCCGGGCCGAACAACGGCATCGTGCTCGGCCAGTACCAGGCCCGCCCGCTCGATATGGCCTCGGCGTACGCCACACTCGCCGCCTCCGGCATGTACCACGCACCCCATTTCGTGCAGAAGGTGGTGACCGCCGACGGACAGGTTCTGCTCGATCGCGGTGACGTGGCGGGTGAGCAGCGGGTTTCCGCGGCCGTCGCGGATAACGCGACCGCCGCGATGAAACCCATCGCGGGCTATTCGCGCAATCACGGACTGGCGGGCGGCCGGGAGTCGGCATCGAAGACGGGTACCGCGCAGCTGCTCGACACCGGCGAGAACAAGGACGCGTGGATGGTCGGGTACACACCGTCGCTGTCCACCGCGGTCTGGGTCGGCAGCGTCGACAACACGCCGCTGCGCAACTACGGCGGCGCCATGATCTACGGTTCCAGCCTGCCCGCCGATATCTGGAAAGCCACCATGGACGGGGCGCTCTCGGGCACGCCGATCGAGACCTTCCCGAAACCCGCCCCGATCAAGGGCCAATCGGGCGTGCCGGAATGGAGTGCGGCCTACACCCCGCCGTCGACCACGGTTCCCTCCTTCGTGCCGCCGGTCGTCGTCGCGCCGACCCAGGTCGAGATCCTGCCCGGCATCACGATTCCGGTGCCGGGCGTCCAGCCCAATCCGCAGAGCCAGCAGCAACAGCCGCAGCAGGGAGACCAGGGGCCCGGCCCGCTACCCGGTCAGCCGGTCGCGCCGAGCGGCGGCGCACAACCGTCCGGTTCTAAACCGAGTAGCGGCGGTTCCGACGAAGAATCGCCGAAACCCGCACCGACCAGGGGGCGGTAACCGCCGAAGCACGGGTTCGTCGCGCCGACCGCGGGCGCGAACGGAGCGGATCCGCGCGGGCCTACTACCCTCGGGTACCGTGACCGATCAGCAAGTGGTGGATCAGCGGAGCAGCGGGATCGCGCCGCAGTCCAGCGGGGGGCGCGGCGGCGGGACACGTGCGGTTTCGCCCGCTCCGCTCGCGCCGGACCTGCGATCGGCCGACGACCGAGATAAGCCGAGCCGCAACGATTCCCTGGCCTCGCAGCTGTCCACCGTGGTCGGCGGCCCGGTCGGCGATCACGCGCTCATCGGCCGGGTGCGGGTATGGACACCGCTGCGGGTGCTGTTCCTGTTCACGCTGATCTTCCTCGCCCTCGGCTGGGCGAGTAAGGCGGGTTGTATCCAGCAGACCGATGGCCCCGACGGCAGACCCACCCTGGACTGGCACAACGGCAGGCAGTACATCGCGATGTGCTACTCCGACACGGTCCCGCTCTACGGCGCCGAACGACTGGACGAGGGCGCCTTCCCGTACAAGAAGCAGTGGACCGAGGAAACCCCGGACGGCGGCACCGAGACCAGGTATATGGAGTACCCGGTGCTCTCGGGGCTCTACCAATACCTCGGCATGCAGATCGCCAAGACCTGGGACGCGTCGCCGCTGCCGGGAGCACTTCAGGTGGTCATCTACTTCAATGTGATCGCGGTGGGCCTGGCACTGGCGTGGCTGGTCACGGTGTGGGCGTCGGCCATGCTGGCCGGCCGCCGGATCTGGGATGCCGCGCTGATCGCGTGCTCACCGCTCGTCCTCGTGCACGCCTTCACCAATTTCGACGCGATCGCGACGGCGTTGGCGGCGACCGCTCTACTCGCCTGGGCACGCAGGCGTCCGGCGCTGGCCGGATTACTGCTCGGATTGGGCGGGGCCGCGAAACTCTATCCGCTGCTGCTGCTCGGACCGATCGTCGTGCTGTGCCTGCGCGCCGACCCGATGCACCGCGTACCCGGCTTCGGTTCGGGACTGATGCGTGTGCGGGATATCGGCAGCGGTTCCGCGCTCCGCACCTGGGTCCGTCGGACTCCGGCACGCATCGATCTGTTGAGCCTGCGCCCGCTCGGCGCCGCGGCGGTGACAGTCGCCGCCGCCACAGGCACCTGGATCGCGGTGAACCTGCCCATCGCCGTGCTGTTCCCGGACGGCTGGCGCGAATTCTTCCGGCTCAACACCACCCGGCATGCCGATCCGGATTCGATCTACAACGTGATCACCTCCTTCACCGGGTGGCAAGGTTTCGACGGGCGCCTGATCCACGGTGAGACACCCGCGATCCTCAACCTGGTCTCGCTACTGCTGTTCGTGGCGGCCTGCCTAGCCATCGGCTATATCGCCCTGACCGCGCCCCGGCGTCCGCGGGTGGCCCAGCTGTGTTTCCTCGTGGTCGCGGCCTTCCTGCTGACGAACAAGGTGTGGAGCCCGCAGTATTCGCTGTGGCTCGTTCCGCTGGCCGTACTCGCCCTGCCCCATCGGCGCATTCTGCTGGCCTGGATGACGATCGACGCGCTGGTATGGGTGCCGCGCATGTTCTACTACCTCGGCCTCGACCGAAAGGGCCTGCCCGAGCAGTGGTTCACCGGCACGGTGATCCTGCGCGACCTCGCCGTCATCGCCCTGTGCGCGGTGATCGTCCGTCAGATCTATCGCACCGACGAAGATCTCGTCCGCCGCGATGACGTCGACGACCCGGTCGGCGGCGTACTCGACCGCACACCCGATCCACTGCGTCCCTGGCTCCCGGAACTGTTGCGTCCCGGGAGAATCGCGAATCGGTACGACGCGCCGCTCATCCGTCGCTGAAGCCCGGCGGTCCGATCGCCGACTACTCGACCCGCAGCAGGCGCGCTCGGTGAGCCGGATCTCGGGGAAGTAGATCCAGTTCGAGTTGCCACGCGCTGGCGGTCCACGGGTCGAACAGCGGGGTGTCTTCGACGGTGGGCAGGTGCCGACAGGATTGGGAGAGCATGGCCACGCTGCTGTCATCGGATTCGGATTCGTCGCTGCCGACGATCACGATGGACAGCCCGATCAGGTCGCCCCGGGTTATCAGGGAGCCGATGCGCAGCGCGTCGGAGGCCTGGTAGCCGTGCGGGAAGTCGGCGGCCAGCAGCACCCGATGCACGTCGGGTGGCACGAAATTACCACTGGTGTAGGCCATTTCGGCGAGTTCGGCGGCATCGGCGAGGGCTTGCAGACGCGGTGAGATATCGGCGTGGTCGGTGACGACGGATCCGTTGAGCACCGGGGCCAACGGGGTGAGCAGGCCCGCGAACGCGCCGGACAGGTCGATGACATCCATGCGGGTGCGCCTGCTCGCATCGGCGACGAGCAGGCGGGCCAGCAGCGCGCCGACGACCGGGACAACAGCGGCGGAACTCTCGGTATCTATCCACAACGGCCTGGTCAGCGGTACCGGGACGCAGTAGGGCACGCGCAGCGGTCCGCGTTCGATCGCATACAGCTCACCCAGGCGGATGCCGTCGCTCGGCGCGGGAGGACCGTCCCAGGCGGGTGAAGTCCACGAGGCCAGCGCGGGTGGCAGTTTGCGGTCGGCGTCGGCGATTTCGCGCATGAGGTGTTCGGCGTCGCGGCGGTGATTGCTCTCGGCCGTCGCGATCAGTTCGTCATTGCGCCGCTGTGCCTCTCGGCGGGCGGCGATCGCGGCCGGACCGTTGCGTGTCGCGGGATCGGCCACCGCGGCGGATAATTCGGTGTCCAACCGCTTGGCGGCGTAGTCGCGGGCCGAGATGAGGGCGGCGGCGGAGCGCGCGGCATCCTCGAAGATCATCCACAGTCGTTCCAGGCCGTGCGCCACCTCGACCGGCGCGGGCCCGGTGGGGTGCGCGCCGGGCCGCGGTCCGGCGATGGTGTCGCGCGCGGGCGTCGCGTGGGCGGGCTCGTCCACCTCGACCCCGTGCGCGGGCAGCAGGACGGCGAGACCACCCGCGTACCCCTGCCCGACCGCGCGAGCCTTCCATTCGGCGCCGCGCCGATACACCTCCAGGCAGATCAGTGCCGTCTCCCCCGCCGTCGGGGTGATGACGAATTCCGCTGTCACCGAGCCATTGTCGAATAACGAGGCAGCCACCGAACCGAGTCCGGCGGCGGGCGGAGCCGCCGGGTCGGCACTGGCGACGAGCAGCACCGCTTTGGCCTCGGCGCGCACCCGCGCGAGGTCTATCGTCACCTCACCCTCGAACAGGGTCACCCCCGGCGTCGCGGGCTGGTTGTAGAAGACGAAGTCCGCGGCTTCTATGACCCGCAGATCCTCCGCCACCACCAGCGCGGAAATATCCAGAGCGGCACCGGCTTTCGCGCTGAATCGCACGGTGTCGCCGGTCAGTGGAAAGTTCTGACCGGCCTTCAGCTGCATCACGTCGTCTACCCTGCCGTGCCGGCCTCAGTTGGCCGAAAGGAACCGGCCCAGTTGCGGAATCGCCTCACCGGGATGCTTGGCCTGGAAGCCCTCGCCGAGTGCCTGCAACTTCCAATCGCCGCCGACCCGGTAGACCTTCGCCATGGCCATCGCCGTGAACCGCATACCGCCCGCCAAGGTGTATCGGGCCAGCTCGGCGTTGTTGGCACCGTCGACCAAGCGGCAGAACGCATTGTGCACCTGTTCGAAGGTGTGGCCCTTGTACGAGGTGACGATGAATATCAGCGTGGAAATGTGGGCGGGAATCCTGGTGAGGTCGACCAGGATCACCTCGTCGTCGCCTTCGCCCTCACCGGTGAGATTGTCGCCCTGGTGCCGGACCGAACCATCCTTGGACGAAAGCTGGCCGTAGTAGGCGTAATCCGCCGGATTCATGTCGGCGAACATGATGACCGAGGCGTCGAGGTCGATATCGACGGTGCGGTTGCCGAACATGCCGCGGGTCTGCACCGGATCCCAGCCGAGACCCATCTTGACGAAGGTGAGCGCGGCGCCGCCCTCCTTGCGGAGGGTGACCTTCTGCCCCTTCTGCAGACTGACCGGGCGGTCCTTGCTCAGACTCACTTCACCCGTCGGCTGTGGTGCGGCCTGCTGCGGCGGCGGAGGCGGGTACCCGGTTCCCGACGCGGGCGGCGGGTAACCGCCACCATGGGGCGGGTAACCCTGCCCGGTCGGCGGCGGGTACGCACCGGTCGCCGCGTACTGCGGGGCCTGCTGCGGCGGTGGCGCGACCGGCTGCTGCGCGGCGGGCCGGGGCGAGTCGTCGACGCTCACACCGTGATCGGTGACCAGCGCCGCGAATCCACCCGCGTAACCCTGCCCGACCGCACGCACCTTCCAGGTGCCCTGGCGGCGGTACAGCTCGAGCGCGATGACGATCGACTCGGTCTGCAATCCGCCGATCTGGTACTCGTACAACCGGTTACCGGCCGTATCGGAGACCACGGCGGTGGGCGGCGCGAACTGACCGAAATTGCTCGACGGGTCATCGAGGGTGATCACCGCTCGGATCTGATCGATGTCCTGCGGCACCGCGTTCAGCGAGACCGCGAGCGCGGCGGGCTGTCCGGCGGGCGCGGGCTGCAAGCTCACCCCGGGGCCGCTGGGCTGGTTGAAGAATACGAAATCCGCGTCGGTTCTGACCTTGCCCCGCTCGGTCACCAAGAGCGCGGACAGATCCGCTGGTGCCGTGAGCTGGACGGAGATCACCACGTCATTGGTGGCCAACGGACCGTTCTGGCCCTTGGCGAGTGTTGCGGACAAGGTCGACCCTTCGCTTGTCGGTGCTTTCACTAGCCACTCTACGAGAAACGGTCTCGGCTGGGCCGGAGTAAACGCCGTACATGACCCCGACACGAAACCCGATATCGGTTAGTGTGTCGGCACACGAGAGATCGCTGGGACACACGTGCGCGGTCCCGCGCGATCTACGGGGTGCGGGAACTCCCGCGGAACAGCAGCTGGAAGTGGCGAGAACGCCCACATTCCCGGACAAGACAGCAGGCAGACTTCCCCATGGCGCAACTGTTCGAACAGTCGAAAAAGGTGATCGAGGCGCACCTCGCCGGAACCAGTGTCCGCGCGATCTCCGGCTCGATGATCGCCTACGAAGGCAATGTCCAGTTCAAGGCCGCGGGCTTCGGCGGCGGCGACGGTGTGCTCGCCGGGATGAAGCGGCGCGCCACCGGCGAGAAACTGTCGCTGATGGAATGCGGCGGCAACGGCCGGGTCTTCTTCGCCGTGAACGGGCAGAACGTCTCCGTGGTCAACCTCAACGGCGACACACTGCAGGTGGAATCGCAGCAGTTGCTCGCCTTCGCCGGAAATCTGCGTACCGACGTTCGTTTCGCCGGTCTACGCGGCGCGTCGACCGGAGCGGGCCTTTTCACCACCACGGTGTCGGGACAGGGCCAGGTCGCGCTGCTCTCGGCGGGCGGTCCGCTGATCCATCTCGAAGTGTCGCCGCAGTATCCGCTGGTCGTCGACCCGGACGCGTTCGTGGCCGCCCAGGGCAACCTCCAGCAGTCCTTCGTGACCGATGTGTCGTGGCGGTCGGTGATCGGCCAGGACGCGGGGGAAGCCTTCTCGCTGCGCTGGGATGGCCAGGGTGTCGTGTTGATCCAGCCGGCGGAACGGTAGGGGCAGGTCCATGTTCGAGAAAGTCAACGGCAAAGTCGTCAAGGTCAACGTCGCGATGGCGGGCGGCGTCGTCGCCCGCAACGGCGCGATGCTGTTCTACACCGGCGATATCTCCTTCTCGCCCCATCAGATCCCCGGTGCGCAGAGCATGGGCGGCGGCGGCCTGATGCGCATGGCGGGCCGGATGATGGCCGGTGAACACGAGCGCACCATGCTGGCACAGGGCAACGGCGAGGTGCACTACGGTCTGGCCGGACTCGAAGTGCATGTGGTGCAGATGCAGCCGGGCGCGACATTGCGGGTCGAGGCGTCGCGACTGCTCGCCAACAGCGCGCAACTGCAGAGTTCGGTTGTCTCGGTGATGAGTTCCGGCGGCGGTGGCGGTGGCGGCGGCATCATGGGCGCGCTGCGCGGCGCCGCGTCCGGTGCGCTCACCGGGCAGGGCATGTTCACCACCCAGCTCACCGGTCAAGGCGCGGCGGTCCTGCTCGCCCACGGCGGATTCCTGGAATTGCAGGTGGGCGGCCCGAATCCGGTCGTGGTCGATCCGCAGGCATTCGTCGCCGCCTACGGAAATGTGCAGACCGAGTTGAAAACGGCACTGAGCTGGCGCGACGCCGTTGGTCGCGGATCCGGCGAGGCGATGCAACTGCATTGCGTCGGACAGGGTGTCGTCTACGTGCAGGCCTCCGAAGAGAAGTTGTGAGTATGAGCGAGCGAATCGATACGGCCGCCACGGCTTCCACTGCCGTGACGCGGCCCCGCGTCGGCGAGGCGGAGTGATGTCTGAGGTATTCAGCCCGATGAATCTCGGTGAGAGCGACAATATCCCGGGCAACGACTACGCCTACTGCATCGACATGACCCGGCCCTGGTTCATGCGCAAGGGCGCGATGATCGCCTACTACGGGCAGATCAATTTCCAGATGCTCACCCACGGCCTGCACGGCGGTCTGATGCAGATGGTGTCGCAGCATTTCTCGGCGCCGCTGTTCACCGGCGATTACGTCGTCGCCGAAGGGCACGGCAAGCTGATCATCGGCGACCGCGGCTACAACATCAATTCCTATGACCTCGAGGACGGCAACCTCACCATCCGCGCGGCCAATCTGCTGGCCTTCGAACCCGGATTGTCGCTCAACCAGTCGATCGTGCCCGGCTTCCTCACCCTGATCGGGACCGGCAAATTCCTCGCCTCCTCCAACGGTCCGGTGATGTTCGCCGAACCGCCGCTGCGGGTCGACCCGGAATCGCTTGTCGGCTGGGCCGACTGCCCGTCCCCGAGTCACCACTACGACCAGCGGTGGGTCACCGATTTCCTCGCGGCGGGCGCGGCGCGTTTCGGCGTGAACTCCGGCGAGGAACGGCAGTTCGATTTCACCGGCGCGGGCACGGTACTCATCCAGTCCAGCGAGAAGGTGATGAGCGATTCCGTTCTGGTCCGCACCATCGAGGGCCAACTGCAGAGCGGCATGACGGTCGGCGGTCTCCAACGGATCCAATCCGTGATCGCCCAGCAGCTCGCGAGCCAGCAGCAGTACTGACCCGCATCCGGCGGCAGGCGGCGACGCGACGGTCGCCGACCATTCGAAATGCCGATGAGTAACACGCACGGCTCGGATTCCGATCAGCCCTGTGGACAAGTGTGTCGATCACACGAGAGAGAAACAGAGGGGAAGCGGATGTCGCACCACCGCACCAGGAGACGGGTCGCGCTCGCGGCGGTTGTGAGCGCGGTGGCGCTCGGAATCGGAGTGTCTCCTGCGGCTGCCGAGCCGGTGACAAGTCCCGGCGTCGTGGAGACATCGGTGAAATCCCCTGATGGTTCCTACGTCCAGAAGATCGAGGTGAAGGACAGTCGCAATGTGCGGCTGCACGTGTTCTCCTCGGCCATGAACAAGACAGTCGCCGTCGACGTGCTGCGCCCGAGCGATACCTCCGCACCGCGGCCGTCGCTGTACCTGTTCAACGGCGCGGGCGGCGGTCTGGACGACGCGTCGTGGAAGCGCAACACCGACGCACTCGAATTCCTCGGCACCAAGAACATCAATGTCGTCCAGGTTGTCGGCGGTGCGTGGAGTTTCTACACCGACTGGATCAATCCTGATCCGGTGCTCGGCGTCAACAAGTGGCAGACCTTCACCACCGAAGAACTGCCGCCGCTGGTCGACGCGGCCCTCGGCGCCAACGGCGTGAATGCCGTCGCGGCCCTGTCGATGACGGGCACCTCCGTGCTCAACTTCGCGATCGCCAAGCCGGGCCTGTTCCGCAGTGTCGCGACCTACAGCGGTATCGCCCAGGTCAGCGACCCGATCGGCCAGCAGATGGTCAAACTGACGGTGGAGACCTGGGGCGGCGGCGACACCCGCAATATGTGGGGCCCGACCGACAGCCCGCTGTGGGCGGCCAATGACCCGATGGTCAATGCGGAGAAGCTGCGCGGCACCCACCTGTTCTTCTCCACCGGCAACGGCATTCCTGGCGAATTCGACCAGGCGGGCGGCAAATTCCGGATGGAATCCCCCGCCGAGACACCGCAGGTGGTCGCCATCGGCTCGGTCATCGAGGGTGGCGTCAACTGGTCGAACCACAATATGAATACCCGCCTGAACCAGCTGGGCATCCCCGCCAAATTCGTCTACCGCGACAGCGGCACCCACTCCTGGGGCTATTGGCAGGACGATCTGAAGTCGTCGTGGCCGGTCCTGGCAGAGGGCCTGTTCAGCACGCCTTGATGTGCGGCGGAACTCAGCGGCCCGGGACGCCCGGCCGCTGAGTTCGCCGGAATGCCGACATCGGCGGCGGCTACTCGGCGGGGGCCGCCTTGATGAACCAGTTGATGATCTCCTCCCCCGCCATGATGCCGGTGGCCTCGGTGATCGTCAGGTTGGGGCTCGTCCAGTTGAGCTGTTCGAGTTCACCGTGGCGGGGGCGGATAGCGGAGTCGGCCGCGCGCAGCATCTCGGCGTCGAGCGCGCCGTCACCGGCTGCGAAAGTCTTTGCCGCGGGGGCGAGTTCACCCGAATCCAGCAGTCGTCGGCGCACCTCGGCGACGGCATGACTCTTACAGACCGCATTCGGCATGGTGTAGATCTTGCGACCCTGTTGCGAGGCGAACCAGCCGCGGGGACGGCACCACGCGTCCCATTCGGCGAGAAAGTCTTCCGGCACATCCTTGGGTTTGACCACCAGGTAGCAGAACAGGTGGTCGGCGACTCGGAACTTGGTGACCCACGAATCATCGATACGTGAGCGCAGTTCGGCGCTCACCTCCGACAGCGTGGTGCCGCCCGCGCGCACCTGACCGTCGATATCGATGCGCCAGCGCATATCGGGAACACCGTCGACCAGGATATTTCCGCCGTTGCTCGTGATGGCGTAGCGCCAAGGCGCGCCGGGCAATTTGATCCTGTTGAACTGTTTGATGGTGCGGGTCGTGGTCGGTACCACCGCCGCGGGTTCGGTGAGGGTCTGCATCCGCAACGCGGCGGCCGTCGTCATGAACGACAGGGGTGCGCCCTCCAGGTGTTCCACGCAGACCGTCGGCACTTCGGAGGTGGTGCTGAAGGCGTTGCGCGAGTAGATCATCGTCCGGTCCAGGTCGGTCGCGATCAGAGCCTGTCTTCGTAAACTGTGTAGGAGCATCCTGCTATCGCACTTCCTTGATCAATCCCATGCACGAATAGGCCAGGTCGGGAACGACCTCCACCGGAACTTCGCGAGCGGCGGCGAGTAGGCGCAGGTGCGCGTGCTCGGGCGCGTCCGCCTCGCGGACGAGCACCCGCCATGGCACCCGCCGCAAGAGCACCCGGGTCGTCTCGCCGACACCGGGTTTCACGAAGTTCACACTGGCGATGCCGTACTCCTCGCGCACCTTCTCGACCGAGGTCCAGCCGGTCCAGGTGGGGGTACGGTCGCTCGCCAGCAGCGCGGCGAGCTCGGCGGGGACGCGATCACGGACGGCGTCGAACGCATCGGTCACGGTGTCGAGCAGGCGGCCGGAGACATCGTCGCCGGACAGCTCGCGATAGAACTTCGCGCCGTGGAAATCGCCCGGTCCGATCAGCGTGTCGTTCAGAACGGTACGCGAAATCAGGCCGGAAACCGTCGAATTCAGGCAGGCCGAGGCGATGAGAAAATCGTCGCGGGTGCCGTAGGTGCGCACGCAGTGACCCGGATCGGCGAGTACGGCGAGTTCGTCGTTGAACCGTGCGCCGCCCGCGGCGTGGTAGTCGTCGAGCGCCTCGGTGAGTTCGCGGGTGATCGCGCCCTTGCCGGTCCAACCGTCCACGAAGACGATCGATGCCGGATCATGGTGGCGCGCCAGGTAATCCAGCGCGACCGCGTCGATGCCGCGATCGCGCACGATGGATACCGCGTAATGCGGCACATCCAGGCTCGCCCGGCCCGCGCCGCGTCCCGAACGCAGCCAGCGCTTCATCAGAACACCGATCGGGGTGCCCGCCCTGGCGAGCGAGACCAGCACGATATTCTCGCCCCGCTCGGCGACGACCAGTTCCGCGACCGTCCCCACCGCGAGCGCCAACCGTTGCGCGCTCTCGACCAGCACCCGGTCGAACAGTTCGCGATAGGCCGCGTCGGGCTGGAATTCGATGGGAAGCGATTCCGCGTAATGCGCGTCACCGGCCTGGATCCGGCGCTCCCGCTCGGCCACATCGGCTTCGAGATCGACCTCGGAGAGATCTTTCAACAGCCAGGAAACCTCCTGTGCCGCATACGATCCGAAATCCGGACCGTGTAGCGGTGCCGGAATTTCGAGCGCCGATCCCGGCGAACGGTTCGATAGAGAGGTCACGGGGACTCCACCGGGGCATTGTTCACGGATACCCCGGCGACGCCGACGGGATCGAGCACTGTGCCGTGCGGCGAATCGCTGCGGTCGGCATGAAGTTTGCGGGGATCGGCGCCAGGCAGCACCGCGACGACCACATCGCTGCCGGATGCCGTGAGCACGTCGATGAGCCCACCCTCGGCGACGAGTTCGGCGGTGTCGGCGGGCGCGTCGATGACGACGATGAGGATCGGATCGGCCAGCACGTCACCGGTGCGGTGCGGCCATGCGGTATCGATATCCTCTTCCCACTGCGCGTTGTACAGGTAGCGCGGCGCGTCGGCATCGGATTCCGGTGCGGCGAAGCGGAATCCACGCCGCAGCGGATAGCCCGGCTCGTCCAGTACGTACGCGGGCGAGCGCGTGGTCGTCTGGAATCGGGTCGGGATGCCGGATTCGGCCAGTTCGGCCGCCAATCGCAACGGCAGGTACATGAGTTCTTCGTGCCCGATGACGATGACGGGCCGACCGGGATCGAGACCCGCTTTCACGGCGGTGGTCGCCCCGGCCAGTGCCGCCTCGAACGCCTCGACTTCGGCGCCGAGAATTCCGTGCCTGCCACCCTCGGGAACCCGGTCGGGCCACGGCAGGCGCACACGTGTGCACGAACCGCGATGCGAGGCCGTCGGATTCAGCTGGGCTTCCGGCAGCGCGGTCACCGCGGCGACCAACCCCTCCGGCAGCGTGGTGCGTCCCGAGGCCAGGCACACCGTATCGATGACGGCCCCGAGTTCGGCGGCGGCGGCTTCGAATCGGGCGCGATCGGCCTCGGTGCGCATATCGACCAGCGAGGCGAGCACATAGTGCGACCTCGGCGAGAAAGCGTGCAGGGCCCGCACGGCGTCGACGGCAGTCGCACCGGTCGAGATCTCGTCATCGACCAGCACCAGCGGAAGATCGTTGACGAAGATTTCCGCGGGAGCGGGTTGCAGCAGATGCGAGGTGGCGTGCGAGTGGCCCTCCTCGAATCCGGTGAGCGTGTTCGCCTCGGGGACATCGCGCCGGGTGGAATGCAGATAGCATCTCGCACCGATCCGGGCGGCGACCGTATGCCCGAGACCGGTCGCGGTCTCCGCGAATCCGAGGACGACGGCGGCCACGCCGGACGACTCGGCCGAGGACCGTCGCGGTTGCGTCTCGCGGGCCGCGAGCACGGCGCTCACCAGATCACCGAGCCGGTTTCCCGCGTCGAGCACCACGCGCGGATCGGTCGGCAGATGTTTGCCCAGCACAGTCGACACCAGCAGATGCGCCCGGCGCGCGTTGTTGCGCCGCAGTCCCGGCCGAATCAACGTGTCGATCCGCAATTCGACGGGCAGCGCACTGCCGTCACCCGCGCCGTAGGACGCGTGATGACGCAACTCGATTCCGAGTTCCCTTGTTGCCCAAGGTATTTCGATTGAGTATGAAGCACCCGCGCGGTCCGTCGTTATCTCGACGTGCATGCCTGCGCTCATTCGCTCACCCCTCGGACCTGCACCAACGCCGTCAGCAGATCCACGAAGGACACGCCCTTGTTCGCGACCCCGAACACCCGCGCTCGCAGCAAAGTCTGACGAGCCCAACTGCGGTGTGGCCGCATCTCGTTCATCTTGTTCCGATATTCCGAGGCTGCCACCCCGCCGACGTCGACCTGCAGGATGTCCAGCGCGTCGGAGTACTCCTCGTGCGTGACCACCGACAGTGCGTGCACCGCGGCCACGTGCGAGGGATGGATCACCGTCTTGCCCTGGATACCGTTGGCCCGATCCAGGCTGATCTCGCGCAACAATCCGTCCAGATCCCTCGACACCAGATACCGGCGGAACGGCACCGCGTCGGACTCCTCGAACGGCGCGGTGCGCAGCAGCGGCCGGAACATCCGTTCGTGGTCGGCGAAGTACTCCCACACCGGTCCGGTGATGACGTAACCGCTGCCGTCGGTACGCCCGAGATAGTTCACGATGTCGGCGATCACATCGGCGACCACTCGTACGTCGTAGATGGTGAGATCACGGTCACGACGGATACCGAAGGTCGAGCACATATCCGTCGCGCCGACCCGCACCGCGAGCACCCGCTCCCTGTGCTCGGCCAGCATCGCCGCGATCTCGGTCAATTCCTGGTCGCGGGTCTGACGGTGCACGAGAGACGCCGACTCCAGCACCGGCATGCCGTACACCGGACGGTCCAGCCTGGTCGCGGCGTGCTCCAGCGTGTCCAGATACCTCTGGCCGGTGGCACTGTCGAATTTCGGGAAGACGAAACCCGCGAGCACGGCAGCGCCCGGCCCGAGCCGCTCGACGATTTCGCCGATCGTCTCCGCGTCCCGCACCCGGATGAACAGCAGCGGATTCGGATCGTGGCTGGTCGCCAATAGATCCAGGGTCGCCACGGCCTGGAGTTTGGCCATCTCGACCTCGTGGTCGGCGACCGCGTCCTCCAGGTCGATGACCATCGAACACACGCCGTGCGCGGCGCGTCTACGAATCGTCTCGGCCAGATCCGGTCTGGTGGCGGGCGCGTAGAGCGTGGCTCCCAGCGCGTAGGCCAATAGCTCCCTGTCGGCGTGATCGCCGAAGGGTTCCGGTTGCCGATAGAACAAATGCCGGATGTCCGGCCCTTGCAGCTGCCGAAAATGGCGCAGCGGCAGTCGCTTCCGCAGGGAAATCTCCTGCTGGACGGCGATGCCTGCGGTCATCGATGACCCATCCTCATTCTCGTCGTGGTCCTAAGTGTTTTCTCATTCGATCCACTACCCCGGCTATGAATTCGGTGACGGCATCCAGTTCCGTCACATAGGCCCAGTAGTCGGGATGACGCCCCGACAGTGTTTCGGAAATTCGATCGATACGGTCGACCTGCGCGTCGAGCACAGATCCCCATTCGCCGACGAGCTCACGGCTCACCGCGAGCATCTGTGCGTCCCGCAGCCGGAATCGTACGGCCTCGGCTCGGTCTCGCGGATTCGCCCGGACCTCTCGCAGCAGAGCGAGCCGTTTGGTGACGGCATCGACCTGTTGTTCGGCCTCGGCTAGGTTCCCCCGCGCGGAAGTGGTCAATTCAAGTGCGGACTCCGGGTTGTTCTCGGCCGATGCCGCACGCGCCCGGTCGAGGGCGTCGGCGGCGGCATCGATGGCTCGCTGGCTTTCTCGCTCATTGTTCGCCAGATCCGCCGAACTCGCAGCGTTGAACTCACGCAGCAATGCCGAGTAGGCGGGAGCGAGCCCCGCCGAGCGGTTGCGAACCGCGGCCAACCTGGTGTTCACCGAGGAGATCGCGGTAGTTGCGGCAGCGTTGCGAGATGGCGCCTGCGCCAGCGCATCCGATAGTTCCCTGGTGGCGGCTTCCAATCGGTTCGCCGCCTTCCGAACAGCGCCTGCCCCTCGCGCACCCGCGGCCTCCAATGTGATGAGAGCCTCATCGACCGCGCTCGCACGCCCGCGCACCGACGGATAGTCGGCGTACTCGGAATTCGCCGCCTGCGCCCGGACTCCCGCCGCGGCCACCTTCACCTGTCGGGCCAGCTGCGGCACCGCCTGATGCACCCCGACAGCCTGCTCGAGCTGCGCCTGATGACCGCGATAGAACTCGTCGACCGCACGCGCCGCGTCGGTCAGCCTGCGGGTCACCGTCGCCGTACGCTCCTGCCCCTGCGGTAGCGGGGTGTTGTCCCGCTCCGCCGCCTCCAGTTCGTCGGCCAGCGCGAGATACGCGCCCGCGGCGTCGTAGCACCGGCTGCGCACCGGTTCCCATACCGCGCCGAAGCCACGCTCGGGGAACACCTCGTCGGAAGCGAGCACCGCCGCGTCGGCGGCGCTCTGTCGCCGGTCCATGTCGAGGAACGCGTCCGCGAGCTGCGACCGGGCCTGCTGAATCCATTCGCTGTTCCCGGATGACCGGAACCAGCCACGCCTACGGCCTGCCACGCCCCGATGGTAGGTGCTGAACCGGACTACCGAGCGGACAATGTCCGGCGCCGCACCATAGGAGATCCTCCCATTCGCCGAGGGTTCCCCCAGTTCCTACGCAAGTTCGCCGAAACCTACTACTGTCGTAAGTCGTACCCGGCGATTCGGACATGCTGGGAATCACAGACGGACTATTGAAAGGGAATCCCGCATGGGTGTCAGTTTGTCCAAGGGCGGCAATGTCTCGCTGACCAAGGCGGCGCCTAACCTTACTGCTGTTGCCGTCGGACTGGGGTGGGACGTTCGGACCACCACCGGGACCGACTTCGACCTGGACGCCAGCGCCATCGCGACCGGAGCGGACAAGAAGGTGGTGTCGGATCAGCACTTCGTGTTCTTCAACAACCTCCGCTCGCCGGAAGGCGCCATCGAGCACGCGGGTGACAACACCACCGGTGAGGGCGAAGGCGACGACGAGGTCATCAATGTCGACCTGGCCGGCACCCCGCCCACGATCGAGAGCATCTTCTTCCCGGTCTCGATCTACGACGCGGAAACCCGGCAGCAGTCCTTCGGCCAGGTGCGCAACGCCTACATCCGCGTTGTCGACCGCTCCAACGGCAGCGAACTGGCCCGCTACGACCTGTCCGAGGACGCCTCCACCGAGACGGCCATGGTCTTCGGCGAGCTGTACCGCAACGGCGCCGAGTGGAAGTTCCGCGCCATCGGCCAGGGCTACGCCTCCGGCCTGTCCGGAATCGCCCGTGACTACGGCGTGAACGTCTAAGAAACACGCATCTCCGCGGGGAGGGGGCTCGGCGACGAGCCCCCTCCCCGCGCGTCCAGCCCGCCGCGCACACATCGTTGGACATACGGCGGTTCAACGGCCACGCTGGTATCACTCTCGCCGATTCTGTTCAAAGCAACGAAAGGTCCCCGCGTGGTCCTGCGTATTTTCGGCCTCTCCGGCGTCGTCACGGTGGTGTCGCTCGTCGTGGCGCTGCTGTACGGCGGCCCGACGGCCCTCGTGCTCTGCGCGATCCTCGGCATCCTCGAAGTCTCGCTGTCGTTCGACAACGCTGTCATCAACGCCACCGTCCTGGAACGGATGAGTGAGTTCTGGCAGAAGATCTTCCTCACCGTCGGCGTCGTGATCGCCGTTTTCGGTATGCGCCTGGTATTTCCGTTGGCGATCGTCTGGATCACCGCGGGACTCAACCCGGTCGAGGCCTTCGATCTGGCACTCAACCCACCCGCCGATGACGCGGCCTACTTCCCCGACGGCAGCGCCAGCTACGAGACGTTGCTGACCGACGCGCACCCACAGATCGCGGCGTTCGGCGGCATGTTCCTGGCGCTGCTGTTCCTCAACTTCATCTTCGAGGAGCGCGAGATCACCTGGCTGAGCTGGCTGGAAAAGCCGCTGGCCAAGGCGGGCAAGCTGGATATGCTCTCCGTCGTCGTCGCGGGCGTCGGGCTGCTGCTCGTCGCGGAACTCATCGCCGCGGACGACAAACGCGCCACCGTCCTCGTCTCCGGACTGCTCGGCATCATCACCTACATCGCGGTGGACGGTCTCGGATCCATGTTCCACACCGACGATCTCGAGAGCGGCGGTCCATCCGAACTGGCCAAGGCCACCGGCAAGGCGGGCTTCTTCCTTTTCCTCTACCTCGAGGTCCTGGACGCGTCGTTCTCCTTCGACGGCGTGATCGGCGCCTTCGCCATCACCTCCGACCCGATCATCATCGCGTTGGGCCTGGGGCTGATCGGCGCGATGTTCGTCCGGTCCATCACCGTCTTCCTGGTGCGCAAGGGCACGCTCTCGGAATACGTCTACCTGGAGCACGGCGCGCACTGGGCGATCGGCGCGCTGGCGGTGATCCTGCTGGTCTCGATCGGCGTGCACATCAACGAAATCATCACCGGCCTGGTGGGTGTCGCGTTCATCGGCGCGGCGTTCCTCACCAGCATCATCCGAAACCGTCGCGAAGGCGATGCGGACGAGGTCGAGAACGAACGTTCGGTGACGTCGGTCGGCTGATCCCCGGCAAGACGAATTCCGGTGGCAGCGGCCCCGTCTCACGACGGAACCGCTGCCACTTCTCATTTCCGCCGTATCCACGACGCGGAGCGCGCCGATGACTCAGCCCCGGCGACGTCGACAAGGTCGCGGCAGCACCGGGCGCAGGCGCCGCTCGCCTCACAACATTCGGTACGGCCGGTGCAGAGCCCGCGCCCGCCGCACCGACACCCGCGACCACACCGCCTGCTGCAAGGCCAAGGTCGCCCAGCCCGCCAGAGCCATGCCGATCAGGTTCACCACCAACTGCCAGACACTGCCCCAGATCGCCTCTCCGAGACCGAATGCCGCGCCGATCGCGATATTGCCCGCGGCCGGGACCGTGGTGACGGATATGAAGACTCCGCTCAGCCCGCCCACCTTCGATGAGGTCAGTGCGAGCACTCCGGCCGCGGCCGCGATCACCGCGACGATGAACGACCACTTGTCGGGGGTGTAGATGAATGCGGTACTCGGGCGAGGCCCGATGACATCGTCGACGGTGATCCAGCCGAGCCCACGGCCGATCAGCGACAGGACGAATGTGATCGCGATGGCCGCCGCGAATCCGAGAATCAGGGTGCGCACGGCCAGACCGAGCAGCACGAACCGCCTGCGTACCAGTGCCACACCCAGCGCGGCGATGGCCCCGAATTCCGGACCGAGCACCATGGCTCCGATGACGAGGATCTGCGAATCCAGCACGATCGCGATGGCCGCGATCACCGTGGCCAGCGTCATGAAACTGAGGTAGGTCCAGTTCAGCTCGGTCTCCTCGTAGGACCGCTGCGCCACATCCGCCCACACCACGGCATCGGCGCTACTGCCCGGCGTGCGAACTTCGGCCTCGAAACCACTGCGCGACAACCAGGTTCGCACCGTATCGATCTCGACGGTGCCCTCCCTGTGCACCCCGAGGGCCCGCAGCCGGTCGATCACATCATTGGCCGCTTCCCTGGCGACATCGGCGAAGACCAGATCCCCCGGCGGTTTCAGCGACGAACCGCGCACCACCGCGAGACCGCTCACCGCGTCGTCGGCATCGAGAATCCCGATCACCTCGTCGGTGATCGCGGCAGGTGACAAGATCCGCAGTTGCAGCATGGACTCAGTCTGCCGTGCGACGCGGCGCGCCACTGGATTCGGGGACCGACTCGACGTCGGCGGCTATGCGGCAGAGACCAACTCGCCGGGCGCGGCACGCGAGACCGCGACGGGCGCGGGCCGAATTCCCCGCATACCGGCCCGCGTGAACAGAAAGTACAGCGCGATGAGCAGAATCGCGCGACCCCACACGCCGAACTGCACGACGCTCTCCGTCATATCGATCGAGCCTTCCGACGTGATCGCGTAGAAGTACCGGAAGACACCGATTCCCACCGCGGCGTCGGCGACCAGATAGCCGCCGATCAGCGACCACGGCACCTCGAGCAGCACCAGGAAGGGGATCAGCCACAGGGTGTACTGCGGCGAATGCACCTTGTGGAAAAGCAGGAACCCACACAGCATCGCGCCGCTGACCCCCACCCACGGGAAGACGCCGGTCGCCGAATACCGCCGCCGGCCCAACCACATGGCCAGCACGAACGATCCGAGTACAAGAGCTGGCGAGGCGATCGACACCGTCTGCTGGAAGGAGGATTCGCTGTCGGCGTCCTCGCCGTACAGTCGGCGTAATCCCCAATACCAGAGGGAATTGGTGGTGATATCGGCCTGGCGCATCTGCTGGAAGGTGATGGAGGCCCGCCAGCCCTCGTATCCGGCCAGCGCGAAAGGCAGATTCACCGCGATCACGGTGCCGACGGCGGCGGCCGCGGTCAGGAGTGCGCCGCGCACGTCGAGGGTGCGCGCACCGTCGTCCTCATCACCGTGGGTCAGGACGTAGGCCATCAGCGGCAGCACAAAGATGCCCGGATACAACTTCAGGCAGAAACCGAGCCCGAGCAGCACCGCCGCCACGACAGCCCGCTTGCGCAGCGATATCCGCTGCAGGCAGATCATCACGTAGACGGCGGCGACCGCCGTGCACACCACCGGAAGTTCCCAGTTGTGGAAGGCGTAGAGCACCAGCGGTGGACCTGCCGCCCACAGCAGCGCGGCGCGTCCGGACAGCCGGAACAGCAGCCACGCGGTGAGCAGGGCGAACGGCGCCAGGATCAGTGCCGAGAACGCCAGGAATTCGGCGTCGTTATCGGCCCCGAGCGCACCGAGCCACATCATCGTGCCGCTGAGCACCGGATATTCGACCGCGCCGCCGGTGAGCGTGCCGTCGTCGGTGATACCGCCGTCGATATAGGGAAAGACGTGCAGATCGATATCGCGGCCGAGCCACAGCAGTTGGATATCGGAGTAGCAGACTTCCGAATCCTTGATCGTGTCGAAGATCGTGCTGCGGCCGGACTCGTCGACCGGCCCGGTGGCGCAGCGCGCCTTGTTCGCGTAGCCGAGCGCCAGCGTGAGCCCGCACAGCAGCAGCACCGCGATGGCCAAGGCCGTGCGGCGAGCCACGCGACCGGCGATGAGATCGCTGGCGGCGGGTCCTGTCGACATGAATCCCACCCTAGATGAGGGCGAATTTCAGAGGTCATGACCTGGTCATGTAGCCTTGTCGGGTTGCTGACGCAACGACCCTCCTGCCACGGACCGTCCGTGGCCGTTTCCTAGTCCACAGGAGGTGATTGGTCCGTGCGTCATTACGAAGTGATGGTTATCCTCGACCCGAGCCTGGACGAGCGCACTGTTGGTCCGTCGCTGGACAACATGCTGAGCGTCGTCAAGACCGAAGGCGGCAAGGTCGACAAGGTCGACATCTGGGGCCGCCGCCGGCTCGCCTACGAGATCCGCAAGCAGGCCGAGGGCATCTACGCCGTGGTCGATCTGACCGCGACTCCCGCCACGGTGAACGAACTCGACCGCCAGCTGGGACTGAACGAGTCGGTGCTGCGCACCAAGGTCCTGCGCCACGACAAGTAGTTCCACAGCACTCGTGCTATGCGTCGGTGCCTATCTCTAGGCTCTAGCGCGACAAGCGAGTGTAGGGCGACTGCACACCGAGCAGGAGGAACCACATGGCAGGCGACACGGTCATCACCGTCATCGGAAATCTGACGGCTGACCCCGAGCTTCGATTCACGCCCGCGGGCGCTGCGGTGGCGAATTTCACCGTCGCATCGACTCCCCGTGTGTTCGACCGTAATTCGAATGAATGGAAAGACGGCGAAGCGCTCTTCTTGCGCTGCAACATCTGGCGCGAAGCTGCGGAAAATGTCGCCGAAAGCCTGACCCGAGGCGCTCGCGTCATCGTGAGCGGACGGCTCAAGCAGCGCTCCTACGAAACCCGCGAGGGTGAGAAGCGCACGGTCGTCGAACTCGAGGTCGACGAGGTCGGTCCCTCGCTGCGCTACGCGACCGCGAAGGTCAACAAGGCCAATCGCGGCGGTGGCGGCGGCGGATTCGGTTCCGGCAGCGGTGGTGGCGGCGGCAATTTCAACGCCTCCTCCTCCGGTGGTGGCGGCGGTCGTTCCGGCGGTGCCGAGGACGACCCGTGGGGCAGTGCGCCCGCGGCAGGCTCCTTCGGGGGCGGCCGCGTAGACGACGAACCGCCGTTCTGATACGGCTCTCATCGGCCCGATCGGCCGTGACGACCTTCGACGGGTCGCGCGAACGACCGGACCATCAATGATTACGGAGTAATAGACCATGCCTAAAGCGCCCGCGCGCGAAAAGGTGCTGAAGAAGAAGGCTTGCGCATTCTGCAAGGAAGCCAAGTCCGGTACCGTTTCGATCGATTACAAGGACACGACGCTGCTGCGCAAGTACGTCAGCGACCGGGGCAAGATCCGTGCCCGTCGTGTCACCGGCAATTGCGTTCAGCACCAGCGCGATATCGCCGTTGCCGTGAAGAACTCCCGTGAGGTGGCCCTGCTGCCTTACGTGTCGACGGCTCGCTGAGAAGGGAGACACGCAAAATGAAGCTGATTCTGACTGCTGATGTCGACAACCTCGGCGCGCCCGGCGACAGCGTCGAGGTGAAGGACGGCTACGGCCGCAACTACCTGCTGCCCCGCGGCCTGGCCATCGTCGCCAGCCGTGGCGCGCAGAAACAGGTCGAGGGCATCCGCCGTGCCCAGGACGCGCGCAAGGTGCGCGACCTGGATCACGCCAACGAGCTGAAGCAGGCCATCGAGGGCCTGGAATCGGTCTCGCTGACCGTGAAGACCGCTGGCACCGGCAAGCTGTTCGGTTCGGTGACCCAGTCGGACGTGGCCTCGGCCATCAAGTCCGCGGGCGGCCCCGTTGTCGACAAGCGCAGCATCGAACTGCCGAAATCGCACATCAAGTCCACCGGCAAGCACGGCATCGTGGTGCACCTGCACCCCGACGTGGTGGCGAAGTTCGACCTGCAGGTCGAGGCCAACTGATTTCCCGAATCACCTCCGGGTGATTCGCACCTCATTCGGTGGAAGACCACTCCCGTGTCCCGCACGGGGGTGGTCTTCGCCTGCGCGCACCCAACTATTAGCGGAATATTAGCCATTCACGTTCCGCTGTGCGATGAAACACACGGCCTCTATGGCGACACCCGCTCTACCACCGGTTATTCAGCCTGTGGATGACGGGGGAAACCGACCGATCGTAATGTGATACAGGTCATAACTTGTACACGAGCCGTTAACTCAACACGCCCGGCTGTTCAACTTGCCCGACACGCCGCAACGTCATTGATCCACACGTGGACAAAGTGCGAAACCAATATCTATCAGCGCCTTTGAGCCTGATGACCTGGGTTTTCCCCAAGTTGTACACAGGGGGTGCACATCGTTGGGTAAACAGTCCCCAAGTTATCCACAGATGTGTACACAACCCCATTTGGTGACCGCTCGTCAGGTCGCTAGGTTCATCCCATCGCCGTGAACGAACCATCGGAACACCGCATTCGGATCGGTTTGCTGAACCGCAGGTAGAGCCGTTATCGCGCGCCTCGTGCGGACCCTCGCATCCCGAGTGTGTCGGTACCGGGGAGTAGAACAACCATCGATAGCGCGGAACCCGATCGTGGGGCAGAGAGGACGGTCGAGTCTGTTGACAGCCACCGATGACCGCGGGCACACAGACTTCCCGCCCGAACCCCCCGGCGAGGATTTCGGACGTCAGCCGCCGCACGATATGGCGGCCGAGCAGTCGGTGCTCGGCGGCATGTTGCTCAGCAAGGACGCCATCGCCGATGTCGTCGAAGTTCTGCGCCCCGGTGACTTCTACCGCCCCGCCCACCAGGCCGTCTACGACGTCATCCTCGACCTCTACGGGCGCGGCGAACCCGCCGACCCCGTCACCGTCTCCGCGGGCCTCGACCGCAAAGGCGAACTCAAACGCATCGGCGGCCCGCCCTACCTCGTCACCCTCACCCAGACCGTCCCCACCGCCGCCAACGCCGGCTACTACGCCGAAATCGTCGCCGAGAAGGCCATCCTGCGCCGCCTCGTCGAAGCGGGTACCCGCATCGTGCAATACGGATACGCGGGCGCCGACGGCCAGGACATAGCCGAAGTCGTCGACCGCGCCCAAGCCGAGGTCTACGAGGTCACCGAACGCCGCACCACCGAGGATTTCATGCCACTGGAGGATCTGCTCCAGCCGACGATGGACGAAATCGATTCCATCGCTTCGCGCGGCGGCATCTCCCTCGGCGTTCCCACCGGCTTCACCGAACTCGATGAGCTCACCAACGGTCTGCACCCCGGCCAGATGATCATCGTCGCGGCCAGGCCCGGCGTCGGAAAATCGACCCTGGGAATGGATTTCATGCGGAGCTGCTCGATCAAACACGGTTTGGCGAGCGTTATCTTCTCACTGGAGATGAGCCGCACCGAAATCGTGATGCGCCTGCTCTCGGCCGAGGCGAAGATCAAACTCGGTGATATGCGCTCGGGCCGCATGAGCGATGACGACTGGACCAAACTGGCCCGGCGGATGAGCGAGATCAGCGAAGCCCCGCTCTTCGTGGACGATTCACCGAACCTCACCATGATGGAGATTCGGGCCAAGGCGCGGCGGCTCAAACAGCGCCACGATCTGAAACTCGTTGTGGTTGACTATCTCCAGCTGATGACCTCCGGTAAGAAAGTCGAATCGCGTCAGCAGGAAGTCTCGGAATTCTCCCGAAACCTGAAACTGCTCGCCAAGGAACTCGAAGTTCCCGTCATCGCCATCAGTCAGCTCAATCGTGGTCCCGAACAACGAACCGACAAGCGCCCTATGGTCTCCGACCTGCGCGAATCGGGTTCGCTGGAACAGGATGCGGACATGGTCATCCTTTTGCATCGCCCGGACGCATTCGAACGCGACGATCCACGCGGTGGCGAGGCCGACCTCATCGTGGGCAAACACCGTAATGGTCCTACTGCGACTATCACCGTCGCCCACCAACTGCATCTGTCCCGCTTCGTGGATATGGCGCGCGGATAACGTCGTACGTGTAGGTTCTCGAAATGTGTGGCCAGATCTCAAAACAAGTTGCCAATCGATGACCAAATGGCCCACTATTATGCGACAGAATCGGCCTGCACGACCAGGTGCCGGTTCTCAGTTCTCGTGTTCGCCAGGGTCCGTGTCTCATGAGAACACTGGCGTGGCTTCCCACGCGGCGACAAGGCTTTCGACTACACGGCATGCGTTACACACCCGGCATGCGGAAACATCCTGTCGTCGGCGGTGTCTCGCGAACGATCGTTTGCGATGCGGAGGAGCAGACTGAGCGGTCAACCGAATCTCCGTCCAGATCGCGACCGATACTGTTGAGCATGGGTAATGAGCCTGAGGTACACCGGCCCGGCACCACTTCGACTCACCGCTTCGAGCAAACCTTCGGTGGGTGGGCACTCATCGTCGGCGGCACGCTGTTGTTCGGCGCTCTGCTCCTGATCGCGCTGCTTCCACCAGCACCAGCTGCTCCCTCGGAGCTGGCGCGATGGGTGCAAGAGCACTCATTCCAGCTGTCCATGAGCGACGAGCTGATGTTCTTCGCGATCGTGTGTTCAACACCTGCCATCATCATCCTGCTTCGGACGGTCCGGCTCTCACGGCCCGTGAGTTCATTGATCGGGTGCAGCAGCCTTCTGCTGGCTATGACACTGCTCGGACTGATGGTCGTCATTGCCGGTCGACTGGTCTATCCGGTATTCGGCATCGCTATGTCAGACGACTCCATCGCGCTCATTGTGAGCATGCTCTATGGCACCCTGCACTGTCTGGAGCTGTTCGCGGCGGTGGGGCTCATCGCTCTGGGCTTTGCCCTACGGGATGAAGGTGTGTGGTATCTGCTCCCTGTCGCAAGCTTCGGTGCGGGCGGACTCCAGATTCTCGGCGCCTTTCCTTGGCTGACACCCGCCTGGCTCAACGTCACGGCAACGGCAGCACTCCTTTTCTGGACGATCGCCGTCGGGCTGTGGCTGCGAACCACTCGGCCCTGATCGCCAGCAGAGGAGTCCGGTTCTTCCTTCTCGCCTACTGCACCCCTAAAGAACAGACCCGACATGGGTGCACGGGCAAATCCATGCCGACCGGACGAGAGGTGCGCCACCTGCCACCGCGAAATCACCGCCATCTACTGCTGCAAGTCACAATTCTGACGCAGTTCAACTTCCGTCAGCGGTACCCCAAACAGGCATCCAGTGCGCAGCCACCTGCGGCGGATTCCGGGGGCTTCACCCAAGGAGAGTTGGGAGGCTGGTCACTCCTCTCAGTGACTGGTTCAGATCGACCGTGGCGGTACCGATGCTGAGGCGAGGCGATCAGCGGCTTCAGTTCGTCTCGGCACGTCTGTCGCCAGGTGTTTGCTGACGAGCGGGGATAATGCGCGGCCACGGAGTTGTCTCGCGCGCGGCCAGCCGACCCGCCCGACGACATTCTTCTGTGACCCGGATTCCACTTCAGTAACGTATCCGTCCCCTACCACGACGTCCTTGGTGACACATGGCCCTTCGGGGGGGCCGTCCGTTCACCTGTCAATCATCGTGGAATGGGGATGAGGGCATGTCTCTTCGAGAATTTTTCACGCGACACCGGATAGCTTCGGCGGTTGCCGCGCCCGCCGTACTCGGTGTGGCGGCGATCGTCGCGGGGTCGTTCGCGCTGACGACTTCGCCGCGGACCGCCGATACACAGCTCACGACATCGGTCACGGAGTGCCGTGACATGGTGACCATCTCGGTGGCCGGACGCGGTGACACACCCGTCGAAGGCACCACGAGAATGCTGGTCGACGCCGACGGGAACCCTTTGCCCGCCGCGATGGCCGGTGACCACAACAGCGAGTGGGTCGATCCGGTGGTCAACGCGCCCGCCGACAGTGCCGATCCGGACGCCTATGCCGCCGTCTATATCGCGTATCCGGCGAATATGTCGACCTATGAGGACGCGGTGAACGCCGGTGTCGCGAATACCGAACAGGTCATGCGGGAGATCGCGCAAGCTTGCCCCGACACGAAGTTCTCCATCGTCGGCTACAGCGAGGGCGCCGATGTCGTGCGCCGCGTGGCGATGAAAATCGGTCATCAGGAGGCCGACAGCACCGGCGCGTACGGGATCGTCGATCCGGCCGACGTGCTCGGTGTCGTCATCCTGGCCGATTCGGGCCGGTCGGCCGGTGACGGGCCGTTCCCCGGGGCGAAGGATCCGTACGCCAATCCGGACGGCTTCGACCAGAAGTATCAGAACGGCGCGAAGCCGGTATCGGGGCAGGGGGCGCTGCCGGGTAACAGCGGTGATTTCGGTGCGCTGAACGGCAAGATCGCGTCGTTCTGTTCCGAAGGCGACCTCACCTGCGCGGCGCCGGAGAATATCTCCCTCCTGCAATTGGTGGTCAATGTGGGCCGCCAATTGAATGTCGACACACTCGAACGCGAGGGCCTCACGCCTGCGACCGGTCAGGATGTCGCGGTGACGCTCGGCCGTATCGCCCTGGCGGCGTTCGCGGATATCCAGTCACAGCCGAATTGGATGCAGAGCGACGAGACCTTCCTCGACGTATTGCTGAAGGTTTCCGACCCGGCATACAAGCCGGGCGCGGCCTCGACGACTCCGGTGAAGGTCGATTCGATCGCGACCGATCAGATGTCGCCGCTGGCATATCTGCCGCAGAAGGTGCTGAACGAGATCATCGGTCTCATCGTGACGAACCAGAACACCATTCCGGTCATCATGAGCGACCCGTACCAGCTGACGCTCGGACCGAATCACACCGGTCACCACTTCGATTACTGGAATGACGCCAACGCGTCCGAGGGTAAGCCGTTGACCTCAGCCGAGTACGCGGCCGCGTGGCTCAGCCACCTGGCGAAGCAGGCGCAGGCGGGCGAGACGGTCGATACCAAGGCCGCGCCCGACCAAGCCGATGTCGCCGCCGTCTACAAGGCGGTGGAGGAGGCCACGGCGAAGCCGACGAGTACGACAACGACCAAGGCCGCGCCCACGACAACGGCTACCGCGGCGGCGAAGTCGAAAACCAGCGGCGAGTCGAAAACCACCGCACCCTCGACCACATCGTCCGCGACCACATCGTCCACGACCACGGCACCGACAACAACGCCGACAACGACTGCGCCGCCGACAACAACCACTACCGCGCCGACCACGCCGTCCGAAACACCGGGCGCGGTAACGACACCGCAGGAGGCCGCGCCGCCGGTCGGCAATTCGGTCGCGGCTCCCACCGCGACCATGGCACCAGCCGAAACCCAGGCGCCGACCGCGCCGTCGACACCCCAGTCCGGTACCGCAAACCCGTCCACCACGACAACGGAATCGCCGACACCGACGCCGACCGGTTCGCGGTAGCGGGAAAGGTTCGCCCCACGGCCTCGAGGATCTGCGCCGCAGTTCATCGGGGCCATGTGCGTACGAGCATCACGAAATCGACTGCCGCACCTGGTGTTTCGCTGAGGCGGGTCAGCGCCTGCCGCGGAAGGTGCGGCGCAGATCCGCCACCCATTCCTGCGGGATCTCCCACGGAATGAAATGGCCGCCGTGGTCGTGCGCGGTGAGTTCGACGTGGTTGTACCAGCCGGCGCGGTCGCTCTCCAGGAAATGTGCGACCCGTTGTTCGGTGCGCACGCCGGGCGGATTCTCGTAACCGACGAAGGTGATGCCGGTCGGCGCTTCGATCGGCGGCGTCCTGTCGTGCGAGGGGATCCACGGGTAGCGATTGTTGTTGGCGTAGGTCCTGATCGAGGTGCCGATGCTGTTGGTTACCCAGAAGATCATCGCGTGCGTGAGCAGTTCGTCCCTGGTGAAAACCGAATGAATATCGCCGCCGTTATCGCTCCACGACGTCCAGCGCTGCAGAATCCACGCGAGCAGGCCGACCGGGGAATCGGAGAGGCCGTAGGCGAGGGTGCTCGGCTCGAGTACCTGGGCGGCGAGGTGCACCGCGAAACGTCGCTCCAATTCGACGATCCTGGCGCGGATGCCGGCGGGCAGCCCTTCCGAAATCGGGTTGCCGCCGCTGAGATCCCAGGCGCGATCGCCCTCGAACAGGGTGAGTTTCTGGCCGGAGCCGATATGGATTCCGTAGAGCTCGTCGGCGTATTTGTGCCCGAGCTGGCCGGTCACGAGCGCGCCGACATCACATCCGGCGGCGGCATATCTGTCGTGGCCGAGGATTTCGGTCATGAGCAGGTGCCACAGGTCGGCGACCTTCCAGAAATTCATATCCGGGTGGTCGGGCAACGGCGAAGAGAATCCGAAACCGGGAAAGGACGGGACGATCACCTCGAAGGCGTCGGCGGGATCGCCGCCGAAGGACGCCGGGTCGGCGAGCGGATCGATGACTTTGGACCAGTGCCAGAAGGTCCATGGCCAGCCGTGGGTGAGGATCAGCGGTGTCGGGTTCGGTCCCGCACCTGGCCTGCGCAGGAAATGCACCGGAACACCCGCGACGTCGACCCGGTAGTGCTCGTAGGCGTTGATCGCGGATTCCGCTTCGCGCCAATCGAACTCGTCGCGCCAATACTCGACCAGCGCTTGGAGGCGGACGCGGTCCACCCCGTAGTATCCGTCGCGGTTGCCCGCGTCGTCGGGCCAGCGCGTCGCCGCGAGGCGCCCGTGTAGATCGATGAGCACCTCCTCGTCCACGTGGATCCGGGTCGGGGACAGCGGAAACGGCGGTCGCCGCGCGGTGTCGTATCCCATCACACTCTCCTGATCGAGCCATCCGGGCATTACTCGGTTGCGCACCGAGTCGCCTCAATAATTTACATAAACTACTTAAATAAATCACCCCCTATAGTTTGTCGGGTGGACGACGCCGCTGACCTGGATGCCGAAGCCTTCGCCGAAGCGATCGAGAATTTCAACCGCTTCTACATCCGGCTGCCCACGCTGGAGACGCTGTCTTTCACCACCCTCTCGGTACTCGACACGCTGTCCACCAGCCCACGTCCGCTGCGCTTGACCGAACTCACCAGAACCGAGCAGGTCACCCAGCCCGCGATCACCCAGCTCGTCACGCGCCTGGAACGCGACGGGCTCGTGGAGCGCGGGCCCGATCCGCGTGACGGTCGCGCCGTCCTCGTCCACATCACCGATGCCGGTCGCCGGATAGGGCGCTCGCGCCGCACCGACCGGGTGCGCCACCTCGCTCCCCTGCTCGCCGAGCTGACGCCCGAGCAGCGCCGCGACCTCGCGTGCGCCCTGCCCGCACTGGCGCGCCTCGCCGAACTCGGACGCGCCGCGCACTGAGCGGCCCTTCGATCGGGTCGACGCTCGACACGCGGTACCGAGGTGTTGTTCGAGTTCTTCTGGGTACTCCGTCCGAAAGGGCTCGCGCTGCTGGCCTTCCAGGCGATCGACACCACGGTCGCGGTGGAGGCCATCGATCATCGGGTCGCCGTCGCCTATCGCCGGTCGCCGTCGCGGCTCGCGGAACTGTTGCGTGACAACGGGTTCACCGAGGTGTGCCGGACGGTCCGGCAACCGGAGCGGGACGAGCGATGCGAACAGGCATATCCGCTGGTCGCGACGGATCGGTGATTCGTCCGACACCCGCACCGAAGTCCGGGTAAGTTTGTCCTGTCACACCTGATTCGGGGCTGCGCTTGCCCGCCCGACAACGTGGTCGATCCATCATTCGAAGCTCACCACTGTCGTCAGGGGGCGACCACCTATGGAATTCGTTTCGCCGATAGATGCCCTGTTCCTGCTCGCCGAATCCCGCGAGCACCCCATGCATGTGGGTGGTCTCATGCTGTTCGAGCCGCCCGAGGATGCCGCGCCGGATTTCGCCCGGCGGACATACGAGAAGATGCTGCGGGAGAATTCGTTGCATCCGACCTTCCGCAAACGTCCGGCCACCTGGCTGGGCGCGCCGCAGTTCGGATGGGCACAGGATGCCGATATCGAACTCGCCTACCATGTGCGACGCGCCGCGCTACCCGCGCCGGGCGGGCAACAACAGTTGCTCGACCTGGCATCACGGCTGCACAGTAGCCTGCTCGACCGTCATCGCCCACTCTGGGAGATGCACATGATCGAGGGCTCGGGCGACGGACGTTTCGCCCTCTACACCAAAATGCATCACGCGCTGATCGACGGCGTCGCCGGGCAACGCCTGATCCGGCGCACCATGACCGAAGACGCGACCTCCGATGAGTTCCGAGTCCCGTGGAATCTGCCGAGCACCCGAACCTCCCGTCCCAGCGAAACTTCCGGTTCGGCATTCGGCTCCACCGCGCGACAACTCCTGGCCGCCGCCACATCCGTTCCAGGCTTGGCCCGCACGGCCCGAGACGCACTGCTGCGCCAGCAGTTGACGATGCCGTTCTCGGCCCCGCGCACCCTGTTCAACGTCCCGATCGGCGGGGCGCGGCGGGTGGCGGTCCGGTCCTGGCCGTTGGAGCGGGTCAAGCAGGTGGCCAAATCGACCGGCTCGACCATCAACGATGTGGTACTCGCCATGTCGGCGGGGGCATTGCGCGGTTTCCTGATGGAACGCGAAGCCCTTCCGGACAAACCGATGATCGCCATGGTCCCGCTGTCGTTGCGCGACGAGGACGACAACGAGCCGGGTGGTAACAAGATCTGCGCCATTCTCTGCAATCTGGCGACCGACCTCCCGGATCCACTGGCCCGGCTCGAGGTGATCAAGGGGTCGATGAACCGCAACAAGGATGTGTACCGCGGGCTGTCGAATACCCAGGCGATGGCGCTATCGGCATTGACGCTGAGTCCGATCGCGATGTCATTGCTGCCCGCGCTCACCTCGGTGACCAATCCCCCGTTCAATATCGTCATCTCCAACGTTCCCGGCGCGCGCGAACCCCTGTACTGGAACGGCGCACGGCTCGACGCCGGCTACCCCATGTCGATCCCGTTGGACGGTCAGGCCGCCAACATCACCCTCACCACCAACGGCGCGAATCTCGACTTCGGCATCGTCGGCTGCCGCCGCAGCGTGCCCCATCTGGATCGGATACTCGGCCACCTCGAGAACTCGTTGACCGCGTTGGAGGACTCCCTCTGACCGCACCCGCCGCGAGCACTTCGATACGACAGGGGAAAGAAGCACTTTTCCGACAAAACTAGAACGTGTTACTGTCAAAATATGGTGCACCCACCAGTCGAATGGACCGCCGATGCGCCATGGCGATACCCGTGTCACGCGGGCCATTCGACTGTTCCGGTCAGTCACGTGCCTCGATCGGCCGGAATATGACGGGGCAACCATGTAACTCGTTCTATAGCGTCCTCGGTCCGCGCTTCGCGGCTGCGGGGCCAGTAAGGGAGACCAGCACCCATGCGTACCGAAATCTGTGACCGGCTGGGGATCGAGTTCCCCATCTTCGCCTTCACCCACTGCCGCGACGTGGCAGCCGCGGTCAGCAATGCCGGCGGGATCGGCGTACTCGGCGCGGTCGGATTCACCGCCGAGCAGCTGGAGGTCGAGCTGGCCTGGCTCGACGAGCACGTGAACGGCGTCTACGGCGTCGACCTGGTCATCCCCTCGAAGTACGAGGGCAAGGGCATCGACGGACTCAGCCCCGAGGAACTGGAAGCCAAACTGGCCGAACTGGTTCCGCAGGGCCACCGGGATTTCGCCGAGAAGATCCTCGCCGACCACGGCGTGCCGCACCTGCCCGCCGAGGAACACCACAACCAGTTGCTCGGCTGGACCGCTACCACGGTCGCGCCGCAGATCGAAGTGATCCTGCGCCACCCCAAGGCCAAGCTGGTCGCCAACGCCCTCGGCACCCCGCCGCCGGAGGTGATCGAGCAGATCCAGGGTTCGGGGCGGCTCATCGGCGCGCTGTGCGGTTCGGTCAAACACGCGCTCAACCACAAGAAGGCGGGCCTGGACTTCGTGGTCTGCCAGGGCACAGAGGGCGGCGGGCACTGCGGTGAGGTCTCCTCGCTCGTGCTGTGGCCGCAGGTGATCGATGCCGTCGGTGACCTGCCCGTGCTCGCGGCGGGCGGCATCGGCAACGGCCGCCAGGTCGCCGCCGCCATGGCGATGGGCGCGGCGGGCGCGTGGACCGGTTCGGTGTGGCTGACGGTGGAGGAGGCCAATGTGCCGCCCGCGCAGATGCAGAGCTATATCGACGCCACCAGCCACGACACCGTGCGCTCGCGCGCGTGGACCGGCAAACCCGCCCGCATGCTGAAGAACGACTGGACCGAGGCCTGGGAGCAGCCGGAGAATCCGAGCCCGCTGCCCATGCCGCTGCAGATGATGGTCGCCCTCGACGGCGTCAAGCGCGGACACCGGTACCCGGAGGCCGCCAAGGATGTGAATTTCAATCCGGTCGGTCAGGTCGTCGGCATGATGAACAAGGTCGAACGCTCCGCCGATGTCGTCGCCCGGTTGATCGAGGAATACGTCGAGGCCTGCGAGCGTCTCAACAAGCTCAACGGGGCCTGAGCTATTACTCCGGCGACCGGGGGCGCTCGCGTTCGAGGACGGGATCGGTGATGCCACCCCAGCAGGCCAGCCCGGCGGCATCCCATCCCGCCAGCTCCGAACCGGACGCGTAGACCGACTGGTAGAACTCCAGCGCCGCACCGACGGGATCGTCGGTGCGGCGTAGGTCGTCGTAGTCGTAGTAGGCCGAATGACCCGACCCGACGTCGACCCAACGCGCGCCGTCGGGCAGTGATCGCAGCGCCAGCCCCTCGGGTTCGGGCGCGACATAGGAGTAGAGGGTGGGGGCAGGCACTTTCGCGTCGCCGAACCAGAATCCGGCGCTGATCTCTTCCCGCGAATAGGCCTCTCTCGTCACCGAATCCACGGTCGCGGGCAGTTCGATATGCCGGTCCGAGAATCGCTGCACCGCGAGATCGAAACTGTGCCAGAAGAATTGGACCGGACTGATCTTTCCGGAATAGCCGGCGCTGAACTCCTCCAGTATCCGTCCCACCCGGCCGAGCACGATATGCGCCCGCCTCGCCAGGTCCGGGTCGTAATGGGCGTGCTCGGTATCGTCCGCGAACGGCCGCCCGACATCCGGAAGATCGAACGGATGCGGATGCGCCAGAACGACGTCGACGCCGAGCTCGGCGAGCCCGTCCATCACGGCCTGGTAGAAACTCGCGACGGACCGGTCCGGCAGTTCTATCTCCACCTCGGTGCCCCGATCGTTCGCGATACGCAGCACATGGTCGAAAAAGTCGAAGGCACAGGTGAATACGGGGCCGCCGCGGGCAGCGCCGAGCGGCACGGTGGTCATACCGCGCGCGGTGAGCCGATAGGTGATATGCCACCAGTGGTTGCGGCGGATGCCCGTGGCGAGCGCGACCTTGCCGACGATCTGGGTGAACCGGTGCAGCGTCTCCTTGGTGGGGCGCCACGATTCGTAGGGCAGGGCGGGCAGCAACTCGGGAGAGTCGGTCATACCGCAACGGTACGTTCGGCCGATCAGGTGTGCCAGCAGGTAGCCTGTCGTGTCGAGGACGGCGATCGGACCATGGGCCGAATCGACTCGGGTGCCGTGTGAGACCCCACCGAACCCGGCGAACCGGCGACCCGACTCACGCGGTCGCCGCGTGCGACTCCCCGGCCACCTCCACGCCGAGCAGCTCCTCGAATTTGGCGACCACCTTCTCGTGGTACATGCCGAACAGATCCTCGAACAGCGCCACCTGCGCGTCCGACGGACCCGATCCGGACTCCCAGACGGCGACAAGCGCACGCCAGATCAACACGTGGAGATCCGCGGCGGCGGCGAAGAACGACTCGACCGCCTCCGGCACCTCCAGCACCATCTCGCCGATGGAGTTCAGGATGGCGCGTTGCATGCTCATACCCAGCACGGTCAACAGTTTGCGCACCAGCGCGATCTCGATGGCGAGGATCTGGCGGTAGTCGGGAACCTCCAGGCGGGCAAGCGATTCGAGCTGATCGATGGCGGATTTCAGCTCGGCGGGAGCGATGTCCTGAGCACTGCCGGTGTAGGCGAGCAGCGCGTCCATGACGATGCCGCGCTCGACGTCGACGATGTCGCGGAACATATCGATGGCGACCTCGGGCATCGGGACCGAGAAACGAAAAAGATGCCGGTACACATCGATACCGCCCGCCTCGCGGACGTCACGAATGGTGAAGCCCTTACCCCGGCGCGCTTCGACGAATCCGTACGATTCCAGCCTGCCGAGGGTCAGCTGCGCGGTCGCCCGGTTCATCTCGAATTCCTCGGCGACCTGGCGGACCGAAGGCATCAGATCCCCCGGCTGATATTCCCCCGCGGTAACCCGGCGCGCCAACTCATCGGCAACGTCGGCGACTACCGTTCGGGATCCCATCGATGCCACCTCTCGGCTCGGGAATTACGTCCCAGACAGTCTAGGACGTGTTATTTCGGACTGCATCTGTGTAACACCGATCGGCGCACGGTGTGAGGTGATTCATGACCATTCGTATTCGAGACAGGATGTCTCAGACAATCTGGCTCGCCTTATTCAGCGGACAACCATTCCCGCCAGTGCGGCGCGATCAATTCGGCGAGCAGGTCGTAGCCGCGAGCACCGGGGTGCGCGCCGTCTCCCTCGGCGACCTCGCGCATCCACAGCGCGCTCTCGCGCAGCGCGCGATGGACTCGCACGTAGGGAACGGCGGCACGCGCGCAGATCTCGGCGAAACGCTCGTCGAGATCGGCGGTGCGCTCGTTGTGCGCGACGTCGTCGACCGGCGGCGGGGCGACCATCAGCACCCGCCAGTCGCGGTCGGCGGCATGTGCCAGCATGCGCGTCAGCGCCTCCTGTGACACCTCGGGATCGACGCGAGGGCCACCGCCGTCCCAGGAGGTGTCGTTGACCCCGAAGGACAGCACGACCCTGGCATCCGACCCCGCCGGTAGTCGCCGCTCACACTCCCCGAGCCAGCGGATCTGAATATCGGTCGAGGTCTGGCCGCGTACGCCGAGGTTGTAGAGAGTCGGCGCGTACCCGGCCGCGTGGGCCGAGACGCCGAGGCGGCCGACCCAGCCGAGGCACCGGGTGTCGCCCACCCCCGCGACGAAGGAATCGCCGACACAGCAGATACGAAGATCGCGAACCACCCCGTAATCCTGTCAGCCGGATACCCCACGATCTCGGCCGGGCGGGTCGAAACCGGGCGGCCGAATCCACATAGGATCGCGGTGTTCGTCCGGGAGGGAGTGACATTGACAGGGGCATCGGTCACCGAGGCGCAGGCGTCGCCGACGTGGTTCACCGAACTGTTCGCACATCGACGCTGGATACGCCGAACCGGGCCTTTTCCGCATATCTACGCCCGCGATATCTTCGTCGCCGACTTCTTCCAGCGGCTCGCCGACCATTACGCGCGGATGCGACGCGAGCGAATCGACCGGTTCCGCCACGTGGCCGACGACGGCACCACCGCACTCGGACTGTCCGAATTGCGGGACGGTCCGCTGGCGCTGTTCACCTCGGCGGAATGGCACGACCTGATCGCCGGGGTGACCGGGGTATCGGCGACCGGTGATATCGCCGGTTCGCTGCGTCACCATGCGCCGGGCAGCGCGACGGGCGCGACGGACAACGGCCTCGCCCACGCCCGGTTCGCCGGGAACACTCCCGGTCCGGGCGAGGTGCGCTGCCACGATGACGCCGATAGCGCCTCGGGTGCTACGCGGGAGACGGTTCGCGCGGTGGCGATGATGTTCCACCTGGGCAATCCGGGCTGGCGAACCGGCGACGGCGGCGAGCTCACACTGCACGCCGAGAGCACCGCCCGCGGTTCCGCGACGCCCGCGCTCACCATTCCCCCACTGGACAATTCGATGGTGGCGTTCGAATGCACGCCGCGCTCGTGGCATACCTTCGCGGGCGGCAATGCGGCCGGTCGCGGCAGTGTGACGCTGTGGCTGCACCGGCCGAGGGAAGAGGCCGTCCAGCGATGGGGAGCGGACCGCATTGTCCAGCGATGACCGTAGGGTCTGCCTGCTCACGGGTGCGGGTGGACGACTCGGCGACGCCTTCTGCCGTGCGCTGTACACCCGGTACGACATCGTCGCCGTCCATCGCGACCGCACCCCCGCGGTACCCTCGCAGCACGAATGGTTCGTCGATCCGTTCGCCCCGGAAGCGCCTCTGCCGGAGAATGATTCGCGGGTCCATCTGATCCGCGCGGATCTCACCGTTCCCGGCGAGGTGGAGCGGGTCGTCGATCTCGCGCTGGCCCGCTTCGGCGGGGTCGACCTGCTGGTGAACAGTGCCGCGCATCGGCGGATGTTCCCCGATGGCGTGGTCGACGGCGATGCCGCGCTCGATGATTTCGACCTCGCTTTCGCCACCAATGTCGGTGTGCCGCTACGTCTATCGGCACGGCTCGCACAGCGGAGCTGGTTGCACACCGGAGAGCGCAATCGCGCGCGCAACCGCAATATCGTGAACGTCTCCAGCCTGTCCGGCTCGGTGGTCTCCCCGGGCGGACAGACCCTGTACGCCGCGTCGAAGGCCGCGCTGAACCAGCTGACGAGGAACCTCGCCGCCGAATTCGCGGAATTCGGCGTGCGAGCGAATGCGATCGCGCCCAGCGCTTTCCCCGATCTGGTGCCCACCGAGACGGTGGTTCGCTCGATACTGGAACTGGACGGCGGCGCCATGACGGGCGGGGTTTTCAGCGTCGGCGCGGGGGAATCGTCGGACGGCAGACATGCGATGTCCGCCGGGACATGAGTCGTAGGCGGCGGATCGGCACCGCCGCCCCGATCGGACTCAGTCCTTCGCTGTCGCCGATACCCCGGTGATCCGCTCCGACATCGCCCAGAGTCGTTGCGCGAGATCGTCATCGACGGCTTGCCCGTTGCGTGGCGACTCCTCGGTGAAACGGTGGAAATAGCGGCCGTTGATCGCGGCGGTATCCGGTGTGGTCGCCAGATGCACCAGCGGTTGCGCGCCCTTGTCGGGGCGGATGAAGAACGGACGCGACAACGGCGAGCGCACGAAAAGGCCGACACCGAAGGGAATGTTGTCGTACACGTGAGTGGCGACGGCACCGGGATGGAAGGCCGCGGTCACCAACCCGGTGCCGTCGGTGCGCCGCGCCAATTCCCTGGTGAACAGGATATTCGCCAGCTTGGACGCACTGTACGCGCCGAGCATGCTGAACGATCCTGTCGTCGCGTTCACCCGGTCGAGATCCAGCGTCGCCGACCGGTAGGTCATGCTCGAGGTATTGATCACGCGGGCCTGTCGCGCCTGCGTCAAACGCTCCAGCAGCAGGCTGGTCAGCAGGAACGGCGCGAGATGATTGACCTGGAAGGTCAATTCGTTGCCATCGGCGGTGACGGTACGTTTCGGCCATGACCCGCCCGCGTTATTGGCCAGCACGTCGATGCGCGGGTACCGGTTCGACAACTGCTCGGCGAGGGCGCGGACGTCGTCGAGGCGGCTGAAATCGGCGAGGAAGGCGTCGGCGCCCGCGGCGGTCGCCACCGCTCGCGTACGTTCGGGTGAGCGGCCGACGACCGCGACGCGCGCACCGCGCGCGGCCAGTTTCGCGGCGGCCTCGGCGCCGATGCCGGAACTGGCCCCGGTCACCACGATGGTCTTGCCGACCAGATCCTGCTCGTGCGCTGCCATGGTCTCCCTCGGGTCGGCTCGTCTCGGTTCGATCGTCATCGGATCGGCCGGATTCGGCAAGACCCCGGTCGCGCGACGGTCGCCTGCCAGCCCGCTCTGCCCCCTCGCCGCCGCCTCTGGCAGTCTGATCAGCGCCCGAAACTGCACCTCGCGACGTCGAACCGCGGCGGCGTGTTGGTGCCGATCGGTCACGGTGACCTGCTGCATACTCACGAAACGTGCGACGCGGGTGGCCAGTGTAGCTCCAACTCGATCCGAAAGTGCCGATACGACATGCGAGTCGACGGGCGGGATATCCCGGTCACGGGCAGCCTGCTACAACCGCTGGTCCGGCGGACCACCGACATCGTCCGTGTCGTCCTCGCGGCGCTGTGGCTGGCCGTCATCATCGCCGCGTCCGTCATCACCCGGCCGGAATGGCTGGCCCTGGAGCGCTCGGTCTCCGATATCGTCGGCTTCCTCACCCCCGACCAGTCCAATCTCGTGTACCTGATCTATGGCGTCGCGATCCTGATCCTGCCCTTCGCGATCCTGATCGAACTCGTCATCGGCAGACAGTGGAAACTGCTCGCGGGTTACGGGGCGGCCGGGTTGATCGCCGGCCTACTGCTCTCCATCACCGGAGCCGGTCTCTCCGCGCCGAAATGGCATCTTCAGGTCCCTGACCGGCTCGATACCTTCCTGTCCCAATTCCTGGACGATCCGCGCTGGATCGCCATGCTCGCGGCGGTGCTCACCGTCTCCAGTCCGTGGCTGCCGACCAAACCGCGCCGCTGGCTGTGGTTCCTGCTGCTCGCGTTCGCGCCGATCCACCTGGTGGTCAGCACCGTGGTCCCCGCTCGTGCGATGCTCGGTCTTTCCGTCGGCTGGCTAGTCGGCGCGCTCATCGTCTGGATGGTCGGCACGCCCGCGCTGGAAGTTCCGCTCGACGCGGCGGTGCGGGTGCTGGCTCGACGCGGGCATACGGTGACCGGCTTCACCGTGGTGCGACCCGCGGGGCCCGGACCGTTGACGCTGGCCGCCGCGGTGGAAGGACCGCAGCGGGACCTGATGATCGAGCTGTACGGGAAGAATCAGCGCAGTTGGGGCGCGCTACGCATGCTGTGGCGATGGCTCACCTTCCGCACCAGCGAAACCGCCGCCCTGCACGGCTCCATGCACCGGGCTGTCGAGCACCGTGCCCTGATGACGATCGCCGCGGACGATCTCGGCCTGGCCAGTCAGACCGCCATCGGGGTCGCCGCGCTCGATCGAGGCTGGATGCTGTGCGCACACACGACACCTCGCGGCAAAACCATCGCCGAACTGCCCGAATCAGTGTTGCCCGGGGTATGGACGGCGCTCGATCTGCTGCACAAGGGCCAGATTTCGCACGGCGATCTGCGTCCGGCCGAGATCAGGATCGATGACGGCGCCAGTCTGTTCGGTGGTTTCGGCAGCGCCGAATTCGGTGCGTCCGATACCCAGATCCAGACCGATATCGCGCAATTACTCGTCTCGACGACCGCCATCTTCGGCAAACAGCCCGCCGTTCGGGCCGCGATCGACGCGCTCGGCGAACAGACCATCCTGCTGGCCTCACGCAGGCTGACGAAATCCGCGATGTCCACCGGTATCCGCAGATCGGTCTCCGATTGGGGCGCGGCGGTTTCCCAGGCGCGCGACGAGGTGCGCAAGCAGACCGGGCAGGACAAGATCGAGGCCGATCAGCTCACCCGGTTCTCCCGCAACCAGATCATCCAACTGGTGCTGTTGATCGCCCTGGTCTACGTCGCCTATCCGTTCATCAGCGCGGTGCCGACGTTCTTCACTCAACTCGAGACCGCGAACTGGTGGTGGGCGCTGCTCGGACTCGGCGTCTCCGGGCTGACCTACGTCGGCGCGGCGGCGGCGCTGTGGGCGTGTGCCTCCGGGATGGTCAGCTTCGTGAATCTGGTGATCATGCAGATCGCCAATACCTTCGCCGCGACCACGACCCCGGCCAGGGTCGGCGGCCTCGCCCTCAGCGTGCGGTTCCTGCAGAAGGGCGGTCTCGGCGCGGTGCGGGCGACCGCGGCGGTCGCGCTGCAGCAGGCGGTGCAGATCATCACCCATCTGAGCCTGCTCGTGCTGTTCAGCATCGTGGCGGGGACTTCGGCGGATCTCTCGCATTTCGTACCCGACGCGATGGTGATCTACCTGGCCGCGGGCGTCGCGGTCGGCATCATCGGCACCTTCATGTTCGTGCCGAAATTGCGTCACTGGCTGAATCATTCGGTGCGCCCGCAATTACAGGAAGTGCTGGGCGAACTCGGCCAGTTGGCCCGCGACCCGAAACGCTTCCTCATCATCGTCCTCGGGTGCGCCGCGATCACCCTCGGCCAGGCGGGCGCGCTGTGGGCCAGTATCGAAGCCTTCGGCGGCGGAACGAATTTCGTGGCCGTCACCATCGTCACCATGATCGGCGGCACCCTGGCCTCCGCGGCCCCTACCCCCGGCGGAGTCGGCGCCGTCGAGGCCGCTCTCATCGGTGGTCTGGCCGCCTTCGGGGTGCCCGCCACGGTCGCGGTGCCATCGGTGCTGCTCTACCGGGTGCTCACCTGCTGGCTCCCGGTGTTCTGCGGATGGTTCACCATGCGGTGGATGACCTCGAAGAACATGATCTGAGTCGCCGGCCCGCGACGGGAACGAACACGAAAAGCCCCGGACCGCACGGCGTTCCGGGGCTGGTGTGGCCGAGTCGGTCAGCCGGTGACGACCATATCGGTGAGCCGGGTGGTGATCAGTTGTTCCGCCTCGGTCACCATGCGCTCGATGAGTTCGGCACAGCTGGGGATGTCGTGGATCAGGCCCTGGGCCAGGCCCGCCGACCAGATGCCCGCGTCGAGATCGCCCTCCTCGAATACCCGGCGACCGCGCGCACCGGCCACGAGTTCACGGACGTCCTCGAATTTGCCTCCGGCCTTCTCGATTTCGACGACCTTGCGGCTGACCTCGTTATCCGCGACGCGCGCGGTATTGTGCATGGTCCGGAAGATCAGCTGAGTGTCGAGTTCGCTGTTGGCGACGATCTGCTCCTTGACCTTCTGGTCGATCGCCGATTCCTGGGTGCACAGGAAGCGTGTGCCCATATTGACGCCGTCCGCGCCGAGTGCCAGCGCGGCGACCAGACCGCGTGCGTCGGCGATACCGCCGGAGGCGATCATCGGGATGTCGAGAGCCCGCGCGGCGGCGGGAATCAGGATCAGGCCGGGGATGTCGTCCTCGCCCGGATGACCCGCGCATTCGAAACCGTCGATGCTGACGCCGTCGACGCCGATCTTCTGCGCCTTGATCGCGTGCCGCACGCTGGTGCATTTGTGCAGCACCTTGATACCCGCTCCGTGGTAGTACGGCAGGTACGGCTCGGGATTGGAACCGGCGGTCTCGACGATCTTGACGCCGCTGTCGATGATGGCCTGCACGTATTCGGCGTACGGCGGCGGGTTGATCGACGGCAGGATGGTGACGTTGACGCCGAACGGCTTGTCGGTCAGCTCCCTGGTCCTGGCGATCTCCTTGCGCAGATCATCGGGGGTCGGCTGGGTGAGTGCGGTGATGAATCCGAGGCCGCCCGCGTTCGCGACGGCCGCGACGAGTTCGGCCCGGCCGACCCACATCATGCCGCCCTGCACGATGGGGTGTTCCACCCCGAAGGTCTCGGTGAACCTGGTCCGCAGCATCGCGCTACTCCTCTATTCCGGGTGGGCGTCGTTTCCCGCCCTGCCGGGTTGATGGTGACACGAGGGTCGACCCGCATACAAGCCATAAGTAAGCCGGGATTCGCATGACAGATCTCTTCGAGGAGCCGTCCCGCCTTCACATGAGACCTTTACGCACCGGTAAATCGCCAGATCGATGCATATTTTGTGAGCGGAACCTGTTCTCCGGTCGATTAACGATCATTCTTCCCCCGGGCGCTTGCCGCTGGAATAAGTTAGTTGTTATTCTCGTCTCAGTTCAGCCCGTCAGCGACTGCTCGCAGCTCGCGAAACCGCACAGCCAAGGAGTTCGTGGCATGACCACTGGTGCACAGGCGCTCGACGAACCGTTCCGTTCGCGGCGCAACCACTGGAACAACCAGGTCGCGGCACACGCGCAGATGCGCCCTGACGAGGTCGCCCTGCGGTTCCGTGGCGTGGACACCACCTGGAAGCAGTTCCACGAGCGCTCGCTGAAATTCGCCGACGCACTCGCCCGCCGCGGTGTCGGCTTCGGCGACCGGGTGCTGATCCTGGCGCTGAACTACCCGGAATACCTGGAAGCCGTCTTCGGCATCAACGCACTCGGCGCCATCGCGGTCCCGGTCAACTTCCGGCTCACCCCGCCAGAAGTCGCCTATATCGTCAGCGACAGCGGCGCCAAGGCGATCGTCACCGACACGGTGTTGCAGCCGCTGGCCACCGCCGTCCAGGCGCAGTCACCCACCCTGCAGACCTGCGTCGTCATCGGCGGCGCCTCCGGTGACGGCGTCGTCGGGTTCGACGACGCGCTCGCCGAAGAAGGCGAACCGCACACCCCCATCGATATCCCCGAGGACACCCCGAGCCTCATCATGTACACCTCGGGTACGACGGGCAGCCCGAAGGGCGCGGTGCTCTCGTACGCGAATATGAATGCCCAGGCCCTCACCTGCATCCGCGCGCTCGCCATCGAGCCGGAATCGGTGGGCTTCTGCACCTCGCCGCTGTTCCACATCGCCGGACTCGGCAGTCTCGCACCGTATTTCCAGCTCGGCGCGAAAACCGTCCTGCATCCGCTCGGCGCGTTCGACGCCACCGAATTCCTGGACGCACTCGAGGCCGAGCAGGCCACCACCGCCTTCTGCGTGCCCGCGCAGTGGCAGCTGATCTGCGCCGATCCGACCGTCAAGGACCGCAAACTGGCCCTCGAGGCGCTGAGCTGGGGCGCCGCGCCCGCCTCGGACACGGTACTGAAGGCGATGGCCGACTGCTTCCCGAATTCCTTCAATGTCGCGGTCTTCGGCCAGACCGAGATGTCGCCGATCACCTGCGTGCTCGACGGTAAGGACGCGATCCGCAAACTGGGCTCGGTCGGCAAGCCCATCCCGACCATCCAGGCTCGTATCGTCGACGACGAGATGAACGATGTCGCGCCCGGCGAGATCGGTGAAATCGTCTACCGCGGGCCGACTCTCATGCAGGGGTACTGGAACAAGCCCGAAGCCACCGCCGAGGCGTTCGCGGGCGGCTGGTTCCATTCCGGCGATCTGGTGCGACAGGATGAGGAAGGTTTCATCTACGTCGTCGACCGCAAGAAGGACATGATCATCTCCGGCGGCGAGAACATCTACTGCGCCGAGGTGGAGAACGTGCTCTTCGCGCACCCGCTGATCCGCGAGGCCGCGGTGGTCGGGCGGGCGCACGAGAAGTGGGGCGAGGTGCCGGTGGCCGTGGTCGCGCTCGTCGACCCGGAGGGTGAGCTGACCCTCGCCGAACTCGAAGGCTTCCTCAACGAGAACCTGGCCCGCTACAAGCACCCCAAGGATCTGGTCGTCGTACCCGAACTGCCGCGCAACGCCAGCGGCAAGGTCGTGAAAGTCCAGCTCCGCAAGGACTATTCGTCCTGACACCCGAGCGCCCGATTCCGTGACTGGGACATGGAAACGGGTACGCGGACGGCGTGGATGCGTCAGGATCGCCGCCATGGTGATCCGACGCATTCGCGCCGCCGTGCCCGCACGGTACCGGCGGGTGAATGTCATCCGGCCCGAGAGGTTTCCGGTGGGGTGATCCGTCAGCCGGTGGGGCGGCCCAGTGCGGGCTCCTCGTGTTCGCCCTTGCGCACCAGGTGATCCAAACCGGGCGCGACGAGATCCTCCAGTCGACGATAGGCGTCGGCGGCCGACAGCGGCGGGTCGGAGTCGGCGATCATCCCGAGCAGTCCGACGATGCCCCAGGACAGAAAGGTGAGGGGGACCGCGAGCGCCTCCTCGTCGACGTCGAAGGTGTCGGTCAGTCGCTCGGCCAGGATTTTGGCCACCATGCCCCGGGTGGCGCGCAGCAGCACCGCATTGGCTTTGCGGCCGAGCAAGGCGCGATAGACCTCCGGATTCTCCGCGGCCAGTCCGAAGAGGGTGTAGACGGGGGCGAGCGGGGCCGAGAGCGGGGGCGCGGCAGGATCGTCCGGATCGGGGCGAGCGGCCATGATGCTCGCGCGAAGATATTCGGTGCTGCTGACCAGCAGCAGATCATCTTTGTCGCGGAAGTGGGCGTAGAAGGTGGAGCGGCCGACATCGGCGCGTTCCAAGATGTCGCTGACCGAGATCCGTTCGTATCCGCGTTCGAGCATGAGCCCGATCAACGCCTGGTGCAGGAGATTTCTGGTGCGCCGGACGCGACGATCCGTGCCCTTGTTCATCGTGTCGTTCCCGAATGCGGTGGTTGCGCGAGCGGTGGCTGCGCGAGCGGTGGTGCCGAATACATGAATCCTCCGGACAAAGCCGACGGAACCGTCCCGAACGGCACACTTTCCGCCACTTTGCTCCTGGTCGAGCCAGTGATACCCCCACGATCATGAACATATGACCGGAAACAGACAACAGTTCGGCACAGTGACGTCGGGTACAACCTCCGATACCGGTGTACTCATCACCAAACCCCGTGGTTATCGCGTCTTCAAATCTCTGTTCCTCCTCGGGCGCGCAGGGGCCATGAACACCGCGCTGGTGCGCGAGAGCGGTCTCGCGCCCGGCGAGGACGTCCTCGATATCGGCTGCGGACCCGGCGATCTCGTCCGCGTCATGGCCGACCGCGTCGGACCGGACGGTTCGGCGACCGGCGTCGACCCCTCACCCCCGATGATCGAATACGCGACGGCGCGATCGATACCAAGCTGCCGATTCGAGGTGTGCGCCGCCCAGTCCCTGACCGCGCCCGACTCCGCCTACGACCTGGTGACCTGCACCTTCGTCATGCACCACATCCCCGAACAGCATCGTCGCGCCGCACTCGCCCATATGTACCGGGTGCTGCGCCCCGGCGGACGCCTCCTGCTCGCCGACACCTACCCCGGTGGACGCCTGCGCGTGGCGGTCGGCCTCATGTCCCGATTCGCCGCCCGCCGAACCGATGACCGCACCGAAGATCCGCTCGCCGCCATCGATATCCGTCGCTACCGAGAACTCCTGCGGGAATCGGGTTTCCACACCGTCGACTTCACCCGGCTCGGCTCGGTCGCCGGGGTGCTCGTCGCCACCAAGTAGGCGCGAGATTCGGCGATCGATACGGACGGGCGCTCCTACGCCGACGCGATTCGCCTGAAAGGAGCAGGCGGACAGCACAAACGGCATTCCTCTTCCGCCCCGCGATTACGGCATAATCGCAGGGGTACCGCTCCCGGGCTCCTCGGCCCGAGCGAGGCGGAGAGGGAGGACGCGATGCGGCCCGGTCTGCCGGATGGGCACAGTGGTGTGAACGGTCAGGAGCTGAGTCGACGGGCGACTCTGCTATCGGCCGCCGTCGCCGCTGTCGCCGACCTACTCGGGGTCGCCCCCGAGATGGTCGCCACCGGTGTGCCGTTCAGCGATCTCGGGTTGAGTTCCATCCAACTCGCCCGGCTGACGGCAAGCCTGGAGGACGCCATGGGTGTCGAGGTGTCGCTGACCGCCCTCTACGACCACCCCGATATCGAGCAGCTTGTCGAGCATCTCACGATGCGATGACCACCGCCGACCCTCTCCTCCCGCCGTATCGGCCGATCTCGATCGTCGGGATGGCGTGCCGATTGCCCGGCGCGGACGGCCTCGACGAGTTCTGGGATCTGCTGTGCGCGGGCCGCGATGCCACCGGCGAGCCGCCCGTCGGCCGATCCGTCACTCGTCGCGCCGGATATCTGACCGACATCGACGGGTTCGACAACGACTGGTTCGCGATATCCACCCGCGAGGCCGCGGTGATGGATCCGCAGCAGCGGCTCGCGCTGGAAGTCGCCGTCGAGGCGATCGATGACGCGGGCATCGGATATCGGGTGCGCGGCTCGGGCGCCGCGGTGGTGTTCGGCGCCTGCGGTTACGACCACGGCGTCACCGTGCTCGGATCAGGCGGACGCGACGCACCGTACGCGGTCACCGGTTCGGCGCTCAGCATCATCGCCAACCGGTTGTCCTACGTCCTCGATCTGCGCGGACCGAGCCTGGTGGTGGACAGCGCGTGCTCGTCCTCACTGGCGGCGGTCGACGTCGCGCTGCGCGTGCTCGCCGACGAGACGGTGCCGTTCGCGATCGTCGGCGGAGTCAACCTGACGCTGCTGCCGCACACCTCCGATTACCTCGCCGAGAGCGGATTCCTGGCCGAGGACGGCCGGTGCAAACCCTTCGACGCGGCGGCCGACGGCTACACCCGCAGCGACGGTTGCGGGGTGATCGTGCTGCGGCGTACCGCTGACGCGCGGCGCGCGGGCGAACGGATATACGCGGAGATCGCGGGCGCGGCCGTCGGCTCGGACGGACGTTCCAACGGCCTCTACGCGCCCAATGGCCTGGCCCAGCAGGACACCATCCGAACCGCCTGGTCGCGCGCCGGACTCGATCCGCGAACCGCCGGGTATATCGAATGCCACGGCACCGGAACCGCTCTGGGCGACGCGGTGGAGGTCGGGGCACTCGCCACGGTGCTCGCCGCCGACGCCACCGATGCCGAACCGATCTGGATCGGCTCGCTGAAATCCAACCTCGGCCATCTCGAGGCGGCTGCGGGAGTGACCGGGCTGATCAAGACCGCGCTGTCGATCCATCACGCGACGATCGCGCCGACCATCCTTTTCACCACTGAGAGTCCCCTGTTGAAGCTGGCCGAACGGGGACTTCGGGTGCCGACCGAACCGGTCGACTGGAGTGCGACGCCGAGCACGGGACGTCACGCGGGCGTCAGCTCCTTCGGCTTCGGCGGGACGAATGCGCACGTGGTACTGCGCGGTGTCACGGCGGTCGCGCACCACCGGGATTCGGCGGCTCCGGTGCCGATACCGGTGACCGGGCGCGATATCGCCGAACTCCGCGCACGGGCGGCGGAGTTCTCCGAGCGGTTCGACACCGGGCCACACGACCCGCCGATCGCCGCGGGCGACGACACCGCCGAGGTATCGGCGGGCGAACAGGCCGAGATCTGGTCGGCCCTGCGCGGGCTGGCCGTCGCCTCGGCCCGCTCGCTGCCGGAGGCCGCGCGGGCGGTGGTCCTCGCGCACAGCGGTACGGAGGCTCGCGAGCGGCTGCGCGCGCTGGCCGAAGGGGATTCGCATTCCGGTGTTGTCGGACCGAGTTCGACGCGGCGTCGCGGTGGGGTGCTTTTCCTGTTCTCCGGTCAGGGCGGTCAACATCCGAGAATGGGCAGGTCGCTTGCCGCGCGCTGGCCGGTTTTCGCGCACGCCGTGACGGCGGCGGCCGATGCCATCGTCGCCGCGGGCGGGCCGCGGGTGTGGACGCCGCGACACGGATTCGCGGTCGGTGACGACGCCACGGAACTGGTTCAGCCCGCGATCTTCGCGTATCAGATCGCGTTGGCGGAGTTGTTCGCCGCGTGGGGTATCCGGCCGGACGCGATCGTCGGGCACAGTCTCGGTGAGATGGCCGGTGCGGTGAGCGGCGGCGCGCTATCGCTCGCCGAGGCCGCGCATATCGCGGTGCGACGCAGCCGCGCACTCGGCGTACTCGACGGACAGGGCGCGATGGCGTTGCTGGAGGCGGCGCCGGACGAGGCGGCGCAACTGGTGGAGCCGATGCGGGCTTCGGTGGGTATCGCCGCGATCAACGGTCCGCGCTCGGTGGTGGTGTCGGGCGTGCCGCGCTATGTCGACGCCGTGGTGCGCCGGGCCAAGCGCCGCGATATGTTCGCCCAGCGCATCGCCGTGGATTTCGCCGCGCACAGTCCGCAGGTCACCCCGATCCTGCCCGAATTCCTCGACGCCCTGGCCGGACTCGCGTCACGGCCACCGCACACCCGGCTCTACTCCACCGCGCGACGCGGCGTTGTCGTCGAATCCGCGGAACTGACCGCCGAGTACTGGGCCGAGAATGTCGCGGGGACTGTCGAACTCGGCGCGGCGCTGGAGCGTGCGGCGGCCGACGGGTTCGCGAGCGTCGTGGAGATCTCGCCGCATCCCGTCCTGATCCCGTCGGTGCGGGAGTACGCGGCATTCCGCGAGTCGGCGTATCCGGGGGCGACCCGCGCGGACGAGGCAGGCACTTTCCTCGACAGTATCGCGCGGCTGCATACCGAAGGGCGTCCGGTGAACTGGTCCGCGCTCGGCCCCTTCACCGGGCCGGCGTACCGACGCCGTTGGCATAGAAACCGGTTCGCGCCGATAGCGCCCGCCGATCCGCATCCGTCGATTCCCGAATTCGTCTCCGACGCATTGGACGATCACGTGATACGCGGGAGCGCGACCGTCCCCGCCGTGTACTGGTTGCGCAGGCTGCTACATCTCGTCGGCGCCGAATTCGCCACCATGGTCGCCGATTTCGTCGTCGACGAGATGACCGAGGTCAGCGCGCTGTCCCGGATCGGCTACGACGGAGACGGCGGCACGGGCGCACTGCGGGTACTGGCCGACGGGTCGGTGACGGTGGCCTCGGCGCGGCCGGACGGGCACCCCTCACCCGCGGATATCGTCGCCTGGATGCGCCTGGCCGATGCCAATCGCGCGGTCCGCCACCAGATGCACGCTCTCGAAGCGGGCTATTTCTACGCCCAATTGCGGAGCAGGCGACTGGAATACGGGCCTCGATTCCGGCCGCTGCGCCGGATCGCCATCGCAGCCGGTCGGGCGCTCGGCACCTTCGAGGACGCCGAATTGCACAGCACCGCCACGCTGGACGGCTGCCTCCACCTGCTGGCCGCCGCCTGCTACGACGATCTGCCGGACGAGGCCGTTCCCCTGCCGATCGGCATCCGGTCGGCCTGGGTTTCCGCCGAGCCCGATCGGGTGGTGGTGGAGGGTCACGCGCTGATCCGGGAACGTTCCAACGACGGATTGGTCGGCGATATCGTCGCCACCGATCAGCACGGCGCACCCGTACTCGCGCTATCCGGTGTGCGAATCCGGTTCACGGAGCACATCTCTCGTACACCATGGCCGTCGGCGGTGACCGAGGGTTCCCCACTCGGTCCCGGTGTCGCGTTCCGTCACGAGACATGGCAGCCACTGCATCCGGAGGCGATCGGTCGCCCGAATGCCGACGCACGACCGCGCCACGCCCGACGCGCCCTCGTCGTCGGCGAGTCCGAACTCGCGACCCGGCTCGCGCGGGTACTCGAGGAGATGGCGCCGACCGAGCGTGTCGCACGCGAACCCGACACCGCCGCGGCGGTCGTCGCCTCGGCCCTGTTCCGGCGCGCGGCTACCGAACGTACGGCCGTGGTGCTGGTGTGGCCGGGCGGGTCCGAGGTAGCCGGTATTCCGGTGACCGCTGTCGCCCGGGTACTCGAGTTGCTCCAGCACGTGCAATCCCACGACGCGACCGCGTCGTTGACCGTTGTCCTGCCCGTCGGCTCCGACCCGGCGGCGCATGCGACAGCGGGTCTGATCCGCTCGCTGCAACTGGAATCCGGCCGTGCGATCCGGCTGGTGTGGGCCGACCATGATGCCGGGAACGTGGCAGTGCTCGCCGGGGTCGTCACCGCCGAACCGGACATCGCGCTGCCCGAGGAGATCCGGGTCACCGGCGCCGATGTCGCGATCCGCCGGTTCACCGTCGCGAACGCGAGTACCGCGCCGCCCCCGATCGACCCGCACGGCACCTATGTGGTGACCGGCGGCCTCGGGGCGCTCGGAGCGATGGCGGTGCGGTGGCTGCTCGAGGCGGGCGCGCACGACGTCGTGGTGCTGACCAGGTCGCCCCGCCCGGTTCCCCCGGTGCTGGAGGGGTGGGAGGACCGGATCGTCGTGGTGCGCTGCGACGCCGCCGATCGCAGCGATCTGTCCAACGCCCTCAGTGATATCCGTGAATGCGGTTCCACCATCCGCGGTGTCGTCCATGCCGCGGGCACGCTGGAGGACGCGGTTTTCGACGACATCAGCGCGGACCAGCTCGCCAGGATGTCCGCGCCGAAGATCGGCGCCGCCGCCGATCTCATCGAACTCACCGCGACCGACCCGATCGATTTCGCGCTGCTGTTCTCCTCCGCCACCGGAGCGCTCGGCGCGCCGGGGCAGGCCGCCTACGCCTCGGCCAACGCGGCCATGGACGCGCTCGCCGCCGCGTCCGGGCGGCGCGTCATCAGTATCGGCTGGGGGGTCTGGGCATCGGGGCTGGCCGAGACGGCAGGCGGGGCGATACATCTGCGCAGAGCGGGGATCGCGGCACTCGACCCGGCGCGCGGCGCGGAAATGCTCACTCGCGCATTGCGCCACACCGAGCCCTACCTACTCGCGGTCGACTACGCACCGACCTCCGATAGTGCGCCGGTGGCGAACAGGCTGCGCAATCTCCTGTCGCCGGGGCGTGATGCAGCGACGCCGGTCCTGGCGAGTGCACCGCCGGTGGCCGGGCCGTCGCCGTTCGGTCCGCACGCACCGGAGCCGCTGACCGCGACCATTCGTCGTGTACTCGCCGCCACCGTCGGCATCCCCGCCGAATCCATCCCGCCGGCCGCCGATTTCAACGATCTCGGGCTGAGTTCGCTGCTCGCCATCGAATTGCGCCGCGCCCTGGAGACCCGGCTGAGCATTGCCATCTCGACCGCCGAAGTCTTCCGGCACCCGACCGTCGCCGCACTCGCCGCGGCATTGGCCGATCGGGTCGCCGCCGCCCGTTCCGGTGAGGCGTCATGACAGCGGCCGACCATCTGGCCGCCAGGGTCGAGGGCTGGGCGCGAACAAGACCGGACGAGCGCGCCTTCACCGAATTGCGCTATCGCGGCGCACAGTGCACGCCGATCACGATGACCTATGCCCAGTTGCACCGTGCGGCCGGTGCGCTGGCGCAGCGGCTACGACTGGTAAGCGAGCCGGGCGATCGGGTGGCGATCCTGTGCGGGCACGGACTCGATTATGTGGCCGCGTTCCTGGCCTGCCTCTACAGCGACCGGGTGGCGGTACCGCTGTTCCCGGTGACGGGCAGCCGCAATACCGCACGCCTGGACGATGTGCTCGCCGATGCGACACCGGCCATAGGTCTGATCTCCGGGGCCGATGCGGTGACCGGCCCCGCTCTCGGCGACGCGGTCGGACAGATGCTGAGCCTGCCGCTCGATATCACCGCGTCCGGCGCGGACGAACCTGTCATCGACACTCCCGGTACGGAACTCGCCTACCTGCAATACACCTCCGGCTCCACGAAAACCCCTGCGGGCGTGCGTATCACCCACGTCAATCTGGTCACGGCGCTGAACCAGTTGCGTGGGGCGATTCCCGCGACCCGCGATAAGCCGATCGTGACCTGGTTGCCCTTCTTCCACGATATGGGCCTGGTACTCGCGCTCTCGCTGCCGCTGTATTCCGGGGTGCACGGCGTAACGCTGGCTCCGCAGGATTTCGTCAAACGTCCGATCCGCTGGCTGCGCGCCTGCGACGAGTATGGCGCCGGCACCACCGGCAGCCCCAATTTCGGTCTTTCCCTCGCCGTTACGGCGACTACGGAGCACGAACGCGCCGGTCTGGACCTCTCCGAACTCGATGTGCTGCTCAATGGCGCCGAACCCATTCGCGCCGAGGCGCTTTCGGAGTTCACCCGTATATTCGCCGCGCACGGATTCCGGCACAGCGCCCATACCCCCGGCTACGGACTGGCCGAGGCGACCCTCTCGGTCACCATCGCAGGTCAGGACGACGAACCGATGTCGCACCGATTCGAGCGCACCGCGTTGACTCGGGGCCGGGCCGAACCACTACCGGCGGGTGCGCGGGTGGATTCGGGTATCGCGCTGGTCGGCTGCGGTTTTCCCGCCGGCCAGCGGGTGGCGATCGTCGATCCGGTCGCGCGGATCGAACGGACGGACGGCGCGATCGGGGAGATCTGGGTGTCGGGCGCGAATGTGGGCGCGGGATACCACGAGAATCCCGCCGCGACCGCCGACAGCTTCGGCGCCACTCTGACCGGCAGTGGCGAACGCTGGCTACGCACCGGCGACCTCGGATTCCTGTTCGACGGTCAGCTGTACATCACGGGCAGGCATAAGGATCTGATCGTCGTCGACGGACGTAACCACTATCCGTCCGATATCGAAGCGACAGCAGGGGCCGCCGCGCCCGAGGTACGCGCCGGGCATATCACCGCCTTCGGTCACGACGACGGACGGCGCGAGGATCTGGTGATCGTCGCCGAGCTGACCGCAGGGGATCTGCCTGACCCGACCGCCGTCGCGCGGCGCATCCGCACCGCGGTCGCCACCGCGCACGACGTGATGCCGGGGACGGTGGTGCTGGTCGAGCCGGGTCGGATTCCCAAGACCTCCAGCGGCAAAGTGCGGCGCGGCGAATGTCGCGCGCTGTATGGATCGGGACGACTGCCGCGACTCGCCGTCATCGGCAGGAATCCACCTTCCCGCTGACGCGAGCCGGATCGCCGCGGGCACCGACGATTCGGCCGAGATCTAGTCCTCCGGTGGGACGTCGCGACCGAGGAGACGGTCGGTTTCGCGACGTTCACGTTTGGTAGGTCGGCCGGAACCGCGGTCACGACGAGGCATGGTCGCAAGTATTTCGCGTGACGGCGGCGGTGGACTGCGGTCGATCAGGCATTGCGCGGCGATGGGCGCGCTGACGCGTTTGGTGACGATGCGCTCCACGATCACGATGCGCTCGACACCTCCCGCACGGATCCGCACTTCGTCACCGAGGCGTACCGGCTGAGCGGGTTTCGCCGCGGCGCCATTGACGCGGACATGTCCACCCCGGCAAGCCTCGGCGGCTGCGGATCTCGTCTTGAACAGGCGCACCGACCAGGTCCACGAATCCACTCGGGCCTGGGTCGGAGAAGCCTGTTCGGCGGGGGTCACCCCTTAGGCGGCAACGCGACGCGCGGTGACCACGTCGTCGGCACGCAGCGTGGTGTACGACACCGGCGTACCCGACTGGACGGCATTGAGCAGCTTGCCGTCGCCCGCGTAGATGCCGACGTGACCGCCGCCGTTGGTGATGACGATGTCACCGGGCTGCAGGTTGTTGAAGGCAACGGGGGCACCGACATGCGACTGCTCGAAGCTGGTGCGGGGCAGTTCGACTCCGGCCTGGCGGAAAGCCCACTGCACGAGACCGGAGCAGTCGAAGCTGACCGGACCCGCGGCGCCCCAGGAGTACTGGGCGCCCACCTTGGACCGAGCGGCGTCGAGCGCCTTCTGGGCAGGCGAGTGATCTTCCATCAGGTTCGGGAACTGCAGTCCGCCCTGCGGGATCTGCGGCAGGGTGCCGAGGGAACCCTGCGGGATCGCGGGCTGCGCGGCGAGGGCCTGCGACAGCTGCTGGTTGAGTTGCTGAACCGGCGCTTCGAACTCCTGCGGTACGGGAACGTCGAAATCGCCGATGCCCGGGAGATTGATGGTTGCTGCCATCGCCGGGATCGCGGGCATCGCACCAGTAGTTGCGGCCACTGCGCCTAAGACAAGCGCACCCTTGACGGAATTCGGCAACCGAGATTCCCGCTGCAAGCTGTGTTTACCCACCGAGCTGAGTCTCCGATCTTCATACTCTCCCGCCGACCGGGTCGGCTGTGGGTTCGAGCCGAGCGGTACGGCCCTACCGCACAGGTCCACGAGACCCGTGCGGATTCCCCCCAGACGAAACCTGTGGGTTCCCGGCACGACAGCCGGAGCTGGATGGCCCCGACAGCCGATTAGGCGGTTACTCAGTGGCGCCGTTTCTCTTGCGAAGCGACAGACTCCACTAAGTCACGAGAAGATTACGACGCGGACGCGATGTTGTCCAGCGCTCAGACCAGGCTTTTCGGGGCTCTGCGAAAAATCACTGGACACGCGGCCTCGAAAGCGCGGTTCGCGCCCGGTCACGATTCGATATCGGCTGGGTGACAAGCGCTGTCGTTGGCGTGAAATCTAGTGGTCGCGTTCGGCGAGGGCGCGCTCGAGTTCGTCGATCCTGCGGCGCGCCTCGGCCAGCCCGACCTCGAGTTCGCCGAGGGCCATCACCAGCGGCCCGACCGCCAGATCGGCGACCAACTGTGGATCGTCATAGCCCTGCTCGATCGCGACGAGGATATTCGACCGGATCTGACCGGCCGTGACCGCGCCAGCCGGAACATGCCACGAGGCGACGACCTCCGCGGTCGCGTTGCCGTCCTCGGACATGACACCCCTTTCGTTCCAGCCGCCGACCCTGCCTCCGAACGGAATAAGCGTAGAGAGTTCCCCCGCGATCACCAAGCGCGAAATACCGCTTTCTATGACATGCCTTAGATTGCCCCAGATTTCGATGCCGTGACGCGCTACGGTGTCGGGGTATGGACCCCGTGCGGAATCCGTATGCCCCAGGAGCCGGACAGCGCCCGCCCGAACTGGCCGGGCGCGACAAACAACTCACCGCGTTCGACATCGTGCTCGAGCGGGTCGCCCGCGGTCGGCCGGAACGCAGCGTCATGCTCACCGGATTACGCGGTGTCGGGAAGACCGTGCTGCTCAACCAACTTCGTTCGTCGGCCGTCTCGCGTAACTGGGGGACGGGCAAGATCGAGGCGCGTCCCGATCAGGAACTGCGCAGACCGCTGTCCTCCGCGCTGCATATGGCAGCCCGCGCGATCGCGATGACGCACCGCAACCCGGAACGCGTCGACGATTTCCTCGGCATCCTCAAGGCATTCGCGCTGCGCGCCACCGCCGACAAGGGAATGCGCGAACGCTGGCAGCCCGGTATCGACGTACCCGCCGTCTCCGGTCGCGCCGATTCCGGCGATATCGAAATCGATCTGGTCGAACTACTGAAGGAGGCGGCGGCACTGGCGGGCGATGTCGGGGTCGGCATCGCGATATTCATCGATGAGATGCAGGATCTCGGCCCCGCCGATATCTCCGCGATCTGCGGAGCCTGCCACGAGTTGAGTCAGGACGCGGCGCCACTGATCGTGGTCGGCGCGGGTCTGCCCCACCTGCCTGCCGCACTCTCCGCGTCGAAAAGCTATTCGGAGCGCCTTTTCAGCTATCACCGTATCGATCGACTCGACCGCGAATCGGCGAATCAGGCGCTCATCGCTCCGGCCCAGCGCGAGGAAGTGAAATTCACCGACGCCGCGCTCGACGCGCTATACGAAAAGGCCGATGGATACCCGTATTTCGTGCAGGCGTACGGAAAGGCCGCCTGGGATCAAGCGCCCGAGAGCCCGATTACGGCCGAGGATGTCGAGGTGGCCTCCCCCTCGGCGGAGGAGGAGTTGGCGGTCGGGTTCTTCGGCTCCCGCTATGAGCGGGCGACCCCGGCCGAACGGGAGTACATGCGCGCGATGGCCGACCTGTCCGGCGACGACGGACCGGTGGCCACGGCGGCGGTGGCCCATGAACTCGGCCGCAAACCCGCGTCGCTGTCGCCCGCGAGGGACGGTTTGATCAAGAAAGGACTGATCTACTCGGCCGAACGGGGAACCATCGGCTTCACCGTGCCGCATTTCGGCCGCTATCTGCGCAGCGTGTGATCCGACGCGATAATCGCCGATCATTTGCCGATCTATCAAGATCGATAGATATCGCTAGATATCTATCGACGCAAACACCTACCGGCGGGTAACTTTTCTTCCTACACTCGAATGTGATTCCCGTCACGCTCGAGGAGGAGATCATGGCGACAGTAGCGAAAGTCCACGCCACCGAAGAACAGGCTCGTGCACTCGTCGAAGAATCGCGCGAAACCAGCTGGGTCAAACCATCCTTCGCCAAGGAGATGTTCCTCGGACGATTCCGACTCGACCTGATCCACCCCTATCCCCGGCCCGACGCCGCCGACGACGAGAAAACCGCCGCCTACCTGGCCCGGCTGCGTCCGTTCTGCGAATCCATCGACGGCGCCGTCATCGAGGAACAGGGACGCATCCCGGACGAGTACGTGAAAGGGCTGGCCGAACTCGGCTGCTTCGGCCTGAAGATCCCGGAATCGTATGGCGGACAGGGACTCTCCCAGGTCGGCTATAACCGGGCACTCATGCTCGTCGGATGCGCCCATCCCAGCCTCGGCGTCCTGCTCTCGGCGCACCAGTCCATCGGCGTGCCCGAACCGCTGAAACTGGCGGGCACCGCCGAGCAGAAGGCCGAATTCCTGCCACGCTGCGCGGCGGGCGCGGTGAGCGCGTTCCTGCTCACCGAACCCGACGTCGGTTCCGATCCCGCCCGCATGGCGAGTACCGCGACACCGATCGAGGACGGCGAAGCATACGAACTCGACGGCGTGAAGCTGTGGACTACCAACGGAGTGGTCGCGGAACTGCTCGTCGTGATGGCCCGCGTCCCCAAGAGCGAGGGGCATCGCGGGGGTATTTCGGCCTTCGTGGTCGAAGCGCAGACCCCGGGTATCACGGTGGAACGGCGCAACGCGTTCATGGGTCTGCGCGGTATCGAGAACGGGGTGACGCGGATGCACAAGGTCCGCGTGCCGAAGGGCAATCTGATCGGACGCGAGGGCGACGGCCTCAAAATCGCGCTCACCACATTGAACGCGGGCCGTCTCGCCATTCCCGCTCTGTGCACCTCGGCCGCCAAATGGTCGTTGACGATAGCCAGGCAGTGGAGCGCCGCCCGGGTGCAATGGGGCAGGCCGGTCGGCGAACACGCGGCGGTCGCCGAGAAGATCTCGTTCATCGCCGCGACTACCTACGCGCTGGAAGCGGTTCTCGACCTCTCCGCGACCATGTGCGACGAAGGCCGCAACGATATCCGCATCGAGGCGGCGCTGGCCAAACTGTGGGCGAGCGAAATGAGCTGTCGTATCGCCGACGACCTGGTGCAGATTCGCGGCGGACGCGGCTACGAGACCGCCGCCTCCCTCGCCGCCCGCGGTGAACGCGCCGTCGCCGCCGAGCAGCTGTTGCGCGATCTGCGCATCAACCGCATATTCGAGGGGTCGAGCGAGATCATGCGACTGCTGGTCGCCCGCGAGATGGCCGACGCGCATATGTCCGCGGCGGGCGCACTCGTCGACCGCAAAGCCCAATTCAAGGACAAGGCCAAGGCGGCGGTGGGCGCGGGCGGCTTCTACGCCAAATGGTTCCCGCAACTGGCCGTCGGAGCCGGCACGGTGCCGGCCGCCTACCCCGAATTCGGCCCACTCGCACGGCATCTGCGATTCGTCGAACGCAGTTCCCGCAAACAGGCCCGCGCCCTGATGTACGCGATGGCCCGCTGGCAGGCCGGTCTGGAATACCGCCAGAACTTCCTCGGCCGCATCGTCGATATCGCCGCCGAACTCTTCGCGATGTCGGCCGCGTGCGTCCGCGCCGAATCCCAGCGCGCCGCGGGCTCCCCCGACGCGCCCGCCGCCGCCGAACTGGCCGACACCTTCTGCCGCCAATCCCGCATCCGGGTCCGCACCCTCTTCGACTCGCTGTGGGACAACACCGACGACGATGACCGCACCCTCACCCGCGGTGTTCTCGACGGCCGCTACACCTGGCTGGAGGACGGAATTTTCGACCCGAGTGAAGGCACGGGGCCGTGGATCGCCGAATGGCAGATCGGACCGTCCACCGAAGCCAATCTGCTGCGCCCGTTCCTGCCGAGTACCCGAACCGGGGGGTGAAGTCGCCGTTATCCGCGGGGGTTCGGATCGCCGCTATCCGGGCCCGTCGAGCGGCGGGCGTCGGTGCCGTGCCGACGCCGTCGACGGCGTCGCCAGGTCACGTCGTTCGGTGCCCGGGAGGCAGCTCGCCGGGGACCGATTCCGAAATCTAGAGATTTCTATGGAATCTGCTCGATCAACCGATAGATAGCAATGCGCTGCCGTTGATCGGCAAATCTAGGGATATCTAGAGGATAACCTCGATTCCGCGAGAGAGTCCGAACCTCCCGACGATCGGGGAATCTAGACAAATCTAGTGTCCTACCTACTCTTTCGTAGACAACCCGAGGGAGCCGCGCGAGGCCGGGCGGGATCGACCGCGCGCATCGGTTGCGCAACGTATGCATAACGCCTGGTGTAGATAGCTAACGCAGCGGAAATGTACACCGACAACCGGGCAAGAACGCTCCGTCCAAGGGTTCATCGCGACAGGAGAAGGTCATGTCCACGACCATCGCCCGCCTGGCTGCCGACCACGATGGCCACCACGTCACGGTCACCGCCGATGACGGTGTTCCGATCTCTGTTCGCACATTCGGCGCGGACAACGCCACCCTGACCGTCGTCTTCGTGCACGGACATTGCCTGCGTATCGAATCCTGGTCCTACCTTCGCGATCACCTGCTCCGGCAGTGGGGGCCCGATACCAGGATGGTGTTCTACGACCATCGCGGTCACGGCGGCTCCGGCCTGGCCGATCCGGCGACGTACACCATCGACCAACTCGGCCACGACCTGGAGGCCGTGCTCCGCGCGGTCGCACCCACCGGGCCCATCATCCTGGTCGGACATTCGATGGGCGCGATGGTGACCCTCGCCTATGCCCGGTTGTTCCCCGAGGCGATCGGCACCCGCGTGGTCGGGGTCGGCCTGATCGCGGGCGCGGCCAACGGCGTCACCGAGGTTGGCCTCGGACGTTTCCTGCACCGGTACGCGGTGACGTCCCTGCAAGTGGCGGTGCTGCGCGCGCCGCGAGTCATGCAGGTGTCGAAGCGGATGACCCGCAGGCTCTTCGAACCGATCCTCCGGGAGGCCCAGTTCGGCTCGAGGAAGGTGAATCCGCGAATGGCCGCGGTCGCCACCGCGATGCTCAACGACACCCCGCTGCTGACGATGGCCGCCTTCCTGACCTCGCTGATGACCTTCGACGAGACCGCGACCCTGCACCGACTCGGCGCCATTCCCGCTCTCGTGCTTGCCGGTTCGGCCGATATCGTCGTCCCTTACGCCCACTCGGTGGTTCTGGCCTCCCAATTGGCCCGTTCCGAACTGGTCCGGCTCGACGGCGCGGGCCACAGCGTGATCCTGGAACGGGCCGAGGAGGTCGCGCTCTCGATCGTCGCGCTGGCGGACCGGGTCTGTGCCGCGATGACAGATCCCGGACCGGAATACGCCGCGGCGGGCTGAGGAATTCCGGAGGAATACCGCGGGAATTCCGCGCGAATCCAGTGTCGACCCGCCGGACGCGGTTGCGAGACGCGAACGGTGGGCGCAGGCTGGTCAAGGCCCCCAAAGGCGGAGGCAACATTCGGGCAAACATATCCGGTTGCTCATCGCAGAGCCTGATCCGAATTCTTTCTGTACTGTGTTGTAGATCACGTTGTGTGGTGGGTCACACGACTCGGTGTAGTACGCCCCAGGGCCGGTCCCTGATCCGGGTGGATATGGCCGGGATCGCATATCCGCCAAGGAACACAGGAGGTAACGATGACACGCAGCGATATCGCGGAACTACGCCACGCGGTCGGCCAGCTTCGGCAATCGATCGGCGCACTGCGGTCCCACTACGGCGACGCCAGAACCGTGCGCAGGCTGGAAAACGACCTCGAGCGGCTCACCCTCGATGCCGACGAGTTCGAGCAGTCCCCGCCACCGGAGGTTCCGCGCAGATCCCAGGACACGATCTACGTACCGGACAGCAAATCCGACGAGGCGGCCTGGATGGGCGCCCAGGACGAAGGTCTCGGCTTCCACTCCCGGCCCCGCACGAAGTAGCGATCCGACGGGCGACGTGACTCGCCCATCGCCACGAACTCAGGCCCGGTGCCTACCGGGCCTGCGCGAGGGCCGGACCCCGTGGAACCGCGCACCACGGGGCGCCTCGACGTCCGGACTCGTATCCGCCGATTCGAACAGTGCCGCGATGCCGTGGTCATGGCCGAGCGCGATGGCCTCCAGGCCGTAACGGCCCTCGGTGCGCGATAATTCGTGCAGCATCGTGGTCATGATGCGTAGGCCCGTCGCGCCGACGGGGTGACCGAGCGCGATGGACGAACCGTTCACATTCAGGCGGTCGCGCGGATCGAGATCCCACTCCCTCGCCAATGCGAGCACCTCCACCGCGAAACCCTCGTTGACCTCGATCAGATCGATCTCGTCGAGGTCGAACCCGGTACGTCCGAGCAATTTGGCGACCGCGGGCGCCGCGCCGAGAGTCGCGGTGTCGGAATCACATCCGGCGGCGGCCCAGCCGACCAGGAATGCCATCGGCGTCAGCCCCAGCTCTTCGAGCCGGTCCTCGGCGACCACGAGGCAGCCGGAAGCCCCGTGGCGGTGTGAACTCATATTCCCCGCGGTGACGACTCCGTCGGAGAGCAGCGGACGCAATGTCGCGAGGGTATGGGTGGAGACGTCGTCGCGGACGCCCTCGTCACGCACTATTCGATGACCGGCGGTATCGAAGCCGGGTTCACTCCAGCCCGTGGGCTGGGCGGTCACGCCGACCGGGATCACTTCCGCCGAGAAGGTGCCCTGCCGCCACGCGCGGGCGGCCTTACGGTGGCTGGCCACCGCGAATTCGTCGGCCTCGGCCCGCCGGATGCCGTAGTAGCGCGCGACTTCCTCGGCATTGGCGAGTTCCACCGTCCGCACCGAATCGATGGCGAACGGATCGGCCGCGCATTCGATTCCGCCCGCGACCACGACATCGGCGGCCCCCGTCTGCACCATCATGGCCGCGGTGATCACCGCTTGGAGACCGCTACCACTGCGGCGATCGGTCAGGAATCCCGGAACCGCGAAAGGTAGCCCCGCACCGCGAGCCGCGAGCCTGCTCAAATCGGGAGCACCGAGCACCCCGCCGTCGACGCAGGCCATCGCCACATCTTCGATACGCCACGGATCGATTCCGGATCGTTCGATCACCGCGGAAAGCACAGTCGTGGCGAGCCAGTCGGGCGGCATCCCGGTCAACGCGCCACCTTCGACGCCGCTCGGCGTCCTGACCGGCGCGACAATCGCGGCTCTTCTCATCTTGCTGACTCCTTCCCCGGCCGAGGCAGGGTCCGAACTGCGGCGCTTTCCCGGGCTACCGGCAACGCGGGCGTCGGACGTGTCGAACCGTCGTCCACGCCGCAGCGTGACGGGCATCGGCGCACGTCAAAAGGTGAATCTCAAGAAAATGGGACCACAGGATTGTTGCCGTGGTGTGACGATTCGAGGCCGGAGAATTGGACCTCGAGTTTCGTTTTCAGCGACCTCGCTCCAAACATGTTCTGTTTTAGTCGAGTTCGAATTGTCGGGTTCGTCCACCGCACCGTCCGCGGACATCGAAGGCGATCCGAATGTGGCGCAAATCATAGCCCGCATGGCACGCCAGGATTCACGAGACCCCGCTCAATCGATAGCGACTGTGTCGTATGGTGCTGGGCATCACATTCGATTGCGGAGGTAATGATGACCACCCGCACAGCAGATCAGCGAGGCATCCACCTGTGAGTGCCGCACCGACCGCCACCACCCCGCAGCCGGGAACCGGCGTCTTCAGCAAGACACGGGCCCGCATCTCCGAACGCACGCTGCGCACCGACCGATGGTGGATTCCGCCGCTCACCACCGCGGTGGGCCTGGCCGCCTTCGTCATCTACGCGACGATCAGATCGTATGTGCGAACGGCGTATTGGGTTCCCGACTACCACTACCTCACGCCGTTCTACTCGCCGTGCCTGAGCACCTCGTGCGAACCGGGGTCATCGCATTTCGGCACCCCGTTCGGCGATCTTCCCGTCATCCTGCCGCTCGGCTTCGTCGTGCTGCCGTTCCTGCTCGGATTCCGGCTGACCTGCTACTACTACCGCAAGGCCTACTACCGCGCGGTCTGGTTCTCCCCGCCCGCGTGCGCCGTCGCCGAACCGCACGCCGCCTACACCGGCGAAACCAAATTGCCGCTGATCATCCAGAACGCGCACCGCTACTTCTTCTATGTCGCGGTACTGGTTTCGCTCATCAACACCTATGACGCCATCTCGGCGTTCCACGGCAAGACCGGCGGATTCGGATTCGGCTTGGGCAATATCATCCTGCTCGGCAACGTCATTCTGCTGTGGGCTTACACCGTGTCCTGCCATTCGTGCAGGCACATCATGGGCGGCAAACTCAAGCACTTCTCCGCGCATCCGGTGCGGTACTGGTTCTGGACCCAGGTCTCCAAGCTCAATACCCGCCATATGGCGCTGGCGTGGACCACGCTCGGCACCCTCGTGCTCACCGACTTCTACGTGATGTTGGTTGCCAGCGACACGATTTCGGACCTGCGGTTCATCAACTGACCGCCCCGCCCGTAACCAAGAAGTCAGAGGAGAATTCGCGGCAATGCCAGAAGTGGAACGGCACAACTACGACGTCGTCGTGATCGGTGCCGGAGGCGCCGGACTGCGCGCGGTGATCGAGGCAAGAGAACACGGCCTGTCGGTCGCGGTGGTGTGCAAGTCGTTGTTCGGCAAAGCGCACACCGTGATGGCCGAGGGCGGCTGCGCCGCGTCGATGGGTAACGCCAACGAGAAAGACAGTTGGCAAACCCATTTCAAGGACACGATGCGCGGTGGCAAATTCCTCAACAACTGGCGCATGGCCGAACTGCACGCCCAGGAGGCCCCCGACCGGGTATGGGAGCTGGAAACCTACGGCGCGCTCTTCGACCGGACCGCCGACGGCCGGATCAGTCAGCGCAATTTCGGCGGTCACACCTACCCGCGCCTCGCGCACGTCGGTGACCGCACCGGACTCGAGATCATCCGCACCATGCAGCAGAAGATCGTCTCGCTGCAACAGGAGGATTTCGCCGAGAGCGGCGATTACGAGTCGCGCATCAAGGTTTTCGCGGAATGCACCATCACCGAACTGCTCAAGGACGGCGACCGGATCTCCGGCGCGTTCGGCTACTGGCGCGAATCGGGCAAATTCGTCCTGTTCGAAACCCCAGCGGTGGTGCTGGCGACCGGCGGTATCGGCAAGTCGTACAAGGTGACCTCCAATTCCTGGGAGTACACCGGCGACGGTCACGCCCTCGCGCTGCGGGCAGGGGCGACACTGATCAATATGGAATTCCTGCAATTCCATCCGACCGGCATGGTCTGGCCGCCCAGTGTGAAGGGCATCCTGGTCACCGAAGGCGTGCGCGGTGACGGCGGGGTACTGAAGAACTCCGAGGACAAGCGGTTCATGTTCGAGTACATCCCCGCAGTGTTCAAGGGACAGTACGCGGAAACCGAGGCCGAGGCCGATCAATGGCTGAAGGATAACGATTCGGCCCGCCGCACCCCGGATCTGCTGCCACGTGACGAAGTCGCCCGCGCCATCAATTCCGAGGTGAAGGAAGGGCGTGGCACCGAACACGGCGGCGTCTACCTCGATATCGCCTCACGGCTGCCCGCCGACGAGATCCGCAGGCGACTGCCATCGATGTATCACCAGTTCAAAGAACTCGCCGATGTCGACATCACGAAGGAACCGATGGAGGTCGGCCCGACCTGCCACTACGTGATGGGCGGTATCGAGGTCGCGCCGGATACCGGAGCGGCCACCGTGCCGGGACTGTTCGCGGCGGGGGAATGTTCCGGCGGTATGCACGGCTCCAATCGCCTCGGCGGTAATTCGCTGTCGGATCTGCTGGTCTTCGGCAGGCGGGCCGGACTCGGCGCCGCGAACTATGTCGAAGGGCTGGCCGCGCGCCCGACGGTCTCCGACGCCGATATCACCAGGGCCGCCAAGGACGCGGTGGCTCCGTTCGATCCACCGGCCGAGGGCACGGGCGAGAATCCCTACACCCTGCACACCGACCTGCAGCAGGCGATGAACGACCTGGTCGGCATCATCCGCAAGGATCACGAATTGCACCAGGCCATCGAGCGGCTCGCCGAACTGCGTGCCCGATTCGCGGGTGTGGTGGTCGAGGGGCATCGACAGTTCAATCCCGGCTGGCATCTCGCCCTCGACCTGCGGAATATGCTGCTGGTCAGCGAATGCGTCGCCCAGGCGGCACTGCTGCGCACCGAGAGCAGGGGCGGGCATACCCGCGACGATTTCCCCGCGATGGATCCGGTCTGGCGCAACAAGTTGCTTGTCTGTTCGATCGACCCGGCCGAGGCCGATACGGCGGTGCCGTCGGTGCGGGTCACCCCGGAGGATCAACTTCCGATGCGCGAGGATCTGCTCGCGCTGTTCGATCTGTCCGAACTGGAGAAGTACTACAACCCCGCCGAACTCGCGACGCACCCGTCCGGTTCGGTCTCTGCCCCGGAAGGTAAGGCGTAACAATGGGTTACGACGCCAAATTCCGCGTGTGGCGCGGTGATCAAGACGCCGGTGACCTGGAGGACTACACGGTCCAGGTGAACGAGGGCGAAGTGGTCCTCGACATCATCCACCGGTTGCAGGCCACCCAGGCCCCCGACCTCGCGGTGCGGTGGAACTGCAAGGCAGGCAAATGCGGTTCCTGTTCGGCGGAGGTGAACGGGCGCCCGCGCCTGCTGTGCATGACGCGGATGTCGACCTTCCAGCCGGAAGAACTCATCACCGTGACGCCGATGCGCACCTTCCCCGTCATCAAGGATCTGGTGACCGACGTCTCGTTCAATTACCAGAAGGCCAGGGAGATTCCGTCTTTCACGCCGCCCGTCGATCTGAAACCGGGCGAATACCGGATGAAGCAGGTCGATGTGGAGCGCTCGCAGGAGTTCCGCAAATGTATCGAATGCTTCCTGTGCCAGAACACCTGTCACGTGGTGCGCGATCACGAGGAGAACAAGGAGGCCTTCGCAGGTCCGCGTTTCCTGATGCGGATCGCGGAGTTGGAGATGCACCCTCTCGATGTGGCCGACCGCCGCGATCTGGCCCAGGACGAGCAGGGGCTCGGTTTCTGCAATATCACCAAATGCTGCACCGAGGTATGCCCGGAAAACATCAAGATCACCGATAACGCGTTGATCCCGCTCAAGGAGCGGGTGGCCGACCGGAAATACGATCCCCTGGTCTGGCTGGGCAACAAACTGTTCCGCCGCTGAAACGTACGACAACCGGCCGGGTTCGACAGCCCGGCCGGTCGGCGCACCCAATCACAACATCGCCACGACACCGATGGCGACCACCCACACCAGCACCCCGACGAACAACGCCGGCAACAACGAGCTGGTGAGCACGTAGACGCCGATCGATGACACCGCGAACAACAGCGCGACGATCAGCCATTCCACCCAATCGCCAGGCCGAAGTTTCTTGTACCGGGGCGGGGCATTCTTTAACCCTCGGTCCACATGAATAGGGCTACCCGCCGCCGATCGAGGTAAACACTCGTTCGTTGTCGAATCTGCACTGTTCCGTGATCTCGGATTCGATCGACTTTCGAGCCCCGGGACGGCGGTGATCGCACGCCGGCCCGAGGGTCGTCGAATCAGGGGCGGTCGAATTCCCCGTCCTGCACACCGGCGGTGAAAGCGGCCCACTCCCCCGGGGTGAACACCAGGACGTGGCCGTCGGGATTCTTGCCGTCCCGCAGCGCCACATGTCCGTCGGCTAGCAACGCCACCTCCACGCTGTCGCGCCCGGAGCCGCTACCGGCCTTCAACCAGGTCGCACCATCGAGGTCGACGTTCGTGCCGCCGTTGATGCTCATCTGCCGATTCCTTCCCTACCGGTACGACCGGATTCACGAATGATCGAAAACGCCGCCGGTCACATCGGCGGTGAACGCGTCCCACTCCCGCGCGCCGAAGACGAGGGCCCCGCCACCCGGATTCTTGCTGTCGCGCACACCCACATGACCCGCGTCGAGGAAGGCCACCTCGACGCAATCCTTACCCGCTCCGCTGCGGGCGCTCTTGAACCATTGCGCGCCAACCAGATCAAAAATCATGCCACATACTCCTTCGCGACCTGCCGCAGCAGGTGTCTACTGGGTTGAATATCGAGCGCATGACGCTGAAGGCACTGGTGTGCCCGGTCGTACCGCCGCACATCCGTGCGTCTTTCGAGGTAGAGATCCCCGGTGAAACCCTCCGCGTACACCACCGGCGGCTCGACCGGCTGACCTTTACTGTCGGTTCCGAACTCCAGAACCGTGAACGGCCCGGTGGAAACTCCGAGAGGGACACCGGCCGCGAACGGCAGGATACGCAGCGAGACATTCTCCCGTGTGCTGAAATCGGCAAGGTGTCGTAGCTGCGCCGCCATCACTTTCGCGCCACCGACGACTCGTCGCAGCACCGACTCGTGCAGGATCACGTCGACGGTCGCCGGAGCGACCCTTCGGGTTATGAGCGCCTGGCGCTGCAATCGCAGCTGGACGCGGCGCTCGATCTCGGCATCCGTATCATCCGGATAGCCAAGATGATTGAGAGCCCGTGCATACTCGGCGGTCTGTAGTAATCCGAGCACCAATTCGGACTGATACGACCTCAACTGCTGGGCTGAGGCTTCCAGACCCACGTATACATCGAAGTTTTCGGGGATCAGGTCGCCGTAGGCATGCCACCAGCTTTTCACCGCGGCTTGCTGGGCCAGCCCCTTGAGACCGTCGGCAAGCTCCTCGGGCATCCCGTAGATGCGGCAGAGTTCTTGGATGTCGAGAGTCCGGATACGGTCTGCCTGACCTTTTTCCAACCGTTGCAGGGTGCTGGCGCCCCATTCCATCAGGCGCGATGCCTCGGCGATGGTGAGCCCGGCCTGGGTGCGCCAGTCGCGCAGATATCTGCCCAACTGGCGCCGTGGCAGGGTGGACGCGGCGTTGTCCGCGCCGGAATGCGAACGGTGCCCGCCTCGGGCGGCTCGTTCCGAATGCGCCGAGGTTTCGGCCGAACTCGCTGACACCGCACGCTCCGTTCTGTGCTCGAACTCGCGCGAAGCGACGGAACTACGGTCCACGAACTCGGTTTCGGCGTCACTTCGCTTGGGCATTAGATTCTTCGAAGGCGATCGGACTCTCGATAGCTACGGGTACTTCCTCGGCTACTTCGGCATCGGCTCGCTCGGCGTCAGCTATCGGCGTCAGCTACCTCGGGCCATGAGCCGCTTCATCCACTATGGAGAATCCTCCCCTCCCCGCTGGTTATCGTGCTGGGGATTCGCGCGAAAATTTCTGGATATCGACCGACGACCTGTCCGAGCGCGGCTACGGTGGTGTGCTGGAAGTGTGCCCGGAGCTGATCAGTCGGCCCCCTCCCCCCTGTGAAACCTCCGGGCACACACAGTATTCGATGGCGAAGGCCACGCGGGAATCCACCCGGTAACGCGGGGCCGACACCTCCGGGCGCGTCACGAGCGCCGCGGGACTCACACGCAGGAACGAGGAGTCATGGCTGTACATGTCATAGCGTCGTCGTTGATGACCAGCGATTCGACCCCGCACCGAGCCCGCAGTGTCGGGCATGAGCGTTGGGTCGTCTCCTACCTACCCGGGCGCACACTCACGTGCGCGCAGGCAGTGTCAGCCCTGAAGGTTGCTGAAGTTGTGCCGGGACTACTGGACTCGGTCGGAAATTTCGCCGACGACCTCGGCCTCACCGCGCTGGAGGCCGTTGGCATGGCCATCCGTCAAGTCCCCTGGGACGAACAACCGGGTAGGCACCCGCGACCCTTGCACTCCACCTACGTCCACGCGGAGGTGGCCTGATGCAACTGCCGAATCTGAATATGCACGTCACGTCCTTTCTCACCTGCGGAAGGGATCCCGGCGTGATGACCGACGAACAAGCCCACGCGGCAATGCAATTGCACCTGGACTGCACCGTCGACTGCTGCATGGTCCGCCGCCGCGCCCGCACCACTCTCGTCGAGTCCGGCAAATGCGTCCTCGACGAAAGAGCGCTTCCGCTCTGACCCGACCGCTCTGACCCGACCGCGCGGGGCCGCACCGACGCGGCCCCTACGCGCAGGTCAATGCCAGGTGTGATCGGTGAGGGGGGTGCGGGGGGCGAATTTCGGTTTATGGGCGTAGCCGCTGACTTCCAGGAGACGGATGGCGCGGTAGCGATGGGGGCGTAGAGGTTCGAGAAAGTCGACCATAGCGACATCATCGATGGGACGCCCGATCAGGGTCCAGCCGACAATGGCGGCCAGGTGATAGTCACCGACCGAGAGCGCGTCCGCGTCGCCGTAGGCGCGCTGGGCTATTTCGGCTGCCGTCCAGACTCCGATGCCGGGCACTGTCCGCAGCCGACGCGCGGCCTCGGCTGGTTCCTCGGTCGCTGTGCGCTCGAGTGCGTCAGCGACACGGGCGGCACGGATGATGGTCCGCGCGCGTTCGGGGCCGACATTGGCTCGATGGAAGGTCCACGACGGAATCCGACGCCAGGTATCCGAATCGGGCGGGAGCAGCAAACCCGCGGGGGCAGGTCCGGGGGCGGGTACGCCGAATCCGCGCACCAGGGTCCGCCACGAGGCGCGGGCCGAGATCGTATGCACCTTCTGTTCGAGCACCGCGGGCACCAGGGCTTCGAAGACCAGGCCGGTGCGCAGCATGCGCAAGCCGGGGAAACGGCGGTGCGCGTCGGCGAGTTTCGGATGTTCGGGGGTGAAGCCGGAGAGATCTTCGTCCAGGCAGAGCATGCGCTCGAGCCCATCGAGGAATTCGGCCGCGCCGTCGCCCCACGCCCGCGCGTCCACCGCGCACGGACCGGCCTGCGACAACCGGTAGGTGACGGGGCCCGTCGGCATACGCGACGCGTGCCAGTGCGCACCGTCCTCGGTCACCCGGTGACAGGGGTCGCCGGTCCCCCGGCGCAGCGGGGCGAGAGTGGAGGCGAGATCGATCGGCAGATCCGCGGTCACCGTCCGGGCCTGCCCGGTGCGGCCCGCGTCCGGGATGGCCGTCGATTCGCGCACCGGACCATTCTGCTCGCCCCCATCCCGGCGGCCGCGCGGACCTGGCCTACCCGGCACCCATCGGTAACGCGACAACTAAATGTTGCGATATCGTCTTCGACGACTCAATAGAATCAGCGAATATTTGGCAATCGTCATGATGGAGGGCTCGATGATTACGAATCTGCTCAATGTTCTGCTCAACGCATGGGGCGGTGTCTTCGCCGGAAGCTCGGGCTACCAGATTCCGCCCGGCATGCTCCCCTTCGGCGCCTGAGCCGAAATACACACTCGCTTCGAATATCGCGCCGAGCGCCGCCGAGCGCGCCACAGGATGCCACGCCCCCTGAAACCTCATTCATCCATGAGGAATTGGACCAGGTGGCGACCTTCTCGTGCCGCGAGTTGCCTCGCCTGGGTGCGGCAGGAGAATCCGTCCGCGATGAGAACCGTTTCCGGAGAAGTGTTTCGCACCGCGGGTAGTAGACCATTCTCAGCGACCGAGACCGATAGTTCGTAATGGCCCTGCTGCATTCCGAAATTTCCGGCAAGACCACAACATCCAGTAACCTCTATCACTTCTACCTGCATTGCAGTTAATATCTGGCGATCGGCTTCGACGCCGAGAACGGCGTATTGGTGGCAGTGCGGCTGAACCACTACCGAGGTGCCGGGGCGCACCGGAGGCCGCCAGTCGGGATGTTCGGAGAGAAATTCGGCGAGGGTGCGCACCGCGGCGGCGGTCGGCGCCGAGCGCGGATCCTCGGGCAGCAATTCCGGCAGATCCGCGCGCAACACCGCCGTGCACGAGGGTTCGAGACCGATCACCAGCCCGCCCCCGCGGACGTGCTCGTCCACAGCGTCGAGAGCGCCGCGCAATCGCGCTCGCGCGCCGTCCAATTGACCGGTGCTGACCCAGGTCAAACCGCAGCACACCCGCTTGCTCGGCACCCTGACCCGGTATCCGAGCGATTCCAGCAGATCCACCGCGGCCAGCGCGATATCCGGGTCGAAGGCATCGGTGAAGGTGTCGATCCACAGCATGACCTCCGGCATGCCCGCGTCGGTGACCGGCCGCGACGCACGGGTGCGCCATATTCGACGAAAACCGCGTTCGGCCAGCACCGGTACCGCGCGGCGCGGATCCACCCCGGCCGCGCGCAACGCGAACCGGCGCAACCGCTCGGATCGTGCCAGCGCATTCGTCATCCGAGGCATGCGGGTCGCGACGGTCAGCCAGCGGGGCAACCACCCGAGCGTGTAATGGTCGATCGGCCGCAACCGCCGCCGGTATCGGCGGTAAAGCACTTCCGATTTGTAGGTCGCCACATCGACACCCGCGGGGCAGTCCGAGCGACACGCCTTGCAGGACAGGCACAGATCCAACGATTCCTCGACGGCGTCCGACGACCAGTCCAGCGCGCCGCGAGCCACTTCCTGTAATACGCGCGCCCTGCCCCTCGTGCTGTCCTTCTCATCGGCCGTCGCCTGATACGAGGGACACATGAAACCACCGTCGGCGCGGCATTTTCCGACGCCGACGCAGCGATGGACGGCCGTGCCGAAATCGCCGTCGTCCTGCGGGAAGGCGAAGCCCGCGAGTGGAATTCGCGTGAGTCCCGCCGCCCGTAGATCCGCGTCGACCGGGCGCGGGTCGACGAGAACACCCGGATTCAAGATATTCTCTGGATCGAAAAGCGTCTTGTAGCCCGCGAATACATCCAGGACCTCGCGGGAGTACATGACCTTCAGCAGTTCCGAGCGCGCCCGTCCGTCGCCGTGTTCTCCCGACAGCGATCCGCCGTAGCGCACCACCAGTTCGGCGGCGTCGAAGAGGAAGGCCCGAAACCGTCTCGGCGCGTCGATGATCGGCAGGTCGAGTCGAACATGGATGCAGCCGTCGCCGATATGGCCGTAGAGCAGTCCGTCGACCCCGTGCTCGGCGGTGAGATCGGCGAAATCCCGCAGGTAATCGCCGAGATGTTCGGGCGGGACCGCCGCGTCCTCCCATCCCGGCCACGCCGGATGGCCGTCGGGAGTGCGACCGGCCAGACCGGCGCCATCGGCACGGATACGCCAGAGTGCCGAGGCGGCGACGGGATCGGTGACGATCCTGGTATCCAACGCACCGGCGACACGGCAGAGTTCGCGTGCCGCCCACACCGCCTCGTCCTCGGTCGTGCCCGCGGTCTCGACGAAAAGCCAACCGCCGCCGCGCGGCAGTTCCGGCACACTGCCGTTGCGGGCTCGCACGACATCGACCAAACGCGCGTCGATACCCTCGACCGCGATCGGGCCGCACGCCATCACGGCCGCGATATCGTCGGCGGCACTGGCGATTCCCGGATATCCGAGCACCGTCAGCACCGTGGCATTCGGCACTCGGGCCAGTTCCACGGTCGCCTCGAGCAGCAGTCCGCAGGTGCCCTCGGTACCGACGAACGATCTCGCGACGGACGAACCGCGTTCCGGCAGCAGGTGTTCCAATCCGTAGCCGGATGCCTGCCGGTCGAAGCGACCCAGATCGGTACGTAGCACCGCGAGATTGGCGCGGGTGAATTCGGCCAGGCCGGGCACCCCCGTTGGATCGCTCGCGAGGGTTCTGGCCGCGCCGGTTCCGTCCACGACCCGTAGCGCGGTCACATTGTCGGAGGTGCGGCCCCATGCGACGGCATGCGGCCCGCACGCGTTGTTGCCGATCATGCCGCCGAGTGTGCAGCGGTCCTGGGTGGACGGATCGGGGCCGAAACGCACACCGTGCGGGCGGGCGAGACGTTGCAGATCCGACAGCACCACCCCCGGCTGGACCCGCGCCAGCCGCCGCTCGGGATCGATCTCGAGAATTCGACGCATATATCTGCTGAAATCCAGCACGATGCCGGGACCGATCGCGTTACCAGCCACCGAGGTTCCGCCGCCGCGCGCGGTGACGGTGAGCCCGTTCTCGCGGGCGAATTCGAGGGTCGCCGCGACATCGGCATCCGCGCGCGGGAATACAACGGCCTCCGGCAGCACCCGATAGTTCGAGGCGTCGGTCGAGTACTCGGCGCGACGGCGTGCGGACAGCCCCACCTCGCCGTCGATCCGGCCGCGCAATGCCGACACCATCCCGTCCTCGATCATCCTGCCAGCCTAAACGCGCTGTTCAGGCCGCGTGGATTCCGCCGTAGGCGAAATCGGTTCCGGCGCGGAATCGACTTGCCCTGAACCTATGTTGAGGTCTTAATGTCGGAGGCCGGGAGTTGGATGGGGCGGGAAGCGAGAGGACAAGCACGTGAGTATCGAGTCAGTGGCCTGGAGCCAGATGTACCGGCAGGCGAACGCGCCGCAGGACGAACGGCCGTTCCGTCGCGCCACGGCCGAGCGCATCCTGCGTTTCGCCGAACCACACCGCCGCAGGATCGGGGTGTTCCTGCTGCTCAGCGTGTTCTCGGCACTGCTCGCGGTCGCGACTCCGCTGCTGGCGGGTCGAGTCGTGAACGATATCGTCGGCGGGGCCGCGCCACGCGTGGTCGTGATACTGGCCGCCGTCATCGGCGCGCTGGCCGTACTCGACGCTGGCCTCGGCCTGGCGATCCGGTGGCTGTCCTCGCGGATCGGCGAGGGACTCATCCTCGATCTGCGGACCGCGGTATTCGATCACGTGCAGAAGATGCCCGTCGCCTTCTTCACGCGGACTCGCACCGGCGCGCTGGTGAGCAGGTTGAACAATGATGTGATCGGCGCGCAGCGGGCCTTCAGCGACACCCTGTCGGGAGTGGTCGCGAACGTGGTCATGCTGGTGCTCACCCTCGCCGTGATGATCGGCATCTCCTGGCAGATCACCCTGTTGGCGCTGTTGCTGCTGCCGGTATTCGTACTTCCCGCGCGACGGATGGGTCATCGGCTCGCCTCGATCCAGCGCGAGGCCGCCGGATTGAACGCGGCCATGAGCACGCAGATGACCGAACGTTTCTCCGCGCCCGGCGCCACGCTGGTCAAACTGTTCGGCAGGCCCGCGCAGGAATCGGACGAATTCGCCGTGCGGGCACGACGGGTGCGCGATATCGGGGTGCGCACCGCGATGTTGCAGACCGTTTTCGTCACCTCGCTCACCGTGGTTTCCGCGCTCGCTGTGGCGCTGGTATACGGACTCGGCGGCTGGTACGCGCTGCGCGGACAACTGGACGCGGGTGCGGTCGTCGCGCTGTCTCTGCTGTTGACCAGGCTGTACACCCCGTTGACCGCACTGGCTAGTGCGCGGATGGAGATCATGTCGGCACTGGTGAGTTTCGAGCGCGTCTTCGAGGTACTCGACCTGAAGCCGCTGATCGAAGACGCGCCCGATGCCGTCGCCGTGCCGGAAGGCCCGGTCTCGGTGGAATTGGACGAGGTGAGTTTCGGCTACCCCTCCGCCGACAAGGTGTCGCTGGCCTCGCTCGAAGATGTCGCCACCCTGGATGTGCGCGGCGGCGTCGAGGTTCTGCATCGGGTCTCCCTGCGCGCCGAGCCCGGCCAGCTCATCGCGCTGGTCGGGTCCTCCGGGGCGGGTAAATCGACGGTGGCGCAATTGGTTTCCCGCCTGTACGACGTGGATTCCGGCGCGGTCCGGCTCAACGGCACCGATATTCGGCGGCTGGACACCGCGTCGTTGCGTGCCACCGTCGGCCTGGTCACCCAGGACGGTCACCTGTTCCACGACACCATCCGCGCCAACCTGCTGCTGGCGCGTCCGGAAGCGAGCGAGGCCGAACTGTGGGATGCGTTGGAGCGGGCGCGGTTACGCGATCTGGTGGCCTCGCTGCAGGACGGACTGGATACCGTCGTCGGTGAACGCGGTTACCGCCTGTCCGGCGGCGAGCGCCAGCGGCTCACCATCGCCAGGCTCCTGCTCAAACAGCCGCGAGTCGTCATCCTGGACGAGGCCACCGCGTCCCTGGATTCCACCTCGGAAGCCGCGGTGCAGGAAGCCCTGTCGGAAGCATTGGCGGGTCGGACCGCGCTGGTGATCGCGCACCGCCTCTCCACCATCCGCGCGGCCGACCAGATCCTCGTCATGGAGGAAGGCCGGGTGGTGGAACGCGGCACCCACACCGATCTGCTCGCCGCCGAGGGTCGCTACGCCGAGCTCTACCGCACCCAATTCGCCGACGACGCGGTGACCGCCGCCGCATGATCGGGGTCGGGCGCCCAGCGGGGGCGCCCGACCTCGACGGTTCGGCCGCTGCGCGCCAGACGGTATCGCGGCGATCCCGCGCCCCTGCACGACACCCGGAACCCCGGCCCGGTAGCCCGCGTCACCGACCGGCGATGACGTGTTCGGCGTCGGATACCTCCGTCGAGCCTGTGCTCGTACTCATTCTGGAGCTAGATTGTCTGGCAACACGACGAATACGAACAACGCGAAACAAATAGGGGGAGAAGGACATTGTCGGCAGACCCCACGCCGCCGCAGGGCGACGACAACAACAGCGGCCTCATCTACGGGCACACTCGGGCAGAATTCTGGGGGATGGTGGGGGCTGTCGGCACGCTCGTCGGCATCGTGATCGCCATCGTGTTCGGTGTCGCGCAGTGCTCGTCGGGCTCGACCACACCGGCGAAGTCCGAACAACCCTCCCGCGCATTGGAATCGAACCGGGAGACGAGTCCTCCGGCGACACCGAGTACGACCGGCTCCGCATCTGCCTCGAGCACGTCCGCCGCGGCCGACGCGGATCAGATCAAATGGACCGGGGTGATGAATATGACCTACCTGAACCTCGACTCCGACCCGCCCCGGATCCTGTCGAGCAACACCGGTGCCAGCACCTGGATCAGCTATGACCACCAGTCCTCGGACGACTTCCCCGCAGCCACCCTCTACGGACTCGGCGGCGGGTTCTTCACCACCAAGCCCACCCTCGCACAGTGGACCGGATCGAGCGCCCCCACCGCCCGCCAATGCGCCGAAGCCGTCTCCACTCAGGGTTCGGAGACGCTGCCGTTCGCCCCCGGCAATGGCTACTGCGTGACGACGGCACAGCGGCGCAGCGCGTTCATCACCGATCTGTCGCGCAACGACACAACCGGCACATATACCGCGCGGGTCATCGTCTGGGGTAGCAAGTGAGAACGCGATGAACGGCCCCGACCACTGTCAGCGGGGCCGTCGGCTCCACCGGCTCAGAACTCGCCCGCCACGCCGAAAATCGTTCGGCCGGAATGCGTCCCGTTCTTGATGGCGTGCAGTACCTTCTCCGCCTCGGTGATCGGCGCGACGTTCTCGATCTCCGAGAGGTGCCGGGGGCGCAACTCCTCGGCGAGACGTCCCCACAGTTCGCGGCGCTGCTCGATGGGCAGTGCGACGGAATCGATGCCGATAAGGGCGACACCTCGCAGAATGAACGGCATCACGGTGGTAGGCAGCACGTGGCCGCCGGTCAGGCCGCTGGCGGCGACTGTTCCCCCGTAGCCGATCGAACTGAGGATGTAGGCCAGCGATGCGCCGCCCACACTGTCCACCGCGCCCGCCCACCGCGCCTTCGACAGTGGACGCGGTTTCGCGTCGGGATCTTCCGGCAAGCGGCCGATGACCTCGTTCGCGCCGATATCGGCCAGTTTGTCGGCGGCGTCGGTCTTGCCGGTCGAGGCGATCACCTCGAATCCGAGCCCGGAGAGAATATCGATGGCGACGCTGCCGACGCCTCCCGACGCGCCGGTGACCAGGATCGCGCCGGTTTCGGGAGTCAGCCGACGGTCGAGCAGGGTCTGTACGCTCAATGCCGCGGTGAAACCGGCGGTGCCGATCGCGGCCGCGTCCTTGGTGCTCAGCCCGTCGAGTTTCACCACCCATTCGGCGGGCACCCGCGCGTACTCGGCGAATCCGCCGTTGCGCGCGACGCCGATGTCGTAGCCGTGCGCGACGACGAGATCACCGGGGACGAAAGCATCGTCGTCGGAGCTGACGACCTCACCGGTGATATCGATGCCTGGCACGATCGGATAGTTGCGCACCACGCCACCGCCGGGGGTGATGGCCAGTGCGTCCTTGTAGTTAGCGCTCGAGTAGTGCACCTTGATCGTCACATCGCCTGGACCGAGGAAATCCTCGGACACCCGCTGCTTGGTCAAGACGATCCCGCTGTCCGATTCATTCGCAACCATCGCCCAGAACTCCATGGGTCGAGCATACGAGCGTTCGCCGTCATCGCTGGGATTCGGACCGAGGACCGGGCCGCACCGACTACTCGGGCGCCAGCTCCAGTCGGACGCCGAGCAGTCGCACCGGACGGTCCAACTCGAATCGGTCGACGATGCGCAGCGCCGTTTCGACGATCCGCGCGATATCAATAGTCGGCGCGGGCAGTTTCTCCTGTTTGCTGCGGGTGAAGAAGGTATTGCTGCGCACGGTGACCGATACCCGGGTGCTGACGCGGCCCGCCTCGGCCATCTCCTCGGCCACCTCCCGTGCCAGCCGCGCCACCTGGGCGTCGATATCGGCGCGTTCGGTCAGATCGTGGGGGAAGGTCTCGGATTTGCTGCGCCCCAACGGAATTCTCGGCTCGGTGGTCACGTCGGTATCGCCCTTGCCGTGGCCGAGCACCCACAGATAGGGGCCGGTATTCGGGCCGAATTCGGCTGCAAGGCGGTGTCGGTCGGCGGCCATCAGATCGGCGACGGTTTCGATGCCGAGCGCGGCGAGCCTGGCCGCGATGCGACCGCCGACACCCCACAGCGCGGTTGTCGGCCGGTGCGCCATCACGTCGGTCCAGTTCGACGCGGTCAGCCGAAACATTCCGACGTTCGCGGCGGCGGCGTTCGCGGGTTCGGCCGAGGCTTTCCCCGATGCTTTGGCGAAGCCGGTGGCCAGTTTCGCGGTGAGTTTGTTATCCCCCAACCCGATCGCGCAGGTCAGATCCAATGCGGCGACGGCACTGCGGATCTCGGCCGCGAGGCGTTCTGGATCATCGGTGTCGGCGGCGAGGAACGCCTCGTCCCAACCCCACACCTCGACTCGGCAGGGGAAAGTACGCAGCACCGCCATGACCTCGTCGGACGCCTCCTCGTAGGTCGCCATATCGAGCGGAAGGAAAATACCGTCCGGGCATTTGCGCTGCGCCGAGCGCAAGGCCATTCCGGCCCTGACGCCGAAGGCCCGCGCCGGATAGGACGCGCAGGTCACCACCTTGCGCGGCTCGGTCGGGTCGCCGTTGCCGCCGACGATCACCGCAAGCCCGCGCAGTTCCGGATGACGCCGGAATTCCACCGCCGCCTGGAACTGATCGAGATCGACGTGCAGCAGCCACCGGCGCACCCCGGCCGAACGGGGACCTTCGGCGGCGTCCGCCCCCGAGCCGATCACGTGCCGGGGCGGGTTATCCATCTGTATGCGACATCGGTTGACACCTCCGTGAGCCACGGGGTTGTGCTGTGCATACCGTCGCCACCATCGTACGGACGGAGGGTGACAGCAATGCCGTACCGTCGCGCGATCGGCTCGTCCTTCACGAGGCGGGCGGCAGCGGCGGCTCGACGCGGAGGGCCGCGACCGGACAGGTGTCGACGGCGAGCCCGACGTTGTCGAGTTGGTCGTCGCTCACCACGCCGGGCACGGTCGCCTTGTCCTCGTCGTCGATCTCGAAGATATCGGGCACCAACGCGACACAGAGCGCATGGCCCTCGCATCGATTCCGATCGACGATGATCCTGGACATCATGCGGCCGATGACGGGGCCGATATCCGGACGGAGCGCGGCCGGAGGTTGATCGGCAGTCCGTCGTCGGGTGTGGGCCCGGTGCCCCAGGTCAGCGGTACCTGATAATCGGAGCGGACACTCCATTCGTAGCGCAGCAATAGCCGGTGCATGATCGACTTCACGGTCATTCCGCCGAAGTGCAGACCGATGCATTTGTGCGCCCCGCCGCCGAAGGGTGACCAGGCATAGCGGTGCACTTTGTCCTCGCGCCGTTCCGGGGCGAAACGTTCCGGGTCGAATTCGTCCGGCCGCGGCCACCAGCGCTCCAGCCGCATCGACGGGTACGCGCCGATCAGGATGTCGGTGCCTGCCGGGATGTAGTGACCGAGGATTTCGGTGTCCTCGAGCGCTTGGCGCATCAACATTCCCGCGGGGGCGTACATGCGCAGTGTTTCCTTGAACGCGAGATCCAGCGACGGCAGCCGATCGAGATCGTCGTATTCGAGCGAGTCTTTGCCCAGGGCAAGCGATTCCGCGCGAAGCCGCTCCTGCCAGTGCGGATTCTTGCCGAGCAGATAGGTGAGCATGGATATCGTGACGGCGGTGGTGTCGTGCGCTGCCATCAGGGCGAAGATCATATGGTTGACGATGTCGGCGTCGGTGAAGGTTTCACCGTCCTCACTCGTCGCGTGGCACAGCACGCTGAACAGATCGGTCCCCGCCCCGGCCCGTTTGGCGGGCAGCTGCGCACGGAAATATTCCTCCAGCACCCGGCGTCCGCGTAACCCGCGCGACCAGGTGCCGCCAGGGACGTCCGCGCGTACCAGGGCCTGTCCGCCGACCACCGCGGCCTCGAACGCGCGCTCCAACTGTTCGGCCTCCGCACCCAGTTCCGCGCCGACGAATACCTCGGTTGCCAGATTCAGCAACATCTGCTTGACGTGGTCGTACAACCGGAATTCGGTGCCGGGCTGCCACGAGGCGAGGTCCCGCTCGATACCCGGCTGCATCAGCTCGAGGTAATTGATCAATCGCGGCCGGGTGAATGCCTGCTGCATGATGCGCCGGTGATGCAGGTGCTCTTCGAAGTCGAGCAGCATGATGCCGCGGCGAAAGAACGGCCCGATCCAGAACTCCCAGCCCTTCTCGCTCGAGAAGGCTTTGTCCTTGTTGGCCCACACGGTCTCCAGTGCGGCCGGACCCAAGACGTAGACCGCCCGGCGACCGAATACCTCCGTCCACGAGACTTCGCCGTACTTGTCGAAGGTTTTCCGTGACCATCCGATCACGCCGGTGTAGACCCGCAACGACTGTCCGATCAGCGGCAACCCGGAGTGGCCGAGCACAGGAAGTAGATCGCTGCCCGCGGGCGGCTCGGCGAGCGCGTGCGTTCTGGACGGATACAGATCCGCCAAGTCGGCGGCGCGTTGTTGAATCCTGCGGACAATGCTCCGGTACACGTGGTGTCCTTTCGCGGCGCTGCGAACGTTCGAGGCAGGCCCGTCGGCGGCCACCTCATTTTGGTGACGCTCCGTCACCAATTAATGCTTCCATGGTGAGGTCTTGTCAAGATGGAGTTATGACCACCTCCCAGACCCGGGGCGGTCGCACCGCCGAGATGCGGCGCGCCGCCCGCCGCCAACAGCTGATCGACGCGGCCATCGACATCTGGGCCGACGGCGGCTGGGCCGCGGTGAGCCTGCGCAGCGTGTGCGCACGGGCACGGTTGAACGATCGGTACTTCCGCGAGAGCTTCTCGGATCGAGACGCGCTGCTCGCCGCGGTATGGGATCAGGTTCGCGACGAAACGACCGCCACTCTGGTCACGGCGATCGATGGTCTGCGGGATTCGGAGCCGCTCGTGGTATTCCGCCGAGCGGTCGAAGCCGTGGTCACCGGCTTCGCCGCCGATCCGCGCCGCACGCAGGTCCTGTTCGGTGACCACGCGGGCAGCGAAATCCTCGAGCGTCGTCGCCGCGACCTGATACTCGTCGCCACCGATGTGCTCGCGACGGGAATGGCGCCATACCTGCGAAACGGCTTGCCCCGCAACGAGTTCTATCGCACCGTGCTGATGGCTGTCGGCGGTTTCGTCGAGCTGACGACCGCATGGCGTGCGGGTGCCATCGCCATCGACGTCGACGAGATAATCTCCCAAACGATCCACTTCGGCGAAATCCTCGTCGGCCACTATCTCGCAGCCGACCCCCAATCGGGTCAGCGGGAACAGCGAGACGGCGACCGCGCCGCGAACCGTACCCCGGTTCAGTTGCCCGGCAGCACATCCAGCGACTGACAACCGAGACCTCTTCTGCGCCGGTTTCTTTGAATGCCACGCCGACCTGGCGTGGCGGCATCGGCCCCCGAGCCGATCCCCGTGCCGGGGCGAGTCATCCATCCGTATGCGACTTCGGTGGACACCTCGGTGAGCCACGGGATTGTGCTGTACATACCGTCACCACCACCGTAAGGATGGAAGGTGACAGCGCTGTCGTAGCGCCGCGCGATCGGCTCCCGGCAATGCCGACAGGACGAGTAGGCCGACAGGATGAGTAGGCCGACAGGACGAGTAGGCCGACAGGACGAGTAGGAATGATGGCGATGAGCGAATCCACGCAGAACTCCCCCGCCGTGCCCGCGACCGAGATCGCGGATGTCGACCGGGAGATCGCCGCACGCCAACTACAACTGGCCGTCGAAGACGGTGAACTCGATCTGGCCGAAGTCGACAAGCGACTGGCCGCGGTCTCTATACCGCGCGCAGTTCGGCCGAACTCGTCGCGGTGACCGCCGATCTCGCTGTGGTCGCGGCGGCGCGGGAACCGCTCGAATTGCGGGTCGCCAGTGGGACGCGGGTGAAAGACGGCGAATGGATAGTGCCCGCGGAGATCACCGCCGAATGTCGCTCGGGCCGCGTCCGCATCGATTTCACCAGGGCGCTGTGCCCGCATCGCGAGGTGGCGGTGCACGCGACGGTCTCCTCCGGCCGCCTCACCCTCGTCGTGCCGCGTGGGTGGCGGGCCGATCTGGACCGGGTGCGTGTCAGCAGCGGCGCTGTCCGGAACCGGGTGGACGAACCGCGACTGCCCGGCGCTCCCCTGCTGCGGGTGGACGGGACGCTCGGGTCCGGGATGATCGTCGCGGAGTATCCGCGTCCGCCACGGCGCTCGTTCCTGGGCTGGCTACTGCGGAGGCCGCGGCCGCTCGCCTGAGCCGTCCCCGCGATCCCCGGCCGGTCTTGCGCCGTCTGGAAAACCGAACTAAATTCTGTATATGAAGATTCGAGATCGGTTGCTGCTCGCGGCCGAGCGGCAATTCGCCGAGCACGGTGCGCTCGATGCGACATTGGCGCAGATCAGGGACGCGGCGGGGGCGAGCGTCGGCGCGCTCTACCACCACTTTCCGGATAAGGCCGATCTCTACCGTCAGGTGTGGGCGAACGCGCTCACCGACTATCAGCAACATTTCTGGGCGGCGGTCGGCGACAGCGCCGACGCCCGTGCGGGTATCACCGCCGGGGTCGTCGAACATCTGCGCTGGGTGAGCGAAAACCAGTACCGCGCGACGGTGCTGCTCTCGGCCAGACCGCCCGGGGTACGCGAGAGCGATACCAACAGGCAGTTCATGACCGATATCTGGCGCTGGTGGCGCACCCACGCGCGCTACGGCGCGGTGCGCGACCTGCCCTTCGATCTGGTCTACGCCCTGTGGCTCGGTGCGGCGCAGGAGTATTCGCGTCAATGGCTAGCGGGCGACATGTGCGCCGCACCCACCGCGGTGGCAGACGAATTGGCCGACGCCGCCTGGCGCACCCTCGCCACCGATCACTGAATGCATCACCCGGAGAAGGGATTCCCATGACCGTGACGTCCGCGACGCTCGAACTCGAATCAGCGCGGCAGGTACTCGCCGCACAACCCTTCGCCAACCTGGTCGGTACCGAGATCACCGATTTCGGTGACGGTCGCGCGACCCTGGTCGTCCCGATCCGCGCCGAGATCGGCCAGCAATTCGGTTACGTACACGGCGGCGTGCTGTCCTATCTGGCCGATAACGCGCTCACCTTCGCGGCAGGCACCGTACTCGGCGCCAATGTGCTCACCGGCGGTTTCACCATCACCTACCTGCGCCCGGCCCGTGGCGCGCGGCTGCGAGCGGACGCCGTGGTCACCGGGGCGACCCGCCGCCAAGCGGTGGTCAATTGCGAGATCTATGCCGAAAGCGATGATGGCGATCCGATCCTGTGCGCTCTGGCCCAGGGAACCACGCGGACCGTGGAACGCGATCTGGCCGGATGATTTCCGGCATCACGAATTTCGTCTCCGCCGCGTAGCGAAGCGCTTCGGTCGGGCCTCGAAGTCGACAGCACGTGCTGTCTGTCATGTCACATGATCGCGCCGCGCTCGGAATGACCGAAAAGAGCCGGGCACGAGAATCTCTCGTGCCCGGCTCCTCGGGATCGGATTACGCGGAGGCGGCGAACGCCGGACGATCGATGGCCGGTTCGACCACCGGTTCGATGGCGTAGGCCAAGATATCGGCCACGTCGGCGACGGGGCGAACATCCAAGGCGGCCAGCACTTCGGCGGGCACCTCGTCGAGATCCGGTTCGTTGCGAGCCGGGATGAACACGGTTTTCAGCCCCGCGCGCTGAGCGGCGAGCAGTTTCTGCTTCACGCCGCCGATCGGCAGCACCCGGCCGTTCAGCGTGACCTCACCGGTCATGCCGACATCACCGCGCACCTGCCTGCCCAAGGCCAGCGACACCAGGGCGGTGACCATGGTGACACCCGCCGAAGGGCCGTCCTTCGGCACCGCGCCCGCCGGGAAGTGGATGTGGATATTCCGGTCGAGCAGCGACGGTTCGATGCCGATCTCCTCGAGATGCGAGCGCACGTAGGTCAGCGCGATCTGCGCGGATTCCTTCATGACATCGCCCAGCTGACCGGTCAGGGTCAGTGAACGTTCGCCCTCGGCGGCATTGGCCTCGATGTAGAGGACATCGCCGCCGGCGCCGGTGACGGCCAGACCGGTCGCCACACCTGGCACCGCCGTGCGTTCCACCGAATCGGGGGTGAAGCGCGGGCGTCCCAGGTACTCCTTCAGATCCCCGAGACCGATGGTCAGCACATCCGAGGTCAGGACGGCATCGGCGCCGTCGTACCCGAGTTCGGCGTCGTAACCCAGTCCGGTGCCGTCGACATCGGACAGTTTCGTCGCGGCCTTGCGCAACGCCTTCGCGATCAGCCGTTCCATCTGCCGCACTCCGGCTTCCCTGGTGTAGTTCGCGGCGATCTCGCGCAACGCCTCCTCGGTGATCGACACCTCCTCGGCGGTCAGCGCGTTGCGCTCCAACTGGCGCGGCACCAGGAAGTCACGGGCGATGGCCACCTTGTCGGCCTCGGTGTAGCCGTCGACGGTGATCAACTCCATCCGGTCCAGCAGCGGCCCGGGAATGGTGTCCATGACATTGGCGGTCGCGATGAACAGCACATCGGACAGGTCGAGATCCAGATCGAGGTAGTGATCGCGGAACGTGTGGTTCTGCGCCGGATCGAGTACTTCGAGCAGCGCCGCCGCCGGGTCACCGCGGAAATCGGATCCGACCTTGTCGATCTCGTCCAGCAGGACAACGGGATTCATCGAACCCGCTTCCTTGATGGCACGCACGATCCGACCGGGCAGCGCGCCGACGTAGGTGCGACGGTGACCGCGGATCTCCGCCTCGTCGCGCACACCGCCGAGGGCGACGCGAACGAATTCGCGCCCGAGCGCCCGCGCCACGGATTCACCGAGGGAGGTCTTGCCGACACCGGGCGGACCGACGAGCACCAGCACCGCGCCCGAACCGCGCCCGCCGACGACCTCGAGTCCACGCTTGGCCCGCCGGGCACGCACGGCCAGGTATTCGACCATGCGGTCCTTGACCTCGTCCAACCCGTGGTGATCGGCGTCGAGTACCGCACGGGCGGCCGAAATATCGGTGTTATCAGTGGTTTTCACCGCCCACGGCAATTCCAGCACGGTATCGAGCCAGGTGCGGATCCAGCCCGATTCCGGGCTCTGATCGCTGGCGCGCTCCAGCCTGCCCACCTCGCGCAGCGCGGCCTCGCGAATCTCGCCGGGCAGGTCGGCCTGTTCGACGCGGGTCCGGTAGTCGTCCGCGCCGTCCGGCTCGTCCTCGCCCAATTCCTTGCGGATGGCGTTGAGTTGCTGGCGCAGCAGGAATTCGCGCTGACTCTTCTCCAAACCCTCGCGCACGTCGTCACTGATCTTCTCGGTGACCTCGGTCTCGGCGATATGCGCCTTGGTCCACTCGATCAGCGTGGTCAGACGCGTGCTCACGTCGGGGGTTTCCAGCAGTTCGCGCTTCTGATCGGTGGTCAGGTACGGCGCGTAACCGGCGGTGTCGGCGATCGCCGACGGATCGGTCAGCTGAGTGACCGCGTCGATGATCTGCCAGGCCTCGCGGCGCTGCAACACCGCGACAACGAGCTTCTTGTACTCGGCGGCGAGTTCGGTGGTGCGGCCGTCGACGGCGGGCGTATCGACCGGTTCGGCCTCGACCCACAGCGCCGCGCCCGGCCCGGTGACCCCGTGACCGATCTTCGCGCGCCGTTCGGCCTTCAATACGGCCGCGGGCGCGCCACCGCGCATACGTCCGACCTGCTCGATGGTGGCGACCACGCCGTAGGTGGCGTAGCCCTCCGACAGCCGGGGCGCGAGCAACACCGCCGAGGTCTTCGCGGCCTGCGCGGCGTCGATGGCAGCCTGTGCGGATTCGTCCAGTTCGATGGGCACGACCATGCCCGGCAGCACGATCGGATCGGTCAGGAACAGCACCGGCAGATTCTGAGGTGTAGTCACGTGTTCGACCCTTCTCAAGTTGAGCGACGCCTACTCAACCCCACCCCCCGGCGGTTTGTTCCACATTGATCCCCGGGTTCGCTGACAGCGAAGAAGAAGCGTCCGTCAACGGGCAGGCATGTCGTGGGGATACCCGCGTTGACACCCCGACCAGGCCAATGAGACTGTGGGGACTTCGATACTCGAGGACCGGGCGCACCAGGGGGATCCCACGATGACGACACTCGCCTCGGGCGTGTTCATCGATTGGGAAGAATGGACCGGCCAGAGCAAATTCGTCGTCGATCTGATCACGTTCCCGGTCTTCAGCGCGCTCGCGGGATGGCTGACCAACTGGACCGGCGTGCTGATGCTGTTCTGGCCGGTGCAGTTCCGCGGGGTGCGCATCCCCGGTTTGCAGGTCCTCTATCCGTATTTTCCGCGGCGGGTGCAGGTACTTCCGACGTTCTCCGGCGACGGGCGGCGGCTGGGTTTCCAGGGTTTCATTCCGGCGCGCGCGGAGAAGATGGCCAGTATCTGCGTCGACAAGGCGTTGATGCGCATCGGAAGTCCGAGGGATTTCATTCACGAACTCGATCTGGACGGAATCTCCGATCAACTCGCCACGCTCGCTCGCGGTCAGGTGCAACCGATCATCGACGAGATCATGTACCGGGAGAATCCGGATTTCTGGCGTTCGGTGCCCAAACAGGTCAAGCAGGTCATCTATCAGCGGGTGGACCGGCAGTTGCCGCAGCTGACGCGGCGTGCGTTCGACACCCTCGGCGACGCCATCGATCAACTCATCGATATCAAGAGTTTCGTCATCAGGTATCTGCACGAGAATCCGTACATCCTGAAGGATCTCACCACCACCATCGCCGCCCCCGAATTGAAGTTCATGGTGCGGATCGGTCTGCTCGGCGCCCCGTTCGGTCTGATCATGGCGCTGTATCTGCATGTGCACCAGAGCATTCCGATTATCGGCTGGTTACCCGCCTGGGTGATCGTGCTGGCGAGCGCCGCGGCGATCGGCGTGGCGGTCAATGTCATCGCGGTCAAGATGGTCTTCGAACCCGGCGATCCACAGCCGCGGTACAAGTATCTGTGGAAACAGGCGCTGCTGGCTAAACGGCAGTCGCAGGCCGCGGTCGATCTGGCGCATATCCTGGCCTATCAGGTGCTCACCCTGCCCAATCTGTCCCACGAACTACTCGACGGACCCAATGGCGACAAGACCCGCCAGCTGATCGAGCGCGTGGTGTCCGACGAAATCCATCGGCAGTTGGGACCGACGACCTCGATGGTGCGCGCCGCGTTCGGGAAGAGGCAGTTCGACAACCTCAAGGTGGGTGCGGCGGGCGCCGCGGTCGGGCTCGCGCCGCGCATGGTGCAGGACGAGGAGCTCACGCTCGAACAGGCGAAGACGATCGATGAATTCGCCGCCCGCAAACTTCAACTGCTGAGTCCGGGGGAGTTCATGGAGATGTTCTACGCCTCCGTCGAACAGGACGCATGGCTGCTCTACCTGCACGGAGCGGTACTCGGCCTGGTTGTCGGCGCGGCTCACCTGGCGATTTTCGGCTGGTAGGCCACATCGGGCCCGGCGCGCATAAAAACAAGCGGGCGTGCTTGCATTTTTTCTGATCAGGGTGCGATGCTGGGTCGGCAACGACGCGCACTGGTGCGCACCACTACCGGTAGGGAAGAGCACATGGCTGATCTCGAGGCGCTGCTGGACGATTTCGCCGGTGAATGCGCGGACCTGGAACAACTCGTCGCCCCGCTGCCGCCCGGGGAGTGGACTCGCGCCACGCCTGCCTCCGGATGGACCATCGCCCATCAGATCGGCCACCTGGCCTGGACCGACGAAATCGCCACCATCGCCGCGACAGACGCCGACGGCTTCACGAGGATGGTCGTTGAAGCCGGTCCGAAGGTGTTGACCTTCGTCGACGACGCCGCCGAGGAAGCCGCACGCACGCCCGCGCCCGCATTACTGCGGCGGTGGCGCGAGGGCCGCGTCACCCTCGCTGACGCCCTCCTGGCCGTCCCCGCAGGCGTCAAACTGCCCTGGTTCGGTCCGCCGATGAGTCCGGCGTCGATGGTCACCGCCCGCGTCATGGAAACCTGGGCGCACGGCCAGGATGTGGCCGACGCGCTCGGCGCACAGCGCGAGCCCACCGCACGGCTGCGCAATATCGCCCATATCGGCGTCCGCACCAGGAATTTCGCGTACACCGTGCGCGGCACGACGCCGCCCGCCGAGGAGTTCCGGGTGGAACTCACCGCACCGGACGGCGACATCTGGGCGTGGGGACCGGCGGACGCGGCCCAACGGATCAGCGGCCCCGCGCAGGATTTCTGTCTGCTGGTGACCCAACGGCGTCACCGTGACGATCTCGCGCTGGAGGCGATCGGGCCGGACGCCGCGGACTGGCTGACCATCGCGCAGGCTTTCGCCGGACCGGCGGGTACGGGGCGAGCGGCGGGGCAGTTCGTCTAGCTCGGATTTCTCCCCGAAGGAACTCCCGGCCGGGCGGGCGGCGACGGCCGCAACCGCCCGGTCCGAGATTCGGGAGCGGGCGAGCGCCACACTTGGGTGCGCCGTATATGTCGACGGCCGGACGCCATTGTCCGGGTATCTCTAGGTGGCAGTCGAGCATGACGCTCGCCAGCTACCCCCAGTGTTACCCCGACGTCAGCGGACAGAAACATCAGCGCAGCTCGGGCCTGTGATCCTGCTCGCACCGAGACGGCGAGCTCGGGTCGGGCCGTAACCTGGACATGTGTACGGCTTCCGACGACGCGGGCCAGGCATGCATACGCCAGGGGAGTGGGGGCCCGGGAAGGACCACACCGTGACCGCACACAATTCCACCCAGATCGCCCGTCATACCGCGATCGTGCTGGCCGGCGCCGCGAGCCTCAGCCTGACCTTCGCCGCGGGGTCCTACATCGTCCGACAGATCCCGGATACCCAGCGGCCCGGCGTCGTAATCTCCGACTCCGGCGCACCGCCCGCGGCGATTCGGGACGCGCCGCGCACTGATCCTGTTGTCACCGAGTCGGTGCGTATCGGCGACCGAATCGATCGGCCGTCGTTCCTGATCCGGACACGGATCGAGGAACCCGACGCGCCCCCGGCCACGACGATTGTGGCGCCGCGCGCCGACCGGGTCGCGGTCACCCCCGCACCGCCCACCGGAGTCGGCGGTCGTCTGGGTATCGGAACCGCCTACGTGGGCGCGCATTTCGCGCCGGAGCGAAATTCCGTCGCCTTCACCGTCGATACCAACCTGTTCTCGACACTGTCGGATTTCCTGCGCTCCGAGCAGTTCCGCGACGATTTCGGCACCGAGGCCGACCCATCGGGCATCACCGCGGTCCGGACCGAAATCGACACCCGCCGAGGCAAGGTGACCTTCACCCTCTCCGACCCGGCGCTGGGCGAACACGACCTGCGTGTCGACCGCACTCCGATCCCTTCCGCCATATCGGAGACGTCCTCCGACACCGTGACGGCACAGCGGAGTCGCGCATAGCGCGAGCAATCGGTCACCAGTCCAGTGCGCCGATCGGCGCACTACTGTGGGTCCGCGTGTACGACTACTGCGTGATCGGCGGCGGAATCGTCGGTGTGGCCACAGCGAGGACGCTGCTGCGACGCCATCCCGGCGCGAGCCTGGTGCTGGTGGAGAAGGCAGCGTCCCTGGCCGTGCACCAGACCGGGCACAACAGCGGCGTCATCCATTCCGGGATCTACTACGAGCCGGGCAGCCTGAAGGCGCGACTGTGCGTGCGCGGCGCGCAGTGGACCAAGGATTACGCCGCCGCGCAGGGAATTCCGTTCGACGTGTGCGGAAAGCTGCTCGTCGCGACCGATGCCGACGAGCACCGCAGAATGCTCGATCTGTACCAGCGCTCGGTGACCAACGGGGTCGAGGTGGAGTTACTCGACGAGTCCGCGCTGAAGCGGCGGGAACCTCGGGTGTCCGGCGTGGGCGCGCTGTTCGTCCCCGGTACCGGAATCATCGATTACACGCGGGTGACCATCGCGCTCGCCGCGGAGGTCGCGGCGCGGGGCGGTGAGATCGTGCTCGGCGCGGAGATCAACTCGCTGACCGAATCGCAGGATTCGGTGACCGCGTCAGGGCCCGAGGGGAGTTGGCGCGCACGCACGCTCGTGGTCTGCGCGGGCGTGCAGGCCGACCGGATGGCCGCGCTGGCGGGGCTGCGCACGGATTTCCGGATCGTGCCGTTCCGCGGCGAGTACTACCGATTGCCGCCGGAGCGGGCGGGCCTGGTGCGCACGCTGATCTACCCGGTACCCGATCCGAGCCTGCCGTTCCTCGGGGTGCATCTGAGCCCGACCATCGACGGTGAGCTGACCGTCGGACCCAACGCGGTGCTCGGACTGTCGCGAGAGGGCTACCGCAAGGGCAGCGTGGATCTGCGCGACGCCAGGGACGTCCTGGGTTTTCCCGGACTGCGCAAGCTCGCCCGCGCCCATTTCCGCACGGGGGCCCGCGAACTGCGCAACTCCCTTTTCAAACGCGGATATCTCGCCGAATGCCGCAGGTACTGCCCGGAATTGACGATGGCCGACCTGCAGCCGCGCGAGGCGGGAATCCGCGCGCAGGCGGTGCTGCGTGACGGCACCCTCGTGCACGATTTCCTGATCGAACGCACCCCGCGGTCGATACATGTGCTGAACGCGCCGTCACCCGCCGCGACATCGGCGATACCGATCGCGGAGTATCTGGTCGATCGAATCTGACGTCGGATCGGCCTGCCGACCCGGCGGTACGGCGATTCTTCTACCAAGCAACCGGCCGGTCGCGAGCGGAAATCCGCCCCACCGAATCGTGCCCAACCCCTGCAATAAAGAGGAGAGCTGTAGTACTTTTGTCGGCAGCGTGGATCCCGGCGACGAGTTCTCACCGGAGCGCTCGCACAGCCGCGAGGGACGAACGTCGCTAGTCAGGCAGGGAGGGTCGATGGGCCACATCAAGTATGCGAGTGACGTCGGGGCACCCGTCGAAGTGGCGTTCAGCTACACCGACAATCACCTCTTCGTCCCGGACTGGATGTTCGGCGTCGCCGAATTCGAACCGGCCAGCGATATCGACCAGGGCCTCGGCGCGGTCTACGACACCACGGCAAGGGTCGCGCTCTGGCATCCCAAGACGGCGTGCGAGATCACCGAATACCGCCGCAACGTCGTCATCGGCTACACCCTGCGCGGACGTCTGTCGGGCACCCTGACCCTACGGTTCGACCCGCTCGGCTACGGACGGTCGGTGCTGACCTCCGAAGCGGAGTACGCTGCACCGCGTGGAGTCCTCGGTCGCCTGTGCACCGGGCTGGTGGATTCCGCCGTCAGGAAGGCGCTACGACGCACGGAGTCGCAATTGCGTAGGGAAATCGAGGAATTCCACGGTACCGATCTTGTCGGTCGGATTGCGTAAGGTGCCATCCATGATCATCGTGAGCACCGACGGATCCTGCCTGCGAAACCCGGGCGGCGCCATCGGCTGGGCTTGGGTCAATCATCAGGGGTCTTCGCACAGCGGCGGAGGCGCCTCGGGAACCAACCAGATCGCGGAACTACGCGCGGTCTACGAGGCGATCATCGCCCATCCCGGTCCGGAACCCCTTTTCATCGAAAGTGATTCGCTCTACGCGATCAAATGCGCGTCGGAATGGATCTCGGGGTGGCGCACGAACGGCTGGCGCACCTCCACCGGGGCGCCGGTCAAGAATGTCGAGATCATCAAGCAGATCGATCGGGCCATCGCGGGCCGGCCCGGCCCGGTCCGCTTCCGCTGGGTGCGCGGTCACGTTGGCAACTACTTCAACGAGAAGGCCGACGCGCTCGCCGGCGAAGCGGCGCGTGAAGCGGCGGCCTCGGCGGCAGTGGGGGAGGCGAGCACCATCGAGTTGCCCGCCGTGACCATGCAGGAGACCGCCGCACCACTGGAAAAGACCACCGGGCCGCGGGCCTCGGGGAAGACGGGCGCGCCTTCGGCTCCACAGAGTCTGACTCTGTTCTGAGGAGGCGGCGCGTCCGCGAGGCGAGACCGCCCGAAAACCTCCGGCGGTGGTGATTGGACTCCACCGCCGGAGGCGTTTCGGAAGATCAGTTTCCCGGCGCCGGGGCCGGAGCGGGTGTGGCCCCCGGCGTGGCGGAAGCGCCGCCGGGCAGTCCGGTACCGCTGCCCCTGAGCATCGGTGAGTCGAGTTTGCTCACCTTCCAGTCGCCGCCCTCGTTCTTCAGATCCGCGATCACCACGACGTACTGCCGATCCGGTGTGGTCTGGCTGAAGTTGGTGCGGAACTGGGTCAGCGTCACGAGGACCTTGGCCGATTCGGAATCACCGGACTGGTGGCCGCACTGCACGTCATCGACCCAGGATTTCACCTGCGCCTGCACCATGGCTTCGCTGAGCGCCTTGCTCGCGTCGTCGAACTCCTTCAGGAAGTCGCCGGTCGCGCCTTCCTTGACGGTTTTGAAGTAGCCGTCCAGATCCTTGGAGTAGTCGTAGGTGGAGACATTGCGTCCGAAAGCGCACGCCGCGTGGGTGGAGTCCTCGACCGCGGCGAGTTCGTCGCCGCGGTTCTGGGCCTGCAAGTAGAACACCACGACGGCGGTGATCGCCGCGACCAGCAGGATGCCCGCCACGAACGCGGCGATGATCGGCGTCGGACTCGATCCCGAGGTCGCCGCGGCCTTCGCCGGTGGACTCGTCCGAGGCGCTTGCTTCTCTTCCGGTGCCTTCGCCGTCGCCTTCGCCAGATCCGGCTTCGCCGTCGCCTCTTCGGTCTCGGCCTTGCCCTCGGTCACCGCGTCCGCGGTGCCTGCGGCGTCCTCGGCCTTGTCGGTGTTGTCAGTGTTGTCGGCGGTGTCGGCGGTGTCGGCGTCGTCGGTGGACATCGATACAATCCTGCACTTTCCCGGCGCGCGCACGCGCCGATTCGGCCGATCGGCCCGAACGGGCTGATCGTAGGCGGTCTACCGGCGAGTATGCCCCGGCCGATGGCCCAGCCACCGGACGGGGTGATGCTCACCGCGCCGGCGGAATGGTCCGTTCGTTCGGATCCACACCTGGCGGCCTCTGCGCGCCGTTGTTCGGCACGTTCGGGCGCGGCGCGTTGGCCGCACCTCGGATCTGCTGATCCGCTGGCGGGTTCACACAGTAGTTCCACTTCGGCAGGGTGTCGTCCTGCACGACCTCGTTGCGCATCTGCTTGGTGTCGTAGTTGCAGGTCGGGCGCGGCCAGATATCCAGGATGGTGTGGAACTCGCCGTCGTGGGCGGGGACACCGAGCGCACCGAGTCCCGCTTCGAGGGAGGGGAACAGCGCGCGCAGCGCGGGGGTACGCAGTTGCGCGGCCTTGGTGATAGCGGCGAAATTGGTGACGAGACTGGTCATCGGATCACTCGTCTTGTCCAGTACCGCACCGAGACTGGCGAACTGGCCGGGCGACTGCTCGAGTAGCGCCTGCAGTTCGGCGTTGGCATTGTTGAACTGCTCGAACAGCACGCCCGAATTCCTGGTCAGGATGGCGAGATCGGGCTGCGCGTTCGAAGTGGTGTTGGCGATGGTGCGCAGATTGGTGATCAGATTTGTGGTCTGCGGCAACAGCGAATCGAGACCGGCCGCGGCCAGACTGATGCCGTTGATGATGCCGCGCAACTGATCCGGGCCGCCGCTGAGCGCGATATCCAATTCGGACAGGATGGTGCCGAACTTATCCGGATCGACCTGGGCGATCAGGGCGCTCGCGTTGTCGAGCACCGACCAGATCGGAGTCGGCGTCTTGATCTTCGCCGGGTCGAAGGCGATCACCGTTCCGTCACGCAGGAACGGACCGCCCTCGGTGACCGGACGGAAATCGATGTACTGCTCGCCCGCGCCGGACAACGCCTGCACCGAGATCACGGTATCGACGGGAATCCGGTAGTCGGAATCGATTTCGGCCGCCGCCGCGATGGCCTGACCGCGATCGGTCAGCTTGATCGAGGTGACCTTGCCGACGCGGTAACCGCGCAACGTCACATCGTTGCCTGGTTGCAGGCCGCCGGAGCGATCCAGACTCACCGTGACGGTGTAGGACCCCTTCAGCGGATTGACCCGCATCACGTTCACCAGCAGGTAGGTGGCGCCGATCAGCAGTACAAGCACCAATCCCGCGTTGGACAGGAATATCTTGCTGCGCAGTATCTTCCCGGCCCGGCTCATCGGTGTCCTCCCTGGACCCGGCCCTGCACGATCTGCAGAACCTGGATGAAGCTGCCGACGAAATCGTCGAGATCCTTCAGATCCGGGAATTTGCTGTTCGCCGGATCGGTGAGCAGACCGACATCGAGCTGGGTCAGCGTCGCGTAGACGGACAGGCTCTTACCCTTGAAGCTCGCGTCGACCTTCGGCTTGATGTCGTGCAGTTGGTCGAGCGCGTACCCGAATCTGTCACCGGTGGCGGCGAGCGCGTCCATCAGGTTGCCCAGATTGTCCAGCAGGCTGGCCAGCTGATCGGACGAGGTATCGGCGTAATCGCCCAGTGCCGCACTCGTAGTCGAGATCTTCGTGAGCAGATCGGCGAGGGCGCGGTTGTTCTCGGCCACCGCGCCGATCATCTGTGGCAGCGTGTCGGCGACCTGGCCGAGTTCGTCGCGCCGTGCCTCGATGGTCGTCGTCAGGGCGCTGAAACCACTGAGCACACCATCGATCTTGGCGCTGTTCTCGTTCAGACTGCCGACCACGCCGGTCATCTCGGTGATCAGATGCGCGAGCTGCGGACCGCGACCGCCGACGATGGAATCCAATTCCGTCCCGAGCCTGCTGAGGCTGGCGATGCCGCCGCCGTTGAACAGCATGGAGACCGAGATCAACAACTCTTCGACCGTGGCGCCCGCCGACGTCTCGTCCAGCGTGAGGGTGTCGCCGTTCTTCAGCAGAGGAACACCCGGCTGGGTTTTCGGTTTGGAGATCGCGACGAAGACATCGCCGAGCGGAGTCGCTTGGCGCAGTTCCGCGGTAGTCCCCTCGGGCAGCTCGATATCGGTGCGGATATTCATATCCACGACCGCCTGGAAATTCTTGGTCTTGATATCGGTGACAACCCCGACGTCGGAACCGCCGATCTTGACCTTGGCCTGATCCGGCAGATTCAGCGCGTTCTCGAAAACCGCGTGCAAGGTGTAGGTATCGCCGGACTGCCCCGGCTTGGGCAACGGTAATTCCTCCACGGTCAACCCGCACCCGGAGGTGACGCCGACCGCGGCGACGGCGGCGACCGCGACGATCGCCCTGCGCGCCTTCATCATTCGATTGGTCATTTCGTCAGTCCAAGCAGTGCGGCGGTGAGACCGTAATCCGGTCCGAAATCCTGCATATTTCCGGTGCGACAACCATCGGCCCGCATCTGGATCCGTTCGCAGAACAGGCTGACGATCTCGCCGCTGAGCGCGGTGCCGATGAGACCGTGCAGGCGGACGAACCCGGCCTCCTTGTTCATCGACCGGTCGATGCTCTGCAACAGCATCGGCGCCACGTCGACGATTTCGGTCAGGCCGGAGGCGTTCTCGCGCAACTGGTTGGTCACATTGGTCAGACCCGTGAGCGTGCCCGACAGCTGATCCTGGTACTGGTCGAACACCGAGCTGGTGTTGGCGAGGAAATCGTTCATCTGCTGCAGGGTGGCCTGCAAGCCCGGCGCCTGTTCGGCGAGCAGACCGGTCATCTGCGTCACCTGATTGCTGAAATCGCGCACGGACTGGTCGTTCTCGGCGAGCATCGTGGTGAGTTCGTTCAACTTCACGATGATGTTGGAGATCGCGTCCTTGTTGTCGACACCGACCTTCAACGCACCCGAGAGCGCGTTGAGGGTGTCGCGCATCTTCTCGCCCTGGCCGTTGACCATCGGGTAGAGCACCCGGCCCGACAGTGGGCCGACACCTTCCTGGCCCGGCTGCGGTTTGAGCGCCGCGGCGAACTGGTCGATGGTCTTGATCATCGTGTCCAGTTCGACCGGGGTCCTGGTCCGCTTCAACGGCAGATGTTCACCGTCGGACAGCGTCGCACCCTCGGTGTACACCGGCGTCAGCTCGATATGGCGGTCGGTGACGATCGACGGCGAGACGATCGCGGCGATCGCGTCCTTCGGGATCTTCACATCGCTGTCGATCGACATGTGCACCTCGATGAAGGTGCCCTTGGGCACGATCTTGTCGACCTTGCCCACGTCGAGTCCGAGCACCGTGATCGGATTGCCCTCGTACATGCCCGCGATATTCTCGAAATCCGCGGTGATGCGCATCGTGTTGCCGAGCGCGTCGTTCACCGAGCCGGGAAGTATCGAGCAGCTGCCGATGGCGAGCACCGTCGCGCCGAGCACAACGGACCGGCGCAGCGCCTTGGCGTTCCTGGCCGCAGCATTCCGGACGGCAGCATTCCATCGCTTCCGCATTGTCATCCTTGGCACCCCTCGACTACCTGGACGAAGCACAACCAGTTGTCCGGGAACAGCCACGGCAACGCGACCTCGCCGTAATTGCCGTTGCCGAAGACGTTCGCCAGATAGCGCACCGACGGCGGCACGATCGACAACAACCGGTCCAGATTCTCCTTGTTCTTCTGCAGGCCCTCGGCCATGACATTGAGCTGCGCGATCGTCGGGCCGAGTTTGGCGTCGTTCTCGGCGCCGATCTGCTGCAGCTGATGGGTCAGCGTCGCGACATTGTCGAGCAGCTGGCGCAGCAGATTCTGCCGTTCCATGACCCGGGTGGCGATGGCCTCGCCCTGGGTGATGATGAGCAGCACGCTGTTGCGGTTGTCGGCGAGCAGCTGGGTGACCTTGTCCAGATCCTTGAGCAGGCTGTCGACCTCGGTCTTGCGGGCATCCATCACCTTGGCCAGCGCGCCGACGCTGTCGAGCGCCTGGGCGACGAGCTGGGGGGAATCGCCGAACTGCTGATTGACCAGGTTCAGCGATTCGGCCAGCTTCGCGGTGTCGAGTTCCTCGAACTTCGGGGTGCCGATCTGCACCACGTCGGCGAGGTTGTACGGAACGGTGGTGTTGGACAACGGAATCCGCTTGTCGCGCAGACCGGAACCGTCACCCGGCTCCAGATCGACGTAGCGGGCGCCGAGCAGCGTCGCCATCTTGATCGACGCGCGGGCGTCCGGTCCGAGTTTCAGGCTCTTGTCGACATTCAGTGTCAGCAGGACGTGGCCGTGTTCGAGTTCGGCGCCGCCCACCGTCCCCACCGGGACGCCCGCTACGTCGACCTTGTCGCCGACCCGGATGCCCGCCGCCTGCACGAATTCGACCTTCACCGACTGATCGCCGACGCCGAGCATCTTGAACACGCTGGATATCGCCAGCATGACCACGATGAGAATCGCACCGACCACACCGAGCCAGAAGTTGCGGTTGGCCTGGAACCGTGACTTGAGTTTCGTCATCATGGGCGGCACACCGCCGAGTGCGAGGTGCCACCGATCTGGTTGAACAGGCCACGGGGGAACAGCACCCCCCAGAGCGAGACGTCGAGGCTGCAGATATACGCGTTGGCGTAGGTGCCCTCGGAGGCGAAGCTACCGGCGTTGCCCAGGATGGCGGGCAGGTCGACGGCCGCCTGATCGAGCTGCGCGCCGGTGGCGATCAGCAGCGTCAGCGCCGCGCTCGTCGAATTCTGCGCCGTCTGGAGCTTCGGCTGGATCTTGCCGACCATATCGACGAGTGAACCCGTCGCGTTCGCGATCTGGACCGTGGACTGCTGCAGAGACTGGCCCTGCTCGTACAGCCCGCCGATCAGCGACCGGGTTTGGGTCACCAGCGTCTCCAACTCGTCACCTCGTTTGGCCAACCCCGCCATGACTCCGGAGAGGTTGGTGATCACATCGGTCAGAATGGCGTCGCGGCGCTGGAAATCCGTGGCCAGCGTCGCGGCCTGGGTTATGAAGGCGCTCAGCGATACTCCGTCACCCTGCAGTGCCTGGATGAATGTCTCCGACAGGCGATTGACCTGATCGGGCTGGAGCACCTGGAACAGCGGCTGGAAGCCGTTGAGCAGGGCCGAGACATCGAACGACGGTTCGGTGCGCTCCAGCGGAATCGCGGCTTTGTTCTTCATCGGCGCCGGATTCGCCGCCTTGCCGGGGGCAAGCGCGATGTAGCGCTGTCCGATCAGGTTCTGGTAGCGCACCAGCGCCTTGGTGTCGTCGTAGATGGTCTGATCGCTCTGCACGATGAACGTCACCTTGGCGTCGTTCTTGCCGTCCAGTTCGATCTTCTCGATCTTGCCGACCCGGACACCCGCCATCCTGACGTCGTCGCCCTCGCGGAGGCCGAGTACGTCGGTGAAGGTCGCCGAGTAGGTCTTGGTATCACCGGCCACGGTGCGCGCCAGGGTGTTCCACACGACCACGGTCACCAGTACGGAGACCAGCGCGAAGATGCTGAAGCCGATCAGCGGTTTGCGAATGCTCATCGGCCGCCTCCACTTTCGGTCACTTGCAGGGTTCCGTTCTTCATGATCGGGCTCAGCAGCAGGTATTCGGTGGTCGTCGGTTTGCGGCCGAGCAGCTGCGTGATCGCGGCATCGCCACGGTAGGAGATCGGAGCCGCCGCGGGCTTGGTCTCCGGCCGGGCGGGTTCGGCCGTCGCGGGCGCGGGTTGTTGTCCGGTCGGCTGCTGTCCACCGAAGATCGGCGGCAGTTCGGGGAACAGACCTTCCAGCGGGGTGCCCGCGAACGGTTTCGATGTGCCGGTCGCCTCGGTCGGCAACGGCACCGCGGCCGTGGTCAGGCCGGGCAGCACGGGCAGGCCAGGCATCGGCACCAGCGGCGGCAACCCGGCAGCCGAGTCGAGGGCGCGCGGGCGCAGCGATTCCGGCAGCGGCGGGAGTTCGACCACGGCGGGCGCGGTGAAGCAGCTCGGTCCTGCCATCTCGCCGTAGCGCGGGCAATCGGCGACGGTATTCGGCTGGTACGGGGTGAGGGTGATGCCGAGATTCCACACCATCTGCTTCTGCGGCCCCCAGTGGAAGACCGTATTCAGCTTCGTCGCCGCTTCGCCCAGGTTGACGATCGCCTGGGTGATCGCGGCCGGGTCGGCGGCCAGCGCGCCGAAGGTGTCGCTGGTGCCCGCGGTTACCTGCTTGCCCACGTCCGGATTACGGGCGAACAGGTCGTTGACCGTGTCGACCGTGCCGCCCGCGCCGGTGATCAACTCGACGAGCTGTGCGCGGCGATCGGCGATGGTCCGCGCGGTCTGCACCGAACTGCCGAGCACGTCGACCAGTTCCGGCGCCGATTGGTTCAGCGCGCGGAACGACGACGAGAAGTCCCCGAGCATGACCCCGAGATCGGGGATGGATTCGTCGACGGCGAGCAGCCAGCGGTCGAGGCGCTCGATGGTCGAGCCCGGCATCCTGCCACTGCCGTCCAGCGCCTGCGACAGCGTGCCGAGGACGCGGCCGAACTGCAGCGGGTCGATCTTGTCGAGCACATTGCGCACGGCGGTCAGGGTGTCCTGCAGCGCGATCGTGCCCTGGCTGCGATCCTCCTCGATGACCGAACCGTCGTGCAGGTACTGGTCGGCGGGCCCGTTGAAGACCAATTCCACCGAGGTGACGGCGAACAGGTTGCTCGGCACCACCCGCGCGGTGACATTGGCCGGGATGCCTTCGGCGAATTCGGGCTTCAGTTCGATCTGCACCTTCTGCAACTCGCCCTTGGCCGCGACCTCGACCTCGTCGACCGCGCCGACCAACACACCGCGGAATTTGACATCGGCCTGCGAGGGCAGTCCGTCGCCGGTGGTGGTGAGGTTGGCGACCACATTGACCTTCGGGACGAAGTAGCCCTGGTAGCGGGCGTACAGGAATCCGAAGACCACGGTGAGGACGAGAAGCCCGGACGCGCCCGCGATCAACAACTGCCGCATGGTGGGCCCACGCCCACTGGGATCAAGAATCATCTCGCCTTATCCCGAGATCCGGATGCCGGGGTTGACGCCCCAGATCGCCAACGTCATGAACAAGTCCGCGAAGACGACCAGGATGATGCACATCTTGATCGCCCGGCCCGCCGCGACACCGACACCCTCCGGGCCGCCCGAGGCGAAGAACCCGTAGTAGCACTGGATGAAGGTGGTGATCGCGACGAACAGGATTGCCTTGAGCAGCGAATAGATCACGTCGACGGGTACGAGGAACTGATAGAAGTAGTGCATATAGGTACCGCTCGCGGTACCACCGATCATCTGCACGGTGACCGCGCAGGAGATGTAGGCGACGGCCAGACCGAGGCAGTACAGCGGGATGATGGCGACGATCGCCGCGAAAATCCTGGTACTGACCAGATAGGGCAGCGGGCGGATGGCGATCGATTCCAGCGCGTCGATCTCCTCGGAGATGCGCATGGCGCCGAGCTGGGCGGTGAACCGGCAGCCCGCCTGGGCGGCGAAGGCCAGCGCCGCGAGCAGCGGGCCGAGTTCACGGGTCGTCGCGAACGCGGAGATGGCACCGGTGATCGGGCTCAGGCCGAGCAGGTTCAGCGAGGTGTGGCCCTGAATGCCGACGGTCATACCGCCGAACGCGCTCAGGATCACCACCACGCCGATGGTGCCGCCGCCGACGACGAGATTGCCGTTACCCCAGGTGACGTCAGAGAGCAGACGCCACACTTCCTTGGGGTAGTGCCGCAGCGCCAGCGGGATCGAGCCGATCGAGCGCAGGAAGAAGAAGACCTGATGACCGAGGCGGGCCAGCAGATCCACCGGGGCGTTGGCGGTGCGCTTGAGCGCATTCAGCGGCCGCAGTAGCGGCGGGACATAGGTTGAGGACACCGGCTCAGACCACCTGTGGGGGGAAGAGTGCGCTGTAGACCTGGGTAATGATCAGGTTCACACCGAACAGCATGATCGCGGAGCTGACCACCGCGGAGTTCACCGAGTTGGCGACGCCGCCGGGACCGCCGCGGGTATTGAGCCCGGTATCGCAGGCGATGATGGCGGCGAGCAGCCCGAAGATCAACGACTTCATCAGAGCGACGAACAGGTCACGGGTGACCGCGAAGGACGAGAAGGTTCCGACGTAGGAGCCCGGGGTACCGCCCTGGGCGAAGATATTGAAGATGTAGCCGGTGAGGAAGCCGACGAAGACGACGAACCCGCAGAGCAGGACACTGACGAGCATCGCCGCGCCGAGCCGGGGGGCGACCAGCCTGCGCATGGGGTCGACGCCCATCACCTTCATGGCGTCGATTTCCTCGCGGATGGTGCGCGAACCGAGGTCGGCGCAGATGGCCGAACCGACCGCGCCCGCGATCATCAGCGAGGTGACCAGCGGCGCGCCCTGCTGGATGATGCCGAGACCGTTGGCAGCGCCGATGAACGAGGTCGCGCCGACCTGACCCGCGACGGCGCCGACCTGGATCGAGACGATGACACCGATCGGGATCGCGACCAGCAATGTGGGCGCGGCGGCGACGTTCGACATGAACGCGCACTGGCGGACGAATTCTTTGAAAGGAAAGCGACGACGGAAGATCGCCACGAACAGTTCGATCACGGCGGCGAATCCCATAGTGATCTGCCTGCCGAAGGTCTCCAGTGACCGCTTCGGATGGTCTTCCCAGTAGGCCCTCGTCCAATCGACCGCGTCACCGATCCGTGACCCTGTTGGTGGACTCTTGGTCGACTGCACTGGCTAACCCCTCTCGACGCCGGTTGGCTGCCCCGACGACTTGTTTGCTTGACGCACCTTACTACGTAGTAAGCCAGAACACAGCATCACTCTGTGATTGGAGTCATAGATAGTTGTCACTTTGCTGTAATCGCTATGACATAGGCCACCACGACTGGGTCACGACCCAAAATTCACCATCCACACTCTGGCACAAGTGACAGTTCAGCCACGTCGACCAGGGGATTGCGACACCTTTTGAAGCAAATAACGCGGAATATATTCATCTAAAAATCTACTGTTTTGCGACCACAATGAATCGGTACAAAATTGTGTCCGAAACACAAAACGCGACTGTTCCGATCCAAGTGCAATAGAAGTTTGCTATCAGCGAAATGCGAGCCGCTCCGCCCGGACTGTCGAGAACGAAGTTCGGGCACCGCCGCCACATCGGGCACGTCATCGAGACGCGCCCGAGACCGAATACTGACACGATGAGTGCGACAGATTGATATCGTGCGGACTTCCGACGTCTGGAGGGACATGTTCAGCAAACTCGCCAAGGCGGCCAACGCCGTCTTCGCCGTAGCCCTTGGTGCGGCACTGCTCGGTGCGGGCACCGCGGACGCCGCGGGTCCGCCGGTGATCGGCGGTGGTTCCGGCATCATCATCGACAACCAGTACGAGTGCACGGTCACCACGGTGGGATATGACGGCGCGGGCCGACTGGTGGGGCTCACGGCGGGGCATTGCGGGGACGCCGGGGCCCAGGTCTACGCCGAAGCCGATCGCGGCGCGGGTCAGATCGGCCGTTTCGCCTACTCCAACCATGAACTCGACTACGCCGTCATCCAGTTCACCCCGGGTGCCGTCGTGCCGGTGAACCGGATCGGCAACGTCACCATCACCGGACTCGGCGGGCCCGCGCGGTTCCCGATGATCGTCTGCAAGGAAGGCCGCACGACGGGTAACACCTGCGGCATCTCCTGGGGCGATGTCTTCGGCACGAATGTCGAGACATGGAGCCAGATGTGCGTGGTCGAAGGTGATTCCGGTGCTCCGGTCGTCGTCGGCACGACCCTGGTCGGGATGGTGAACGCCTACCTGGCCATCGCCTGCTTCGGCCCCGAGGTCGGCACCAATATGAGCGCGATCATCGGCGATATCAACGCCCGAGGCGGCGTCGGCGCCGGTTTCAACCCCATCTAGACAGCACGGCGGATATCGGCGAGCGGGCGCGCGAGCGCCCGCTCGTTCGCGTTCGGAGCCCCCGATTCGCTCGATGTCGCCCCTGCGCGGGACCCGTCCGCTCTGTCAGGAACTCGCGCGCCGAACAGGGGCGACCGCCGGACCTGTCACCGCGCACTGCGGTAGGCAGTCGACGCTGTCCAGCGCGGGCGCGCGCCTCGGCGGACGCAGAAGCACCGCGGCAAGCAGTGCCCCCGAGATCAGCGATCCGGCACAGATCCACATCGCGACCTCGAACCCTCGGTCGAAGGCGCTCGGATCGGACAGCGATCCGGAGATACCCGCAAGACCGGGCAGCGCGGCCACCGCGAGCAACTGCGCCGTCCTTGCCACCGCGTTGTTCACCCCCGAGGCGATACCGGCCTCGCCCTCCGGCACCGCGCCGAGTACAGCGCCGGTGAGCGGGGCGACCAGGACCGAGAGGCCGAGACCGAAGACCAGGACGCCGGGCAGCACATCGAGGACATAGGTGGTGTCGGACCCGATCCGCATCAGCAGCACGAGACCGGCCGCAGCCAGTACCGGACCGGCTGTCATCGGCAGCCGAGGACCGTGCACCTGCGCCCAGCGGCCCGCGGGCGCCGAGAGCACCAGCATGATCACCGTCATCGGGACGGTCGACACCCCCGACATCAGCGGCGAGAAACCCGCGACCACCTGCAATTCCAGCACCAGCAGGAAGAACACGCCGCCGAGCGCGGCGTAGACGGCGAGGGTGACCAGATTCGCCGCGGTGAATACCCGCGAGGCGAACAGCGACGGCGGTACCAGCGGATGATCGCCGCGCATTTCGATGACGACGAACAAGCCGAGCAGCAGTACACCGGCGACGATCAGCGGCGGCACCCCCTCGATGAGTCCGAACGTGAGCGCGCCAAGTGCCAGCGCGACCACCAGTGCGCCAGGGACATCCAAGCGGGCCACGGCATCGGGATCACGACTCTCCGGCACATGGCGTAACGCGACGAGCACGACGACGACCACCAGCGGCACATTGAGGAAGAAGATGGACTGCCAGCCCGCCAGATCGATGAGCCAGCCGCCGAGAAAGGGACCGAGCGCGCCCGCGACCCCGCCGAATCCGGACCACAGGCCGATCGCCGCGCCCTGATCTCGCTTATCGATCGAGGAGGAGATCAGCGCGAGACTGCCCGGGGTGAGCATCGCGCCCGCGACGCCCTGCAGGACACGGGCCGCGACCAGCATCTCGATACCGGCCGCGATGCCGCACAGCACCGAGGCGAGTGCGAATCCGGCGGCGCCCCAAACGAATACCTTGCGCCTGCCGAGCTTGTCGCCGAGCGAGCCGCCGAGCAGGATGAACGAGGCCAGCGTCAGGGTGTACCCGTTGAGCGTCCACTGCAAGCCCGCTACATCGGTCTCCAGTGAGGCACCGATGCTTGGCAGCGCGATATTGACGACGGTCGCGTCGAGCGAGGCGACCGACGATCCGAGGATCGTGGCCAGCAGGATCCAGCGGCCCTTCGCCGAGCCGAGCCGGGGTAGATCCGGGGCGATGCTCACCGCCCCAAACTAGCGCCGTCCGGCCCCGGAGCCGCCGGGCTTCGCCGAGCCTTTAGAGTTCCTCGACGCAGACGACGAACTTACGTTCCTCGTAGGTGAAGCCGGTGCCGGTGCTGCACGCGCCCGCATCGGAGGCACCCTGCTGGATATTCACCACGCGAACACCTTGCAGACCCCGCTCGCTGCAATCGATGCGCTTGGGATCCTCGCCTCCGACATCCATGCAGCCGCCGACCACCCAGTCGATATCCAGGCACAGCGCACCCTGCTGGACCCCGTTGAGCGTCTCGGCGTAGAAGTTGTCGCGGTCGCCGATGCAGGCCGAACTGGTCGGAGCCTTGCCGATGACCTTGTAATTAGCCGAACGGCTACCGCAGGACGCCTTGGAGATGGTGGCGTTGTTGGTGGTGCCGCCGAGGGCGACGCAATCGCCGACACTCGCCTCGAAGTCGGTATTGCCGCCGCGCGTTGTCGTCGTCGGACGACCGGAGGTCGGCCTGCCGCTCGACGAGCGGGGGGCCGATGTCTTCGGAGCGCTCGTGGTCACCGCGTCGACGGTTCCGTTGTCGACCGCGGGTTGCGCGGTGCCATCGATGGTGGAACTACAGCCGGCGACCAGCGCTAGCGCGGCCACCGCCGTGCATACCCCGACGGCGACACGGCCGATGAGTAGATGACGAGACACGTGACAGTCCTCCCGAGCTGTAACGCTCCGAACTCAACGCCCCCGTCAGAATCCGAAGTTCGACTACCTGTACTTGGAAATATCACGCCATGCATACACCATCGTTAACGCGGCCGTCGAGTCGACGCGAGCGGCTGGCCGGTCTACCAGCGTGATCGCGTAACCAGCTACCGATCTGAGTATGGTGGGAAGTCGAATGTGAAAGGGGTTGTCCATGAAGCTGATCAGCGCGATCTTCTGTGCGTCCGCGGCGGTTGGAACCTCCTTCGGACTGCCATCCGTAGCCTCAGCAACCGATGTGCATTGCGCTGCGGAAGGCCATACCGACGTCACCCGCATCGACGGACGCACCGCCTGCAGAGCCGCCAGCGACACCCTCGGCCGCGCGCACGCGGCCGGATTCGACGGCGTCGGTTACGCGAACGCGACATCGGGTGCGTTCGCCCTCGGAGTCGGTGCGGCGGGGGGCGTCGGCGCAAGCGAGGGCGCGGGTGGCGTTCCCGTCGCGATCGGTCTCGGCCCCGACGCGATCGCGCTGACCTCGCTCGCCGACATCGAGGGCCGACCGCCCGCGGCATTCGGTGTATCGGTCGCCATGGACGGTTCGCGCGCGCAGGTCAGCTCGACGGAGAACACCGTGGTGTGCCTCGGCTCGTCGGCTCTGGCATGGAACGGCGCCACCGGCGCGAGTTGCCTTGCCACCCCGTTCGGCGTCGTCAGGTCCACCCCGTAGGCACCCGCCCCCGGGGAACACCGCCCCGGGGAACACCGAGCCCGGTCGAACCGACGGCCGTGGCCGATCGTAGGTAGGGGTATGGATGTGGCCCTACCCTCCGCGCCGAGGACACCCCGGCTGGTCGCCGCGCACGCGCTCGCGGCGGGTATCGATTTCGACCGGTACTTCCGATGGCGGCGGTCCAGGGAAGGCGATCCGTTCTATGTCCGCTTTCCCGGCCTGGGCACGGCATTGTTCACCGGGACCGCCGCCGGCGCGCGCGAGCTTTTCCGCGCGCCGGTCGAAAGCCTGGAGCCGCCGCGACCGAATCCGATCGAACCCCTCGTCGGGGCCGCGTCGCTGATCCTCTCGGCGGGGGAGCGGCACCGCCGCGACCGGACGCTGCTCGCGCCCGCGTTCCACCGGGGCAGGATCCGCGCCTACGGCGAGCTGATCCGGGATTCGGCCATCGACGAAATCTCGGGCGCCGCAGCCGGATCCGTGCCATGGCGGCCCGGTGCGACCATCGATGCGCGCGCGGCCTCCCGCGCGGTCACGCTGCGGGTGATCCTCGGCGCGATTTTCGGGGTGGACGACCGCGAGCGTCACGCGGCGTACACAACCGCCGTCGCCGAATTCCTCGACGCGTTCTCGGGACCGTTGCTGTTGGTGCCCGCATTACGACGCGGCGCTTTCGGACGGGCGCCGTGGGATCGGTTCCTCGCGGCGCGCGACCGAGTGGATCGGCTCATTCGCGCCGATATCGCGCACCGGCGCACCACCGGGCGATCCGACGACACCGATATTCTCGGCATGTTGCTGAACTCGAGCGTCACGCTCTCCGACGACGAGCTGTGCGAGCAATTGCGCACGCTCGTGGTGGCCGGGCACGAGACGACGGCGACCAGCGTGGTGTGGGCCCTCTATCACCTGCATCGTGAACCGGAGGTGCTGGCGCGCGTCCGCGCGGAGGTGCGCGCGGCGGGTTCGGACGCCGATCCGATGCGACTGGCGACCCTGCCGTATCTGGACTCGGTATGTCAGGAGACGCTGCGGCTGCACCCGCCGGTGCCGATCGTGCTGCGCAGGCTCACCGCCCCCTTCACCTTGCGCGGCGTCGCGCTGGCCGCGGGCGACACCATGGGGGTCGCCCTGCCGCTGCTGCACTCCGATCCCACGGTATGGCCTGATCCCGGGCGTTTTAGGCCCGAACGTTTCCTCGAGCGTCGGTTCGGGCCGTTCGAATTCGCGCCCTTCGGCGGCGGGCACCGTCGCTGCGTCGGCGCGACACTCGCGGAATACGAGATGCGGATCGTGCTCGCGACGATTCTGGCCAGGGTCCGGCTCGCCCTCACCCCCCGATACGCCAGGGGTCGTACCCCGCTGTCGGTTCCGCACAACATCGCGACCGGGCCGTACCGGGCCATCACCTTCGACGTTCTGTCGTGATTTGCGTCACGAACTGTTTGAGATTCAGGAAAAACCGGACGGACCGCAGATTTTCCGCCAGCGCGAACTTGTCAGTGCTAGCGGGATGTTTTCCAAAGTCCGCCGCCGCCAACGGGTTATGTGTCCGGCGACACATCCGATAGGCATACCGAATCAATGCGCTCCGGCGCTGGATACATGTCATGCCGGGACGGTATGAAGGGACGGGGTCGGGTCGTCATACCCGCGGTGTCGCTGCACGAGCACCGCGCGTCAAATACCAGTGGGCGCTTCCGCAGGCACCACGCCAATGAGTATCCCGCATGTGCTTCGGCGCGCGCGGGAGCAGGAAATGGACGAGAAACCTATGCAAGCCGCTTTCCACAACAGGATCCTGCCGACTTCCATTCGGGAAGGCCGGCGTACCCGCCGGGTCGGTCGAGGCGTCCTATTGTCCGCGGCGATCGCGGCGGCCGGCGCCTTGATCGTCGTTCCCGCTCAGGCCCAGCCGGCGCTGCCCGGTATCGGAGCGGGCTCGAACGGCGCCGCGGTGACCGATCCGGTCCCGCCGCACGCCGATTTCGCGCCGCCGAGCATCAATGTCGCCGATGGCGAGACCGTGGGCGTCGCGCAGCCGATCATCATCAACTTCAAGGATCCGATCACCGATCGGGCCGCGGCGGAGCGGGCCATCAGGATCACCTCGTCCAAGCCCGCCCCCGGCCAGTTCACCTGGCGCAGCGACAAGCAGGTGCGGTGGAAGCCCTTCGAGTTCTGGCCCGACAACACCGATGTGAAGGTCGAGGCCGGTGGCACCAGTAGTTCCTTCCACGTCGGCGACGCGCTGGTCAGCACCGCCGACGACGCCACGCACACCATCACCATCACCCGTAACGGCGAGGTCGTGATGGAAATGCCGACCTCGATGGGCAAGACCAAGCACGAAACGCCGAACGGCACGTACTACGTGGGCGAGCAACTGCCCAAGATGACGATGGATTCGTCCACCTACGGTGTGCCGGTCACCGATCCCGAGGGCTACAAACTCGAGGTCGAGTACGCCACCCGGATCTCCAGCAGCGGCATCTTCGTGCACGCGGCCCCGTGGTCGGTCGCGCAGCAGGGCGTGTCCAATGCCAGCCACGGCTGCTTGAACGTGAGCACCGAGAACGCGCGCTGGTTCATGGAGAACACCCACAAGGGCGATCCGGTGATCATCGTCAACACCAAGGGCGGCACCCTGAGCGCAGGCGACAACATGGGTGACTGGAACTAGATCCCGCACGCACGACGTAGAAACCCGTGGCCGACGATCGGCCGCGGGTTTCTCGCATTTCCGGCCCCGCCCCCTCGGTCTCGGCCCGGATCGCCCGCGCTACCGAAGCCTGCCGACGGCGCGCAGCCCGGCCACGGTATCGGCGATGACCTCGCTTGGCTCGCGATAACGCAGGGCAAGGTCGCGTTCGCTCGGGGTGTCGTCGGACTCCGGCATGCGGGTGTAGTACTGCATGGCGGCCTCGGTGAGGGGAGTGGAGAAGGGGACGATCCGGGTGAGCCCGTCGCTGACCCGACCGAACAGGCGCAGCGCGGCATCGGGAATCGGGACGGCGCGCGTGGTACGACCGGTGATCTCGGAGAACAGGGCGGCGAGGTCGGCCACACCCACGCGATGCCCACCGCACACGTAGCGGCGGGGGCCGAGGCCAGCGACGAGCAGCGCGGCGTGCAGCGCCGCCACATCGCGGACGTCGACGATCGTCCAGCCTGCGCGCCGACCCGGGAGAAAGCCCATGCCGACGGCGGCTCGGACACCGTCTGCCCCTTCACCGAACTGATTGCCCGCGGGCGGTCCGAGCACCATACCGGGATAGGTGATGACGACCGGCGCACCGGCGTCCTGCATCCCGCGCGCAAACAGCTCGACCTGCGCCTTCGAACGCCCGTAGGCGTCGGAACCACCCACGACGGGCAGATCCGCGGACACCACCGCTGTTGCGGGTCCGAACATCACGGTGAAACTGGAGACGTGCACGATCGGATCGAGACCGAGTTCGGCCGCGATTCCGAGGACATTTCTCGCACCGACGGTATTCGTCGTCAGCATCTCCCGCGCCCGGCGAGGGTCGGTCGCCACCACGGCCGCACAGTGGATGACCGCGTCGCATCCGAGCAGTGCCGTGCGCACCGAATCCGCGTCGGTGATGTCACCGACCACATGGTCGGCGGTATCGACCCCGAGTGCGGCGGGTGCCGTCAGCCGCGACGGATCACGGACGAGAAACCGCACGTGGTGACCGGCGGCGGCGACCGCGTCGGCCGTCCACGCGCCGACGAAACCCGTTCCACCCGTCACCAGCACACGCACGTGCCGATGGTAGGCGAATCCGATGCCACGTCCCACACCTCAGCGCGGGCTCGGACCTACCAGATCTTCACGCGTTCGGCCGGATCCAGGTACAGCGAATCGCCGGGCCGCACGTCGAAGGCCTCGTGGAAGCTGTCGATATTGCGGACCACGGCGTTGCACCGGAATTCCGGCGGTGAATGCGGGTCGACGGCCAGACGCCGGACGGCCTCCTCGGTGCGGGCCTTGGTGCGCCAGACCTGGGCCCATCCGTAGAACACACGCTGCAATCCGGTGAGTCCGTCGATCTCGGGGGGTTCGGTCCCGTCCAGGGAGATCCGGTACGCCTCCAGCGCGATGGAGAGTCCGCCGAGATCGCCGATGTTCTCGCCGATGGTGAATTCACCGTTGACGGTGTGCTCGTCGGACAGCGCCTGGGGCGACAGCACATCGTACTGCTCGATCAAAGCCTTGGTGCGCTTACCGAATTCGGCGCGGTCGGCGTCGGTCCACCAGTCGATCATGTTGCCGTCGCCGTCGTATTTGGCTCCCTGATCGTCGAACCCGTGGCCGATCTCGTGGCCGATGACCGCGCCGATACCGCCGTAGTTGGCCGCGTCGTCGGCGTTCATATCGAAGAAAGGAGGTTGCAGGATCGCGGCGGGGAAGACGATCTCGTTCATGCCGGGGTTGTAGTAGGCGTTGACCGTCTGCGGGGTCATGAACCATTCGTCACGATCCACCGGCCCACCCAGTTTGTTCAGGTCGCGGTCGTGTTCGGCGGCGTATCCACTGCGGTAGTTGCCGACCAGATCGGCCGGGTCGATGATGACGGCCGAATAGTCACGCCACCGATCCGGGTAGCCGATCTTGGGCGTGAACTTCTCCAGTTTGGCCAGTGCGGCCTTGCGGGTTTCCGGACCCATCCATTCCAGTTCGGCGATATTGCGCCGGTACGCCTCCTGGAGATTGGCGACCAGTTCGACCATCCTCGCCTTCGCCGCGGGCGGGAAATGTTCGGCCACATACAGTTTGCCGACCGCTTCGCCGAGCAGATCCTGCACCAGCGAGACACCGCGCTTCCATCGCTCCCGGTTCTCCTGGGCGCCGGTGAGGGTGCGGCCGTAGAAGTCGAAACTCTCCTCGACCACGGCATCGGTGAGATACGGTGCGCGGGAACGAAGCACGCGCCAGGACGCCCATGCCTGCCAATCCTCGAGCGATTCCGAGGCCCATGCCCGCGCGAAGGCCCGCACGTAATCGGGCTGACGCACAACCACTTCGGCGAAGAGTTCGGGCCCGGAACGGTCGACCCCCTCGGCCAGCGCCTCGGTCCATGCCGCCCAGTCGAATTCGGGATGGTTAGCGGACAGCGCCTCGAAAGTGGTGAGGTTGTAACTGCGTTCGGCATCGCGGCGGCGCACCACGTCCCAGTGACCGGCGGCCAGTTTCCTCTCGAGTTCGAAGACCCGCTGCCCCACGGTATCCAGATCGCGCGGCAGCAGCGCGGCGATCCGTGGATCGGCGGCGGCCAGTGCGAACATACGGCCGATATGCGCGATGTACTTGTCGCGGATCTCGGCGAATTCGTCCTGCCGGTAGTAGGACTCGTCGGGCAGCCCGATCCCGGACTGGGTGGCGTGCAGCAGATAGCGGTCGGAGTTCTTGTCGTCGGTGTCGACGTAGAAGCCGAGCGCGCCGCCGATGCCGGTGCGCTGGAAACGGCCGAGCAGTGTCGCGAAGGCACTGCGATCGCCGATCTCACGCACCGCGGCGAGTTCGGACGAGATGGGCCCGAGTCCGGCGGCCGTCACCGCCTCGGTATCCATGAAGCTGGAGTAGAGGTCACCGATCTTACGTGCGTCGGTGCCCGCGGCGGCCTGCTCGGCCGCGGCGTTCTGGATGATCCGCTGCACATCCAGTTCCGCCTGGTCGTAGAGAGTACGAAAGGCTCCGTCCACGGCGCGGTCGGCGGGGATCGTGTACTCGTCCAACCATTTGCCGTTGACATGTGCGAACAGATCGTCCTGCACCCGGACGGCGGCGTCGCGGTAGGACAGATCGATACCGGAGGGACTGCTCAGCTCGGAGGTCACGTTCACCAGTATGCCCAGAACCGGGCGTCACGGTAGCCGCCGACCGCAGTGTGTGCCCCGGCCGCGGTCGCGGCCGGGGGAAATGGATGGGTCGGTCAGGCGGAGAGGATGGCGCGGTCGAATTCCCCGTCGCGGACGCCCGCGATGAAGGCGTCCCATTCCTCGGGTGTGTAGGTGAGGGTGATATCGCCGTGACACAGCGAAGTGGTGCCGTCCGAAGCGGTCCGGGTGATCAACCGATCGGCCGATCCTCCGGTGGCGAGCAGGGTCAGGAACGAGGTCCATTCGTTCGCGGTGACGGTGATGATCGGCTCCTCGGCTAGGAGGTTGGCCGGATCGCGGCGGTACTTGCTGTCACGGACCAACACCGCATCACCGACGAAACGAACCTCGACACACTGGTTGCCGTTGTTAGACCTTGTCGACGTGAACCAGTCGGTAGTACAAACCGACCGGAACGTAGCGGTGGTTGCCATGGGGCGCATTTTACACTCGTGAGTACGACCTGATCAGCGCCAATGAATCCGTGCGACTCAGCGACTGCTCCCTGGCCCGCACATAGGCGAAGGCCAGGTCACGCACGAGACCCGGGTCGTCGACCACACCACCGAATACCGCGCTCTCCGCCCACCCGAAGGTGGGCAGCTGTTCACCGGCAAAGTCGAGCAAATGGAAGCTCGCCCCGCCGAGGATCGCCCCCGCGGTCGCGGTGAACGGGATGACCCTGATCGCGATACTGTCCGATTCCTCGCTCAACGCGGCGAGATGTTCGAGTTGACCACGCAGCACCTTCGGGCCACCGGTCTGCTGCAACAGGGTGCCTTCGCCGATGACCGCCGTCAACTCCACGCGTTCCGGTCCGCGCAGCCGCTCCTGCCTGCGCATCCGGATCGCCACCAACTGTTCCACCTGCACCGGCCTGATCATGACGTCGGCGCTGATGAGCGCCCGCGCGTAGTCCTCGGTCTGCAACAGGCCGGGCACGATCAGGCTGTCGTAGCTGCGGATGCTCTGCGCTCCGTACTCCATGCCGTAGAGCCGTTGCAGTTCCGGGCCGATCAGCGCCGAGGATTTCGCCCACCAGCCGCGCTGTTTGCTGGAAGCCAGCAGCGCCAGCAATTCCTCGCGTTCTTCGGCGTCGACCTCGAGCATTTCGAGTACCGGACCGATCGTATTGGTGGTGAGCATGCGGCGGCCCTTCTCCACGTGCGACCAGTTCGCCGCGGTGAATCCGACCTGCTTGGCGAATGTCGCGGAATCGAATCCGCGCTGTTCGCGCAGTTCACGCAGCCGGAGCACCAACTCCCAGCGCGCGACAGTAGGCGAGACGGGTGCCATGACCAGCGATGCTACGCGCTGTCGATCCACCCGCGTGTGACTATTGTCAATCCAGTTGCACACGGCTACTGTCTCGAGGTAGCGGCCGATTCACCCGTCACGTTCGATTCGAGACGAGGTTTGATATGACTGAGCTCAGCGATCGACCATCCAGCACGGTCACACCTGTCCGGCCGCCGCGTGCGGTCGCCGAGGAGTACACCGCGATCCAGGACGCGTTCGCCCGCTGCCGCAGGTACCGCAAGGAGCACCGGCTATACGGCGTGGTCGACGCCTCACTCGGGCGCATCATGCTGGAAGTCGGCGCGGTCGGCGCGGTCGTCATGCCCGCCTCGCTCGGCGAGCACGTCCGCGATCTGATCGGCGCACGCGGGCCGCTCGGACCGATCATCGCGCATCCGCGTTCGGGTCGGTGGACCTTCCTCACCGGCCCGACCGATAACTCCTACCTGGATATCGCCCTGTTCTCGGATCTGTTCCGGGTCTGCGCCTCGGTCGCGCAGCCGGGCAGCCGGATCGTGCTGCCCTCACCCTCGGACGAGCACGGGGGCTACCGGTGCTGGGTCGCCGCACCTCAGCGCGACTACCGCCCTGGACTCGCCGAGGTGGTGGCCGCGACCAGAGCCTGCGCAGCGCCCGCGGCTAAGGTGTCGGCCGCGGAGTGAGCGTGATGCTGAACTTGTCCTCGATATTCTGATTCCACTCCCGCTCGCAGTCATCGATCTTGGACTGGTCGTTACCCGCCTTGTTGACGCAGTCGAGGAAATCCTTGCCGCCGGAATTGACGAACAGGCTCCACCCGACGATCGAGATCACCGTCGCCGCGATGAGCGCGATGACGCCGAGAACGATGCCGGTCGCCGCGAATCCGGTACCGCCACCGGTGCCGCGACGCACCTTGACCAGCGCGATGATGCCGAAGATCACCGCGAAGACACCGAAAAGGAAACCGCCGACCACCACGAGCAGGCCGAAGATCGCGAGTATGCCGAGAACGAGAGCGGTGACCGCAATACCTTTGCCCTTGGGCGATTCCTGCCAGTACTGGCCGCCCGGCGGCGGATACTGACCGGACGGGGGCGGCGGGTATTGGCCGGGGGGATATTGACCAGGTGGCGGATATTGCGACATGGACTTCCTCTCAGTCAGCGCCGCGGGGCGCTACCGGTTCCTCGGGGTCCGGTCGGGCGCGCTCGCGCGGCTCACTGCCTACTGATCGCGCTCCCTGGGTCGGGATGTTAATCGGACAAACCGTGCAATAGGTCGCGGCGCGGCGTCGTCGCCGTGCCCTGCCCGCGCCGGGCCCCGCCGAGTCAGGCCCCCCCGAGGCGCGCGTGCATCTCCCACACCAGGATCTCGGCCGGGCGGTTCGCCGTGACACGCTGTCCGCCGGTTCGCGTCAGGCGTACCGCGTCCCCTTCGTAGAGCGTGCCGACGCCTTCCATCTCGACCTCACCGCGAGCCACGAAGACGTGCGTGTACGGCGCGTCCGGCAGGTCGACGGCCCGGTCCTCGTCACCGGACATGCGCGCGACATGCAACGCGGAGTGGCTGCTGGCGATGGCGATGGCGGTGCGATCGCGATAACGCGGCAGGCCGGAGGCCACCGTCACCAATGCGCCGGAGGCCAGCTCGTCATCGATCTCGAGCTGCTGATATCCGGGATCGAGACCGGGCTCGTCCGGTACCACCCACATCTGGACGAAATGCACGGGATCGTCGTGCTCGACCGAACCGTCGAGCCGCCACGAGTCGTTCCTCTCCGAATGCAGAATCCCGGCGCCCGCGCTCATCCGCTGGGCGAGTCCGGGATAGATGACACCGCTGTGGCCGAGTGAATCCTGGTGCACGAGGCTGCCGTCCAGCACCCAGGTCACGATCTCCATATCCCGGTGCGGATGGGTGTCGAAGCCCTGACCTGGCAATACGACATCGTCGTTATTCACGAGCAAGAGGCCGTGATGGGTGTTCTCTGGGTCGTAGTGCTCGCCGAAGGAGAACGAGTGCTTCGAATCCAGCCAGGAGACGCGAGTCTTCATACGGTCGCCGCCGCGATGGATATCGATGTGTGGTGTCGTGAGTGTGGACATCATGGTCCTCCTCTCGGGACCGTGCACCGATCACCTTTCAGGGTAGGAGCACATCCGACGCGGTATTCCGAATTCCTAGTAAATTGTCCTGCACTCGGCATTTTACGCGAGCGACCAGCGGGTGAACGGAAGGCGAGGAGTACCAACCGGTAGGTCGACCCGGGGCGCGACCAAGTAGGGTACCGCGAACAAGACTCCGAACATGACGAAGCCGGATTCGTAAGGTGATGCGGCACAACGTAACCGGAGGTGACAGCCAGATGCGATCCGAGCAACTCACCGGCATCGAGCAGGAACTCCGCGCCGCCGCGCGCGCTGACGGCATCGGCGATTTCGTCGTCGGTGTCGCCGTGTTCCGCCACGGCAAACTTCTGGTAGTCCGCCGCGTGCCGAACGACTACCACGGCGGGATGTACGAACTGCCAGGCGGTGGAGTGGAATCCGGGGAGACCTTCGCCGAGTGCGTGGCCCGCGAACTTTTCGAGGAAACCGGACTACGGGTGCGCGACATCACCGAATTCCTCGGCGCCATCGACTACGCGACCCGCACCAAGGCCAAGGTACGCAAATTCAGCTTCGTCGTGGAGGCCTACCCCGGCGACGTCGCGGTCGCGCCGGGCGAACACGACGCCTTCGCCTGGATCGACGCCTCCGCGCTGGACAGACTGCCGATGGCGCCCGATATGCGGCAAACCATCAGCGCCTTGGTCCGTACGCTCGATTCGCCGCATCCCGCGTGAGCGAACGCGGCGAGCGGCAGGGGACAATCGGCGGTGTGTCCACTGCTCGCCCCGAAGGCTCGCTACCGGCCGGCGAGCCACCGGGCCCGCGCCGGGCGGCGTGGCGGGCGGCGCTGCGGGACCACCCGGCCGTCCTGCGGCTCGCGGTCGTGCGCTTCGCCGGGCAGTTCGGCGACGGAATGTTCCAGGCCGCGCTGTCGGGCGCGATCCTGTTCAATCCTGAGCGCGAAACCGATCCACTGGCCATCGCGGCGGGTTTCGCCGTCCTGCTGTTGCCGTACTCGCTGATCGGGCCGTACGCGGGCGCACTGCTCGACCGATGGGACCGGCGCAATGTGCTGCTCGTCGCCAATGCGTCGCGCGCCGTGCTGATCGGGGTGGTCACCCTCGGACTGCTGGCCGGCATCGGGGAGACGCCACTGTTACTTCTGGCTCTCGCGGTCGTCGGGGTCAGCCGGTTCGTGATGGCCGGGGTATCGGCGGCACTGCCGAGAGTTCTCGCGCAGCAGTGGCTCGTGCCGATGAATTCCGTACTCGCCACGGTGGCCTCGGCGTGCGCCGGTCTCGGCGCCGCGATGGCGGTGGCGATCATCGGACTGGTCGGCGCGGGTGATACCGGGTCGGCGGTCGCGGTGGCGGCCAGCGGCGCCGGGTCGATCGCCAGCGCCGTGATCGCGCTCCGATTCCGCCCTCGGGTACTGGGTCCGGCGCCGGGAACGAGCGCGGGATCGAGCGCGATCCACGCGATCGCGACCGGACTTCGCACCGGTGCGCGGGCCGTGTGGCAGTCCGCGCAGGTGACCACCGCGATGATCGGCATCGGCACCCACCGGATCGTCTTCGGCGGCAACACTCTGCTCATGGTGCTCGTGTTGCGCCAGCCGCGGACCGGCGGTTCGGGGCTCGGGTCCGGGCTGGTCGGTTTCGGCGTCGCCATCGCCGCGACCGCGACGGGCATGCTGGTCGCCGCCGCGGTCGCGCCCCTGCTGATTCCACGGTGGGGACGTCCGCGCACGGTAATCGCGGGTCTGTGCACGGCGGCGGTCGTGCAGGTGACGCTGGTGACCCCGATCGCGGTGGCCGATGCGGGGGCCGCCCTCCAGCGGGCGCACGAATTGCTCCTGCTCGGTGCGTTCTTCTTCGGACTGGCCGGCCAGACGATCAAACTGACCGGTGACGCCACCATGCAGATCGATATCGATGACGCCAGGCGCGGACAGGTATTCGCACTCCAGGACACGGTTTTCAATATCGCCTTCGTCCTGGCGATCGCGACGGCCGCGCTGATCATCCCGCCCGACGGCCGTTCCCTTCCGCTCGTCATCGCCGGGGCCGTTATCTACTGCTGCGGTATCGCGGCCGTCCTGCTCGTATTGCGTCGGGGCCCGGCCCAGGATCGGCGGAAACTCAGCGCCCTCGGTTAGCGGCCGAAAGGGATATCGGGATCGGCACTTCCAGCGGGTTCCGCGCCGGGCTCGGTATCCCCCTCGAGTATTCGGCCGCGCCTGTCCGTGACGGTGACCCCGGTGTGCTCGAGCAGGTCGTCGGCATCCCTTCCCGCGGTATCGGGCTGTGCCAAAGGGTATTCCGCGAGCACCTCGGTAATACCCTCGGCGACCATGTTGTTCGATTCGGGACTCGTGTCCGGAAACGGACCCGTGCGCACGATCCAGCCAAGGGGCTCTGCGGCAGCGTCGGCGGCGGCGCCGGTGATCCGGTGCTCCCAGGTGCCGAGTCCGGTGGGATCGGTATAGAAATGGTCGAGTACACCGTCGTCGTCCAGATCGAGAGCGGCGATATCGGCTACGCCCGCTCCGGTGGCATCCCACAGGGCGTCGTCGGCGAGACCGTCGCCGTCGAAATCCAATTGGACCGCATCGGTCGTACCGGTATCCGCCAGATCCAGATCCGCCTCGGATGCCCAGACGTGCACCGTGCCATCGCCCGTGCCGAACACGTACTCGATCTCGTTCATACCTTCTTGGACGCGAGCCGATCGCATCCGGTTCCGCCACGATTTCGTCGCGGCCTCGAGCCGAGCACCCGGCTCGAGGTGGGACGATCCGGTAAGTTGATCTTCCCGCAGGACGAATCAACAAGGAGTCGACAGTCATGGGCTTGCTGCCGGGAAAGCTGGATAGGCAGGCACTCTCGAGCGTCGCACTCCTCGCAGCGCTATCCCTGCCCGGGCCTGTCGCGCAGGCCGCTCCCGCACCATGGGCGCCGCCGCCTACGAACGTCTGCGGCGAGATCGGATTCGACCCGCTGGCACGCGAATCCGATCCGAGTCTGCCGCCCGCCCCGCCGATCCGGATTCCACCGCAGATCGATATCCCGGTTCCCGTCCCCGAGTTGACCCCGGTGCCGGTGCCCGACCCGCCGCAGGACAACACCCGGATCGATCCCGCACCGCTGCCGGAGGATCCCTGCCGCAACCCGTGTCCGGATGTCAGGGATACGCCGAAGCAGGTCGAGACCGAACAGTCGCCGAAGTCCGAGGCGACACCGCCCGACACCGGTTCCGGTTCCGGTTCCGGCTCGGGTTCCGGCACGGGCTCGAACTCGGGATCGGGATCGGGTTCCGGCACAGGCTCGAACTCCGGTTCCGGCTCGGGTTCGAGCTCGGGGTCCGCCACGTTCTCGCTGCCGCGCATCCAGATCCGCCCGGAGATCGAACCCATTCCGATTCCGGTGCCAGGCGGCGAGAGCGACCCGCCGCAACCCGCGCCCCCGCGCGTCGTGCATCCGATCGAACCCGGTCCGGTATCCGAACCCGTTGCCGTACCCCGGCTCGGCTCCATGGAATTCGTCGGCCAGGTGACCGGGCACGGATCCGAGAACCGCACCGATATGCGCTGGCAGGTGGACGGCACCGATCTCGGACTGATGTGGGAGACCGAACCGGGCAAGGTGGCCGTCGTGTTCGGTGACACCTTCGGCGAAGGCTGGGAGTTCGGCGGCGCGGGCGGACCCGACTGGCGCAGCAATGTGCTCGGCTTCAGCACCGACCGGGACCTCTCCGACGGACTCACCCTCGACACCATGGTGCAGGACAGTCGCTGCCACGCCGCGGAATTCCTGTCCAGCCGCAAGATCAAGAACTGGGAGACCACGGTCATCCCGACCTCGGGCTTCGCCCTCGGGAAAAGGCAGTACCTGAGCTATATGTCGGTCAACCACTGGAGCCGCATCCCCGGCATGTGGTCGACGAACTACGGCGGCATCGCCTACTCCGACGACGGCGGAAACACCTGGACCAAGGATCAGCACGCCAGGTGGGACAACCTTTTCGGATTGGGCCGCTTCCAGGTCGGCGCGATGGTTCCCAAGGGCGAGTACGTCTACATGTTCGGCACGCCCAACGGCCGGATCGGAGTCACCGCGCTGGCACGGGTGGACAAAGACGAGGTGCTGAACAAATCCGCCTACCAGTACTGGGTGGACGGCACCTGGGCGCCCGCGGCGGAGAATCAGGCGACGCCGCTGTTCCAGGGCGTGGCGAGCGAGCTCTCGGTTCGTTACGACCCGACAGCCGACCGCTGGCAGATGATGTACCTCGACTCCGCCAAGGGTTCGATCGTGCTGCGGCATTCCGCTACGCCGCAGGGCATCTGGACGGATTCCGTACCGGTGGTCGCCACCGCCGACTACCCGAAGGCATACGGCGGCTTCATCCATCCGTGGTCGACCGATACCGATCTGTATTTCACGATGTCGGCGTGGGACAGCTACAACGTGTATCTCATGCGGGCGAAGCTGGATTCGCCGCGATGAGCGGTCGGTAGCCGTTCGGTTCTATCGAGCGGCCCGCCGGAAACGCACCGGCTGCCCCGGACGTGCCTGCGCCACCAGATCGACGTCGGCATCGATCACGACCGCGATCACCGGATAGCCGCCGGTGATCGGATGATCGGCGAGGAAGATCACCGGCCTGCCGCTGGGCGGCACCTGGATCGAGCCGAGTGCCATACCCTCCGTGCGCAATTCGTCGCGAATACGGCGACGCAGCGGCGGTCCGGTCCGGCGATCCAATCGGGCGCCGACACGGTCGGCATCGGGGGAGACCGACCACTCTCCCTCGAAGAGCGCGCCCGGATCGGTGAACCAGTCGTCGCGGGGGCCGAGCATGACGCGCGCGGTGACGGCGTCTGCCGAGAGCTCGGCGACGGGGGCGAGGTCGACGATCGGGAAGGTAGGCGGCGCGGGGCCGACGGGCAGTCGATCACCGGGACGCAGCGGCGGCGGGCCGATACCCGACATCGTGTCGAGACTGCGCGAGCCGAGTACCGGCGCGACATCGATACCACCGCGCACCGCGATATAGCTGCGCAGACCCCGCTGCGCCAGGCCGAGCCCGAGGGTCTGTCCCGCGTCGAGTTCGAGCACACTGGCGCGTCCGACCGGGACGCCGTCGACGGCAGCGGGGGCTGGGGCGCCGGTCACCGCAAGTGTGTGGTGCCGGTCCACGCGCAACCGCACGCCGCCGACCAGCACCTCAATGAGCGCGGCGCCCTCGGGATTGCCCACGAGTCGATTGGCGAGAGCACACGAACCGCGATCGGCGGCCCCGGAAAGGCCGACGCCGGAATCGAACCAGCCCGGCCTGCCGAGATCCTGGATGGTGGCGAGCGGGCCGACCCGTTCGATGACGATCACCGCGCCACCTCGATGAAGCGCACCGCGGTACCGGCCCGAATCAGCGCGGGCGGATCGCGATCGATATCCCACAGGGGCGCCTCGGTGTGACCGATGAGTCGCCAACCACCGGGCGTTCCCCGCGGATACACCGCCGAATAGCCGCCGGCGAGTGCGACCGCACCCGCCGGGATGACGGTGCGAGCCTGTTCCCGGCGCGGCACGTTCAGGCGTCCGTCCGGCGATTCCAGATAGCCGAAACCCGGTGCGAAACCGATGAATCCGCAGTGCCAGACCGTCCCCGTATGGGCGGCGACCACCTGCGAGACGCTCATGTCCAGCAGGCGTGCCACCTCGGCCAGATCCGCGCCGTCGTAGTGGACCTCGATGAGTACGGGCTCCCCAGCGGACTCGAAAGACTCGCCCGCCCGGGCTGTTCCACGGACATCACCTCCGGGCCCGGAGTGGACGCGACGCAGCAGCGTCTCCAGTTCGTCGCGGACCCGCTGGGCGTCGTCCACCGAATCGAGTGTCACCAGAACCGTTTCCGCCGCGGGCAGCACATCCCGCACACCCACGATCGCGCGGGCGCGCAGGGCGGTGACGATCCCCGGTATCGAGGCCGTCACCAGGAACGCCCGGTCACCCGCGGGCCGGATCAGCCGCTGCGCGTCGAATCCCGCCTCGGTCGAGGCACTGTCACCACTCACCGCGCGCCACCGTTCGGAACCGCGTTGGACGCGAGGCATCGGTTCGATCATCAGCTACCGCCGATCACGCGAACGATTCGATCGGTACTCCGGCATCATCGAGCGACAGGCGAATTCGACGCACCATCTCCACCGCGGCCGGAGTATCACCGTGCACGCAGATACTCTGCGCCACCACCTTCACCTTGCCGCCGTCGACCGACCGCACCCGCCCCGTCAGCGCGAGCGACACCGCCTGCGCCACCGCGTCGTTCTCGGGCAGCACCGCGCCGGGCACTCCGCGCGGTGCGAGCATGCCGCCGGGGGTGTACGCGCGGTCGGCGAAGCCCTCGCCGACGAATCGCACGCCGAAATCCACGGCGGCGTCCTCCAATGCGCTGCCCGCCGGTCCGAGCAGCGCCAGCCTCGGATCGTATTCGACGAGCGCGGCTATCACCGCGTCCGCGTACTCCCGATCCTTGGCCGCCGAATGATAGAGCGCGCCATGTGGTTTCACATAGCGCACGCGGTCGCCCGCGGCACGCGCGAACGCGTCGAGGCTGCCGATCTGGTAGAGGGTCTCGTCGCGCAACTCGCCGGGATCCATGGCGATCGCGCGCCGCCCGAATCCGGCCGGGTCGCGGTAGCCGACCTGGGCGCCGATCCGCACGCCCTTCTCGACCGCGAGCCCGCAGGTCCGGCGCATGATCGACGGATCACCCGCGTGGAATCCGCACGCGATATTGGCGCTGGTGACGATGTCGAGCATGGCCGCGTCATCGCCCATCGTCCAGGCGCCGAAACCTTCGCCCAGATCACTGTTCAGATCCAGCGGCATATCCATCCTCCGAGAGTCGCTCGAGCCGATCCGAGAACCCGCGCGCCGGTGACTCGGACCACATTCCCACTGTGCCACCATTCGCCGCCGAGTACTCTCGGACCGATCATGGCCACGTATTTCGATCCGAAGTCATGGTCGCCGTTACGTGCCGTCGATCTCGGTAAGCGTCTGTTCGACCAATCCTGGCTGGAGCAGTGGGTCACCGTCACCACCTCGTGGGTGGATCCGCTGGCCGACCTCGGCATGGGTACCGTCACCGCGCTGATGCCCGACGTATTGATGACCATGCTCAGTGAGGGCATTCTGAGCCGGTTCGGCGGCCGCGAGGTCACGGCGACGCTGCTCGGCCACGATGTGCACGCCACCCTGCAGGTACTACAGGTACGTCGCCGGGGCGCGCATTTCCAGAGCAAGACCGTGCTGTCGCGGATGCGCTGGGACGCCCATCCGATCGAGGCCGTCACCGTGATCTCGCACGGGGTCAGGATGATCCCCGGCGTGCCGACCAAGGTCCGGACCTCCCATGTCGACGTCGAAGGCGCACTCACCGTCGCCGCACTCGTCGGCTGGCTCAACGAGCAGCCGCTGGACTGGGAGTTGATGGTCGAGGAGAGCGGCCTGATCAGGGCCGCGCATCGCACTCGCAGGCTGTCCGTGCTCCTCGACGCGTCCATTACCGACGACATGCTCACCGTCGACATCCGTCGGGCGCACTGGCTCGGCGTCCGCGTGCCGCGAACTCTGATCCGCGCGCCGGGCCTGCGGCTGGACGGGCTGCCCCATCGGGCACGGGTGGCATACGCCACCCGCGAGGGCGATCTCGTCCGCTTCCGCGTCGAACTGCCCGAAATGACCGGCTCCTTCGATCTGGCGCAGATCCGGTCCGCGATCGTGACGGGCACCACCCTGATCATCTTCTGATCAGGACTGTCCCTTCCACCATTCCAGCAGCGCCGATTCGGCCTCTTCCCTGCTCAGCGGACCACGGTCGAGACGCAACTCCTTCAGGTAGCTCCACGCCTTCCCGACTTCCGGACCGGGTGCGAGACCGAGCAGTTCCATGATCGCGTTGCCATCCAGATCGGGGCGCACCTTCGCCAGATCCTCCTGCTCACGCAGGCGCTCGATGCGTTCCTCCAGTTCGTCGTAGGTGGCGCGCAGGGCGGCGGCGCGGCGTTTGTTCCGGGTGGTGCAATCGGCGCGAACCAGTTTGTGCAGCCGCGGCAGCAGCTCGTCGGCGTCGGTGACGTAGCGGCGCACCGCGGAATCGGTCCACTGTCCCTTGCCGTACCCGTGGAAACGCAGATGCAGGAAGACCAGTCGCGCGACCTCTTCGGTGAACTGCTTGGGGTACTTCAGCGCGCGCATCCGTTTGCGCACCATCTTCGCGCCGACCACCTCGTGGTGGTGGAAGCTGACCCCGCCCGCAGGCTCGTTACGTTTGGTGTCGGGCTTGCCGATGTCGTGCAGCAGCGCCGCCCAGCGCAGCACCAGATCCGGATCGCCGTCTTCGAGGTCGATGGCCTGCTTCAGCACGGTCAGCGAATGCCAGTACACATCCTTGTGCTGGTGGTGCTCATCGATCTCGAGTTTCATGGCGGGCACCTCGGGCAGCACCCGCTGGGCCAGACCGGTCTCGCAGATCACATTGATGCCATCGATGGGATGCGCGCCACCGATCAACTTGTCCAGTTCGGTGCGAACCCGCTCGGCGGTGATCCGATCGATCTGTTCCGCCATCTCGGTGATCGCGGTCGCGACCCGTGGGGCGAGTTCGAAACCGAGCTGGGAGACGAACCTGGCGGCGCGCAACATGCGCAGCGGATCGTCGTTGAACGAGTCCTGCGGCGCCGCGGGCGTATCGAGGACACCGGCGAGCAGCGCTTCGATACCGTCGAGCGGGTCGATGAATTCCAGCGCGCCGTCCGCGCCGATCTTCACCGCCATCGCGTTGACGGTGAAATCCCGGCGCACGAGATCACCCTCGAGCGTGTCGCCGAAGGTCACCGCCGGATTCCGCGACACCCGGTCGTAGTTGTCGCTGCGGAAGGTGGTGATCTCCAACTGCTGATCGCCCCTCGCCGCACTCACCGTGCCGAAGGCCAATCCGCCTGTGTCCCACAGATGATCGGCCCAGCCGCGCATCATCTCCTGCACCTCGTCCGGCTTGGCGTCGGTGGTGAAATCCAGATCGGTACCCAACCTCCCGAGCACGGCGTCCCGCACATTGCCGCCGACGAGATACAACTGATGACCGCGCGACGCGAACAGCGCGCCCAGCGGCGTGAGCACATCGGACAACCCTCCCAACGTGACCGCGGCGGCGGCCAGTAATCGGGTACGTCGATCCAGCGCTGCGTCATCGGGGGACTTGGGCGAAACCACGAACAGGCAGCTTACCGAGCGCCTCCGACCGGTCGACCGCCGCGACCCGGAGAACCCCCGTTCCGGGCGAGCTCCGCGACGCGACATCGGCGCACCGCGAGCACGCCGCGCCGGAGGCACGACAATGACGCACAGTAGGATTGCTTGGTGTCCCCGGCCGATCGAGCGAACAGTCGACGCCGCCAGCCCCGGCGCCGCAGTTCGGCGGCCAACGCGGCGAAACCTCGCATGCGCACTGTCCGGGAGACCTCGGCAGGCGGTTTGGTCGTCGATGGGCTCGACGGTCCCGGCGATCTGCGGAGCGCGGCGTTGATCGGGCGGACCGATCGGCGGGGCCGGTTGCTGTGGTCGTTACCGAAGGGCCATATCGAGGAAGGCGAGACGCCGGAGCAGACGGCGATCCGCGAAGTGGCCGAAGAGACGGGCATCAACGGGGTGGTCGTCGCCGAACTCGGCAGTATCGATTATTGGTTCGTCACCGAAGGTCGGCGGGTACACAAGACCGTGCACCATTATCTCATGCGTTCGGTCGGCGGCGAGTTGTCCGACGCCGATGTCGAGGTCACCCAGGTCGCCTGGGTTCCGTTGAGCGAGCTGGATTCCCGGCTTGCCTACGCCGACGAACGGCGACTGGCCGAGGTCGCGAATCGGTTGATCGACCGGATGGAGACCGGCAAGCGATGACGCGTGGACTGGTCCGGATCATCGTGGCGGTCCTGATCCTGCTCGGTTCGGTGACGTCTGTGCCCGTGCTGCTCGGCAGCACCGCTCTGGCGCAGCCGAACGACTCGAGCAGCCCGGCGACGCCGAAATTCCTGAAGTTGTCACTGGATTCGGTGACACCGTCGGCGGTCACCACGACCAGCGACGCACTGCTGTCCGTGTCCGGCACGGTCACCAATATCGGAGACCGGGTGGTCGACGATGTGAGCGTCCGTATCCAGCGCGCGGCGGCCATCACCACACCGAGTGATCTGCGGTACGCGCTGCGCTTGGATCAGGTCAACTACGACGTCGCCGGTCCGTTCGAGGATGTCGCCGAACGGCTCGCTCCCGGTCAGCGCAAACAGTTCGCGCTGAGTATTCCGCTGCGCCCCTCCTCTGGCGTTCCTTCGCTCGACCTCACCGCGCCCGGCGTCTATCCGCTGCTGCTCAATGTGAACGGGGAGCCCGCGTACGGCAGTCAGGCCAGACTCGATGACGCGCGGTTCCTGCTGCCCGTGCTCGGTCTGCCCGCCGCGACCGAAGGCGGCCCCACTGATCCCGCGCCCGCCGACGCTCCCGTGGCGACCACCCTGCTCTGGCCGCTGGCGGATCGGCCGCGTCTGGTCGCGGGCGTGCCCGGTTCGGTGAACGGGAAAGCCGAACTCACCGATGACGATCTCGCGGCCTCGCTCGGAAAGGGCGGCAGGCTCGAGCAGTTGCTTGGAGCCCTGGAATCCGTCCTCGGCTCCGGCGGGGCCAAGGAGCGCGACCTCGACTCGGCGCTCTGTGTCGCGGTCGATCCGGATCTGCTGATCACCGCGCAGGCCATGACCAACGGCTATCGCGTGCTGGCGAGTCCGTCCGATCCCGATGGCGCGACACGGGAGGGATCGGGCGCGGACGCCGCGCAGGCGTGGCTGGACCGGCTGCGCGCGGCGGCGTCCTCGGTCTGCACGGTGGCGCTTCCTTTCGCACAGGTGGATATTGCCGCGCTGGCCGCGGTGAACGATCCAGCCGTGTCGGCTCGAGCGTTGCACGCCCCCGCCGATATCGTCGACTCGCTGCTGGCGACCCGTTCGGTGCGCGGGGTCAGCCTGCCCGATTCCGGCAGTATCGATGCCGGTGCCGGCATGCTGTTGCGCACCAATGGTTTCAATACGGCGGTCCTCGCCGATACCGCCGTGGTCCCGGTCGGCGCTCCGCGCAGCGACGATTCGACCGAGGCCACCTCCGGCGGCCTCGGAACGACGGCGACGACCGGCAGCCGTACCGAATCGGAACCGGCCGCGCCCGCCCTGATCCGCCTCCCAGAGATCACCGCGTCGCAGTCCGCGGGAACGGCCACGCCCGAATCCGCCGGTCCGGCTTCGCCACCCGCCGCGCCGGGACCCGCGCCCGATTCGGCGCTGCGCGCGGCCACCTTCGACATCTGGTCGGCGACCGCGCTCGCCGCGGTCGGCTCGAATCCGCCGACGCCGTCGTTCACGCCGACCCGGGTCCGCTACGACGTCACCAACGATTCCCGCACCGCGCGCATGCAGGATGCACTCGGCGCGATCTCGTGGACGGCGCTGAATCCGCAGCCCGGTCGGCCGAGGTCGCAACTGTTGATGCCGCCGCAGCAGTGGGGCGCCAATCGGGACGAGGCGGGGGCCCTGCTGCGCCAGGTCGAACTCCTGCTGCGGGCCAATCTCGCCACCGCGCGTCCCTTCGCCGACCTGCTGACCGAGCAGCCCGACGCACAGCCTTACCAACTGGACTATCTGCCCCAGGCCGCCAAGGACGCCGTGCCAGGTCGTTTCATGCTCCCGGTCCGCGAGCAGGCCACCAGGATCACCGAATTGATGCACGCGCTCGTCGAGGTGCCCGAATCCGAGCCGACGCCGCGCGCCTACCTCGCACCGCTCGGCGACGACCTGGTCCGGGTGCTTTCGCTCTCGGATCGCCGCTCCGGCAACAGCGCTCCGCCCGACACCTTCGCCCAGCGCAGGCTCGATCAGACCAGGAAGGCGTTGGACGAGTCGTATCGAGCGGTGACGGTGCTTCCGCCCGGCGGCGTGTACACACTCGCCTCCGAAGAGAGCCCGCTGCTGCTGGTCGCGCGCAACGATCTGCCGGTCGCGATCCGCGTTCGTTTCCGGATCGAGGCGCCGGCGCAGACGCGCATCACCGATATCGGTGAGCAACAACTGCCGCCCAAGGGCACCCGCTCGTTCCAGATTCCGAGCGAGGTCAGCGACAGCCGCAATCTGGTGATTCCGATCTCACTGACCACCCCCGACGGCATTCCGCTCGGCAAAGCCACGTCGGTCTCGGTGCGTTCCAACGCCTACGGTCAGGCGCTGGCGATCATCACGGCGTGCGCCGGGTTACTGCTGTTCGTGCTGGCAGGACGCCGGTTGTGGCGCAGGTTCCGTGGCAGGCCCGACCCCGCCGACGAGGGCTTCGACCCCGGGACGGTTCGGCGGGTCAGCCGGTATCGGCGTGCCCGTAAGAAGGTCATGCGGGAGCGTGACGGCGAGTGAACCGAAGCCCCCAACGGCACATCGGTACGATTCAGGACAACTGTTCGGAAACTGCGTTTGTGTGTCACGGGCCCGATGGCAGCACAATAGGGAGAGCTCGACGGGTGGGAACTCGGCGAAACGCCGGACCTCGAGTGAGCCTGATGCAGAGGTCCGGCGCGGTACAGGAGGCATGATGAGCGACGATGACTTGTCCGCTCATCGGTCCCCATCTGATGAACGACCTGACGGGCCACCGGCTCGCCGGGCACCTGCCGCACCGTGGGAACGACAGATCCCGCAGGCCGATCCGGGGGAGGATCCTGGCATGACGCCGAGAGACCCCTATGGCGGTCAGCCGCCGCGCGTCCCCCGCGTCAGCCGTCCTCTGCCGCCACCCGGACGTCAGATGCCGCCACCGCCGCCCGACCGCCGGGTACCGCCGCCGTCGGGGCCGATGCCCGCGCAACCCGGCGCGATTCCCCGCCAGCCCGCGCCGCCGCAGCGTTCCGGCCCGCACCCGGGTCAACGGCAGTACCCGCCCGGCCCGCCGCCCGGACAGGGCAGGCCGCGCCCGATGCCGCCCGGCACGGGCAGACCCGGCCAGCCCAGCGCGGGAGCGCCGAACCCCGGGCCACCCGTGCGCCGCGGGCCTGCTCCGCAGAATCCGGCCCCACCACAGCGCTTCGCGCCGCCGCCGAACTATCCGCAGCCGCAGCCGAGTCCGGCCCCGCAGCGACGGCGACCTGTTCCGACCGAGCGGGTCGAACCCGCCGCGCCGAGCCGTCCGCGTACCCACGACTGGCCGGTCGTCACCGAATCCGAGCCCGAGGGGCGTGACAGACGCGACACGGAGAACTCCGCGGAGAGCGCGAACGCGCGACTGCTCCGGGATTCCGGGTCGATCGCGTTCGCGACGCTGATCAGCCGCATCACGGGCTTCGGTAAACAACTGCTGCTGCTGACCGCGCTCGGCCCCGCCATCGCCAGTGCCTACACCTCGGCCAGCCTGATCCCGAATATGATCGCCGAACTCGTCCTCGGCGCGGTGCTGACCGCGATCGTGGTGCCAACCCTGGTCCGCGCCGAACAAGAGGACGCCGACGGCGGCGTCGCGTTCGTGCGAAGACTCGTGACGGCGGCATTCGTCGTCCTCACCGTGTCGACACTGCTGGCCATGGCGTCCGCGCCGGTGCTGGCGACGCATATCTTCGTCTCTGCCGACGGCAAGGTCGACACCTCGTTGACAACGGCGCTGACCTACCTGCTGTTGCCCGCGATCATCTTCTACGGCATGTCCGCGCTGCTCACGGCGATCCTGAACACCAGGCAGGCGTTCAAACCGGGCGCCTGGGCGCCGGTGCTGAACAACGTCGTCGTCCTGATCGTGCTCGCGCTGTACGCGCTCACCCCGGGCGAGATCACCCTCGACCCGGTGCAGATGAGTGATCCGAAACTTCTGGTGCTCGGCGGCGGTATCACCCTCGGCGTCGTCACCCAGGCGCTGAGCCTGCTGCCCGCGATCCGCCGCTACGGCATCGATCTGCGCCCGCTGTGGGGGGTCGACGCCCGGCTCAGGCAGTTCGGCAGGATGGGCGCGGCCATCATGCTGTACGTGCTCATCAGCCAGATGGGCGCGATTTTCGCCAACCACATCTCCTCGACCGCTGACGAGGCCGGTCCCGCGATCTACCAGAACGCATGGCTGCTGCTGCAATTGCCCTACGGCGTCCTCGGCGTCACCCTGCTCACCGCGATCATGCCCCGGCTCAGCCGCAATGCCGCAGCCGACGACACACCGGCCGTTGTCGATGATCTCTCCGTCGCGACCCGGCTGACCATGATCGCGCTCGTCCCGGTCGTCACCTTCCTGACGCTCGCGGGACCGCAGGTGGGCGAGGCGCTGTTCGGCTACGCCCGATTCGCCAGCGATGCCGAACGACTCGGCTACGCGGTCAGCTGGTCGGCCTTCGCACTGATTCCCTACGCCCTGGTCCTCATCCACCTGCGCGTTTTCTACGCCAGGGAACAGGCGTGGACCCCGACGTGGATCATCCTCGGCATCACCGCGATCAAGGTGCTGTTCTCCGCGCTCGCACCGGCGTTGGCCAACAACAGCGACCAGGTCGTCATCATCCTCGGCGTCGCGACGGGTCTCGGTTTCAGCGCGGGCGCCATCATCGGCGGTTTCCTGTTGCACCGCAGTCTCGGCGATCTGCGCATGGCCAATGTCGGGCGCACGGTGTCGCGCGTCGTACTCGCCTCGGTCGCGGGCGGCGCGGTCATGCTCATCGTGAACGCGATCCTCGGTCTCGACCGGCTCTCGGGCGGATTCGGCTCGCTGATCCGGGTGGTGCTGTCGGCGATCGTCATGTTCTCGGTCGCCTTCGGTCTCATGCGCCTGGCCGGCATCCCGGAGATCGTCGGGATCACGGTGGCCGTGTCGCGCCGCCTCGGCTTCACACCGCCCGCACCGGATCTCGATCTGGACAGCCCGGTCGAGGATGTGTACGCGACGCAGGTACTGCGTCGGCCGGATCTGTATGGGTATTCGTCATTCGACCCGTATATGGACACCCAGACCATGGTGCTGCCCGTAATCAGACCCGATGCCGTTGACAGCACCGGTAAGGGCGAGTTCCCGTACCCTGTTCGGCAGAAGAGCACAAGTGGCGAATTCGCCGGAACCTCGACATATCAGGGCGAAGGAGGACCAAGGGTGAGCGACGACGCGGCGGTGGGCGGCGTCCCAGCCGCCGATTCTTCTGTGACCGCGGCAGGCGGCCTCTCGACCGATCTCCCGCTCGCCGCAGAACACCCGTCGAATCCGGGAACCCCGGACGGCGCGGGTGATTCAGGGCCTCCGGGTCCGGATCAGGGGTCGAGGGAGAGTCAGGGGCCCGCGCCACGAGATCCGATGTACGACACCGGCATGATCCCGATTCCGCAGTTGGCTCCGCCGCCACCCGCGGATCCGGCGGGACGGCGGGCGCCGCGCGGGCCCAAACTGATTCCCGGCGCTTCGGTGGCGGGTGGCCGCTACCGACTGCTGGCGGGCCACGGCGGTGCGCGCGGACTCAGATTCTGGCAGGCGTTGGATATCAAACTCGATCGCGAGGTCGCCCTGACCTTCGTCGATGCCGATCAGAAGGCGGCGGAGAACGCCGGTCACGACGGTCCACAGGCGATCCTGTCGCGCACGCTGCGGCTCGGTCGAATCAATTCGCCCGGTCTCGCCCGCGTCCTGGACGTAGTCCGCGGTAGTTCCGGCGGCATCGTCGTCGCCGAGTGGACGCCGGGCAGATCACTGCGCGAGATGGCCGAGATGGTGCCGTCGCCGATCGGCGCGGCGCGGGCCATCCGGGCACTCGCCTCGGCGGCCGAGATGGCCCATCGCGGCGGCGGTTCGCTGTCTATCGACCATCCGGACCGGATCAGGATCAGCGCTTCGGGTGACGCCGTACTCGCCTTCCCCGGCACGTTGTCGGATTCGGACGCCCAATCCGATGTCCGCGGACTCGGCGCGATGCTGTACGCGCTGATCACGGCCCGCTGGCCGATCCGCACGGGCGGGCTGGCCGGCACCGCGGCGACCGTCGGTGGGTTGCACCTGGCGGATTTCGGTCCCGACGGCACCCCCGTCGAGCCACGCCAGATCCGTCCGGAGGTGCCGTTCGAGATTTCCGCGGTCGCCGTGCGCTCGCTGGAGTCGAACAAGGGCGTTCGCACCGCGGCGACCGTGCAGCATGTGCTCGAACAGGCATCGGTCGTCGATCAGAAGACCGATTTCATCCCGGTGCTCCGTCTCGGCCAGCGCCAGGTCGCGTCGACCAACGCCATCGACAACTCCTTGGCCGATCCCGAATTGCTTGCCGCCGAACGCGAACGGTCGCAGCGGATGATGTGGATCATGGTCGGGCTCGGCATCCTGGCCGCGCTGGTGGTCGGCATCATCATCTGGTGGATGGTCAGCGTATTCGCGCCGAGCGCATCGGATGCCCCGCTCAACGAGCAGCGCAATATCGGCCTCACCACCAACAGCACGGTCGCGCCCGCGCCGGGGGCGATTCCGAACGATTCGTCCACCGGCGGCGTGCCGGTTCCGGTGACCGCGGTATCGGTGTTCTCCCCGGAGGGCACCCCCGACAACGGGTCCAATGCCCAAGCGGTGCTCGACCAGAATCCGGGCACCATGTGGCGTACCGATCAGTACTTCCAGCAGTTCCCGGCCCTCAAGAAGGGTGTCGGGCTGTTGGCGACGCTCCCGAGCCCGGCGAAGTTGACGAATGTCTCGATCAACTCGCCGAGCGCGGGCACCACGGTGGAGATCCGCACCTCGCCTACGGATACCCCGACCCTCGATCAGACCCAGCTGATCGGCTCGGCCAAATTGACCGGCGGCGCCACCGAGATCCCGGTCCGCGCCGAGGCTTCCGCCCGCTACGTCCTGGTGTGGATCACCGGACTCGGCAACTCCGGCAACCAGTTCCAGTCGGCTATCTCGGATCTCCGTTTCGACGCCGCGCCGTAAGAAACGCGCCGTAAGCAGAACCCGCACACCCTTTTTCCTCCGCCGCCCGCACGTGTCGACCCCGTGCCGCGGCCGTCCTCGTCGGTTGCTGCCGATTCGTGCCGCCCGGTATGATGCCTTCGCGCTCTCACAGCAGGGGAGCTTCCCGGGATCTGGTGTCTCGATCCTGGATGCTGCGAAATTTTCGGTGACGGTCGTAGATCTGTCACCCACGTGAGCGCTGTCCGAGGGGTATGGGTTTGTCGTCCGAATTGAACGAGGATTCCCGCGGGGGGAAGTCACGGCCGGTCACGAACCGTGCACGCTCGTTCGTGCCCGACGACATGAGTGATGTCGACCTCCTGCGCGCCCACGTCGGCGGCCAGCGACACGCTTTCGCCGAAATATTGCGCAGACATAACGACCATCTCTGGCAGACGGCGCTGCGCACCTCCTACACGCGCGAGGACGCGGCGGATTCCCTTCAAGACGCATTGCTGTCGGCCCATCGCACCGCCGGTTCGTTCCGGGCGGAGGCGGAGGTCCGCAGTTGGCTGCACGCGATCGTCGTCAACGCGTGCCTGGACCGCATCCGGCGCAACAAAACTCGGCGCGCGGTGTCGCTGTCACCGGAGACCATTCCCGAACCGGCCGACGAGCGCGACGAATTCGCCGAGCTGGAAATATCGCTCGTCGTCGATCGCGCGTTGTTCGCGCTTCCGCCGGATCAACGGACCGCCCTGGTCGCGATCGACCTGGAGGGGTATAGCGTGGCCGATGCGGCCGTGATGCTCGGGGTGCCGGAGGGAACGATCAAAAGCCGGTGCGCGCGTGCCAGACAACGGCTACAGGAACATTTGGAATTTCTCCGCGATCCAGGGAACCGGAAGTAGTCCAGGTGCGTCATTAATAGTGACGAAACACGAAGCGATATTCAGTGCGGTGCCTCCCCTTCGGTGGGGCGAAATCGGTGACAGCCCCGAACAGCGTGATGTCGGACGAGAACGATGTCGGAAGAAAGCAATGGAGGTGCGATGGCGATCCGGTCCGTACCGCAGCCTCCGTTCTCCGCGGAGTTGCTGGCAGACCTGCACGCCGGGAATGTGGCACCCGAACTGGGGGCGCGGTTGTGGTCGGCGGCACGCGAGGATTCGGACGCGTCCTGCTATCTGAACGCGCTCGACGCCGTGAGCGACCGAGTGCGCGCGTTGGGCCGCGATGACCGCGTACTGCACCCCATACCCGCCGATGTGGCGGCGCGGATGGAGCGGTTCCTCGAGGAGCTCGACCTGAGCGAAGGGCCCACCGAGCGGGTCGCGACCATCCGCACGCTGCCGCTCGCGTCCGAAGCCGCGTCGGGACATTTCGAAACCGGTGACACGGTGAACCTCGCGTCACCGATATCCCCGCGTCCACGCCGCACCATGTCGCTGCGGTGGCTCGCCGCCGCGGCTGCCGCCGTCGCTGTCGTCGGGGGTGGGAGCGTGGCCGCACAGCTCCTGCGCGGCGACGAGTCCGCGCCGACCGCAGGCCCCACCGCGACCGCCGGCAGCCCCGACGACGACCCGATCGTCACGGTGGCGCTCGCCGCGCTCGGCCGCAACGACGTCAGCGGGCCACTGGGCAGCCGTACCGCCCTGACCGACTGCGTGCACGCGGCGGGCCTGGAACGCGCCGTTCTCGGCTCCACCGATATGACCTATCGAGGCGGTGCCGCGGTGCTGATCCTGCTCAGCGGCCCGAATCCGCCGAAAATCACCGCGCTGGTCGTCGGTCCCGGCTGCACGACCGGCGATCCGCAGGTGAAGAACGTCACCGATATCGGCTGACCGCGGGCCACACGGTCGGCTCCTCGCCCTGCTCACTGGGCATAATAGGGTCAGCCATAGCGCTGACACCGCGGGAACAAGCCCGTTTACGCTGTTGTTGATTCCCCATGTTCCCTAGCTTTCTTTTCGGAAGGGCCTCATGAGCACGCCAGTTCGCGACCTCATCATTGTCGGCTCCGGACCCGCCGGCTACACGGCAGCGGTCTACGCCGCACGCGCCGAACTCCAGCCGTTGCTGTTCGAGGGCACCCAATTCGGCGGCGCGCTGATGACGACCACCGAGGTCGAGAACTTCCCGGGCTTCCGCGAAGGAATCATGGGCCCGGACCTGATGGACGAGATGCGCGAGCAGGCCAAGCGATTCGGCGCCGACATCCGCACCGAGGACGTGGACGCGATCGATCTCAGCGGTCCGATCAAGTCCGTGACGGTCGGTGACGAGACCTACCGGGCATACGCGATCGTCCTCGCCATGGGTTCGGCCGCCCGCTACCTCGGCGTACCGGGGGAGCAGGAACTGCTCGGCCGCGGTGTCAGTGCTTGCGCCACCTGTGACGGCTTCTTCTTCAAGGGCCAGGACATCGTGGTGGTCGGCGGCGGTGACTCGGCGATGGAGGAAGCGACCTTCCTCACGAAATTCGCCGCGACCGTGACCATCGTGCACCGCCGCGAGGAGTTCCGCGCCTCACGCATCATGCTGGAGCGCGCGAAGGCCAACGAGAAGATCCGGTTCCGGCTCAACGCCGAAGTCGCCAAGGTCAACGGCGATACGGCCGTCACCAGCCTCACCCTGCGCGATACCCGCACGGGTGAGGAATCCGAACTGCCCGCGACCGGTCTGTTCGTCGCCATCGGACACGACCCGCGCAGCGAATTGGTCAAGGGGCAGGTCGAATTGGACGACGAGGGCTACGTGCAGGTGGAGCATCCGTCCACCGCGACGAATGTGCCCGGCGTATTCGCCGCGGGTGATCTGGTCGATCACACCTACCGGCAGGCGATTACCGCCGCGGGCACCGGCTGCCGCGCCGCCATCGACGCGGAGCGCTGGCTGGCCGAGCAGGGCGATATCACCTCCAACACGCTCGACCACGCCGGCCGACCGGTCGCGGGCGTCTGACATACCCGACCGGAATACCGGGCCCGCCGACCGATCTCGTCACCACGCTCTACCACCGCAAGGAGATATTCCCATGGCCGACAGTGCCAACACGGTCACCGTGACCGACGCGTCCTTCGCCGACGACGTCCTGCTCAGCGAGAAGCCGGTACTCGTCGATTTCTGGGCCGAGTGGTGCGGACCGTGCAAGATGGTCGCTCCCGTGCTGGAGGAGATCGCGGGCACGCATGCGGACAAGCTCACGGTGGCAAAACTCGACGTCGACGCCAACCCCGGCACCGCCCGTGATTATCAGATCCTCTCCCTTCCCACTATGATGCTGTTTTCCGGTGGAAAGCCGGTGAAGCAGATCGTCGGAGCGAAGGGCAAAGCCGCCCTGTTGCGCGAACTCGAGGATGTCATCTGACGCTGCGGCGCGAAAGCCGTTGTGCAATAGATTCTCCAAAGGACGCCGCCGTCCGGCGACGCGCCGTAAGATGCCTGGACCCCGGTAATTGTCGGATTCCGGGTCAGGTCTGAGACAATCGACCACGCGCCGTGAACGACGGGCCCGGGCGCGGTAGCGTGCATAACCACGCAGGGCCGCGAACGGTGCCGATCGAACACGGCTCCGGTCGAAGGTGTATCCCAACGCATGAGTGGGTACCCGGGTTTGACGGAAGGGAAGGGCTCTCACGCATGCACCGACTTCGTCACGGCGATTCAGGTCCAGCCGTTGCAGAGGTTCGGAGCACCCTGGCAAGTCTCGGGTTCCTCCACGCGCACGCGATCGGCGACGACCAATCGGATACGCGAGAGTACTGGAAAGATACCGAAGCCTCCTTCGATCACCACCTGGACTCCGCCGTCCGCGCATTTCAGCAGCATCGTGGTCTGCTCGTCGACGGCGTGGTCGGCCCCGCGACATATCGGGCACTCAAGGAGGCGTCCTATCGTCTCGGCGCGCGAACGCTGATCTACCAGCTCTCCGCCCCGCTCTACGGAGACGACGTCGCGACCCTGCAGCGCAGGCTCCAGGATCTCGGGTTCTACGTCCACCGCGTCGACGGCTATTTCGGCCCGCACACCCACGAGGGGCTCACCGCGTTCCAGCGCGAGATCGGACTCTCCTCCGACGGCATCTGCGGCCCGGATACGTTGCGGTCGCTGGAACTGCTCGGCTCCAGGGTCACCGGCGGCAATCCACATCGGATCGCCGAAGAGGAAGTCGTGCACCGCGCGGGTCCGCAGCTGACGGGTAAGCGGATCGTGATCGATCCCGGTCTCGGCGGGCCGGACAAAGGGTATGCGGTGCCCTCCGAATTCGGTGACGTGTACGAGTCGGAGATCCTGTGGGATCTGGCCAGCCGCCTCGAGGGCCGCATGGCCGCCACCGGTATGGAGACCTTCCTCTCGCGGCCGTGGGGCGCCAACCCCACCGATGCCGAGCGTGCGGATACCTCCAACGCCTTCGACGCCGATCTGATGATCTCGCTGCGGTGCGCGAGCAATCCGAGTCCCCTCGCCAATGGCGTCGCCGGATTCCACTTCGGCAATTCGCACGGTTCGGTCTCGATGATCGGTCAGGTACTGGCCGGGTTCATCCAGCGCGAAGTGGTCGCCCGAACCTCCCTGCAGGACTGCCGGACCCATTCGCGCACCTGGGATCTGCTGCGACTCACCAAGATGCCGACGGTCCAGGTCGATATCGGCTACCTCACCAACGACTACGACGCCTCGGTGCTCATCAATCCGAGGATGCGCGACGTCATCGCCGAGGCCATACTGATTTCGGTCAAGCGGCTGTACCTGCTCGGCCAGGACGACCAGCCCACCGGCACATACACTTTCGCGGAGCTGCTGGCCGAGGAACTCGCGGCGGCGGACCGGGTCTAGGGATACTTCCCGAATACAGTGCGCCCCTGCCGACCACGTGTCGACAGGGGCGCATTGGTCTCCTCAGGGTGGGTCAGGGCGCACCGACGCGTGTCGCCTCGCTCAGTGAGGCTGCGGCAAGCAACTGGTCGAGGGCACGCTCGACGTCCTCTTTCCAGCCGTGATCGGAGTTCAGCTCCAAACGCAGCCGCGGGAACCGATGGTGAGCGGCGACCACTTCGAAACCGACATCCTCCAGGAAGTCGGCCTCGATCATGCAGGTCTCGGGTGAACATCCGGCGGAGCGCGATTTCCGGACCGGTGCGCCGATTCGCTCCATCAACCGCATGGAACCGACGCTGCGATCCGACATGGCCTTGGCGGGCGAATCGTTGCGAATACCGAATGCCTCCAGCGCTCGCACGCCACGGCGCACCAGATCGGCTACCACAGCCTGCACGAGCCGATGGGCCACATCGCCATCCCGATAGGGATATTCGGACCACAGCGTCGTCAGCAGGACCGCGTCCGGGCTCACGGGGGAGGTGGGGAAGAGTGCGGCGCGCGGCACCACGCTCGGCGGCGAGTACAGCGCACATCCCACGACTTTGCCGTCGACGTTCGCTAGCTGGCCGCACGACCCCCACTCCAACATGACGGTGGACAGCCATGCCTCTTTTTCGAAGACCGGATCGCTGAACTCGCGGGAGTCCTCGGCGACCGCTGGATCGATCTCCCAGAACACACAGCGCCGGGCGTGCGCCGGGAGCTGATCCACTCCGCCGAGGGTAAGTGCTGTGACGCTGGTCGACACCGCTCTGCTCAGCCTCCAGCTATCCGATTCTTCGATCACGCCGCATCACTATTTTCTCGCCAGCAAGAATAAGCGATCAACAAAAACCCGCCTCATTCCCATATCGCTGTGCTGTTGGTCAGGAGCCCTCGCGCGCGCCACCGGGGCGCTTTTCCAGGGAGCTGTCACAGTGACGTTTTAGCACCATGCCCCTGGTACCGGGCCACACGGGGCTGATTTTTCACTACTTCACATACCGAGCTGTTGTTGCTCCATCAGGGAGACAATGCGCTCGAGATCTTCCACCGAACCGAACTCGACGACGATCTTGCCCTTCCGTTTACCCAGGCTCACGGTGACCCGAGTATCGAAAGATTCCGACAGACGTTCGGCCACATCCTGTAGGCCGGGCATATGAATCGGCTTGCGACGCGGCACCGGGGGAGCGGCGGCATCCGGATCCCGATTCGCCAACGTGACGGCTTCCTCGGTCGCTCGCACCGAAAGCCCCTCGGCAATGATGCGGGCCGCGAGCACCTCCTGAGCGTCGGCACCTGCCTCCAACCCGAGTAGCGCCCGCGCATGGCCGGCGGACAGCACACCTGCCGCCACCCGCCGCTGCACCGGGATCGGCAACTTCAGCAGGCGGATCATATTCGTCACAACCGGACGAGACCGCCCGATCCGCGTCGCCAACTCCTCGTGGGTGACGTCGAACTCCTCCAACAACTGTTGATAGGCCGCCGCCTCTTCCAACGGATTCAACTGGACCCGGTGGATGTTCTCCAGCAGCGCGTCACGCAGCATCGACCCGTCGGCCGTCTCCCGCACGATGGCGGGGATGGCCTCCAACCCCGCTTCCTGGCAGGCACGCCACCGCCGCTCACCCATGACGAGCTGATAGCGATCCACACCCGGTTCGACCCGGCGGACCACGATCGGCTGCATCAGGCCGAATTCACGGATCGAGTGAACTAGCTCGGCCAGCGCCTCTTCTTCGAAAACCTGGCGGGGTTGCTTCGGATTCGGCTCGATCTGGTCCGGCGCGATCTCGCGATAGACCGCGCCGCCCGCGGCCAATTCGGTCTCGTCCTCGGTGCTGTCCGAAGGGTCGGGGACACGATGGAGGTAGGCGGAAGCCGGTTGCGGGCCAATGGGATCGAGCCCGATAACGACATTCGCCGCCGCGCTGCCCAGCCCCGGTGCGCTACCGAGCCCCTGCGCGGTCGTGGGCCCCGTCGGGATCAACGCCGCCAGACCGCGCCCCAGTCCGCCCTTCTTCGCCTGACTCATCGGCCTACCGATCCCTTCTTTTTGCGCCACCAGAAAACCGCCACCCGGATGGGTTACGCGCCGTCCGCGATCTGTTGGGCCATCGCCGTCGCCCGCTGAGTCATTTCCCGACCGGCATCCAGGTAGCTCATCGCACCCCGGGAGCCTGGATCATAATCGAGAACCGTCATTCCATAGCCCGGCGCCTCGCTGACCTTCACACTGCGAGGGATCACCGATCGCAGAACGATATCGCCGAAGTGTCCGCGGACCTCCTCCGCGACCTGGTCGGCCAATTTGGTGCGTCCGTCGTACATCGTGAGAATCACGGTCGAGACATGAAGATCGGGATTGAGATGCGCCTGCACCAACCCGATATTGCGGAGCAGCTGACCGACTCCCTCCAGCGCGTAGTACTCACACTGGATGGGGATCAGCACCTCCTTCGCCGCGACCATCGCGTTGACAGTCAGCAGACCGAGCGAGGGCGGACAGTCGATCATGACGTAGTCGATGTCGTAGCCGGCGATATTCGCCTCCTGGATGGCAGCCTTGAGCCGCCCCTCCCTGGCCACCATCGACACCAGTTCGATCTCGGCGCCGGCCAAATCGATGGTGGCGGGAATGCACAGCAAGCGCTCGCTGTGCGGACTCGTTTGGATGGCGTCGCTGACCGACACCTCGCCGATGAGCAGTTCGTAACTGGACGGAACGCCGGAGTGATGGTCGATGCCGAGGGCGGTGCTGGCATTCCCCTGCGGATCGAGATCGATCACGAGAACCGTCATCCCCTGGTATGCCAGGGCAGCCGCTAAATTGACAGCCGTTGTCGTCTTCCCAACGCCACCCTTCTGATTGGCGATGGTGATGATCCGTTGCTCGTGCGGTTTCGGCACTGTCACCTTTCCTGGATGCAATATCTGACTCGCGCGCTGGGCCTCGGCTGCGATCGGGGTCTCGCTGGGGGAGATGTGCCCGAACGGTGTGCTTCCGAATGCTTCCGCGTCGAGACTGCTGGAGTCCAGCATCCCCGGCACGCGCGACGTCGTTTCCCGTGAAACATTCGCCGGACCGCTCGACATAGACAGCTCCTAACCCGAGAAACTCAGACCGCGTGCGACGGACAGAAGCCGACGCCGCGTCTTCAACAGCTGTGCCGGATCCAAACACGATGCTCGACCTGGGACCGAGGAGTCCGACCGAGCGAGCGGAGCCCGCGCCGCTGTGACACCTACATCCTCCGTGGCACCCACGCTGACGCCCGACGCTCACTAGCTTGCCAGCACCGAGCGCGATAAGAAAGCTGAATCGCGGTGAGACGCATAGGACACGCCGAACCCGCGTTGAAAATCAGTAAAGTTCGCCATGTTTCACATGAAACATCGGTCATGAGCCCCGGGTGCCACCGCGGGCGAGGATGCGGTCGCGTTGCCATGTGGGGCGATGGTGTTGCGGCGCAACGAGCGAGCGCGCATCCGAGTCCCCCGCCTTTTCATCACAGTGACGCAATTGGCGAAGGGTGCTCCAGCTGGGTGCGATCGTGGTCGAACTTGCTGGACGACACCGTGATAACAGTCATGGGTTTGAGCGCTGTCACCGTATCCCGGGGCACGATCGATGGGCGTCCGTAGTAGGGATCGATGCCGGGACCGGGATCGGGATCGGCCGTGCGCGGGGTGACTAGTGGCAGTTCTGGATTGCCGCAACCCCCTCGGCTGCTGGAACAGCAGCGTTTCGTACGGGTTCACCGCCACCGCCACCGCCACCGCCACCGCCACCGCCACCGCCACCGCCACCGCCACCGCCACCGCCACCGCCACCGCCACCGCCACCGCCACCGAGGGAGTGTGCGGCATGGAGTCCGCATATGGCCGATGAATCCGGACTCATCCAGAAGATCCGCGCGGCAGGCACTTGTCATCCGGCGTTGTATCAATGGGCGAGCGGCGAGAATTCGGCATCTTCTGGGCCGACCGGTGTGGGGTCTCCTAGTCCCGCCGTTGTCGAAGCCACGACCGCCCATGCACCGCATCCAGTTTGGGTGCCGGTGCCGGACGATATCAGCTCGGGCTCTGGTGGTTCGCATATCTGATTGGAGCCCTGCGTCGAAGACCTCCACGGTTGGTAGCAAGAGCCGTCGAGTTGGATACATCGAGGTCTTTGAACGGAACGACTACACCCCGGCTCGAGCCCGATGTGCACAGAGCCACTGAGGGTCCATTTTCGACAGCGACGAATTCTGCGGCCGGAGTTATTCGGTCACTCGTCTCCCTCGGGCCGGATCGATTCGGTAGCTCGCCCCCGACCGAAATCGCTACAGCCGAATCGCGTCGGCATGCGTGATTTCCAAAACGCATTCCGACCGTTGACGACGAATTGCCGAGAGTGTCGCTCCAGACCGAACGAGCGAGCGATCGCACACCTGGACGCCCCACCGCAGCGGCAAGACCCAATGGCAGGGCAAGCGATTCGGATCCCGGTGTCGATCACGAACTACACGGGGGAGTCCCCGAAGATCGATACGGGTGGACATGATCGTCCGCATCGAATGAATACGGCGGTTGGCAAGACTCGGTCGGCGGATACCGCAGTCGGCGACCCACTCGCCAAGCGCGCGGTGAATACGTCGCGATGTCTCGGAGTCGAGGTCCTTGCGCAATACTTCCAGCCGCACGCCGCGATAGTGGATCTTGGCCTCGATACAGGCGATGCATCCTCGGGTGGGCGCGATCGGTCGATACAGAACCAATTGCCAGAGAAGCAAAGGGACAGAAACCCCGTGGTGCAGAACCGGGTTCAGAGACAGGGGCAGGGCGATTCAGCACTGGGACGGCATCGGATCATCACCGCCACCGCCGACTCGACTGCGGCACCAGTCGTCCATGTTCACCGGGACGGCGTGACATCACCCGGATTCACGTGGCACAACGGATCAGCGGCCCGCTCCTGCGGTAGCCCCATCGTCGCCCGCTCGTAACGACGCACCCACCGCTGGCCTATCATCACGCACCACCGTCGCAGCGCGCCCATCGCCCCTCCACCGGGCGCGTCAGTCATCGCGACGCAGCCAGACAAAGCGGTCGACACAGAGCCCATCGAAACGACACCCGATGGGCGCAAGCGGATCATGCCGGTGAAACCAGTCGCATCGGACGCATGCCGAACCGGCACGTACGGAGCCCGGAGGCACAGAACCGAACCCAACCGATGGGGACGGAGCAGCATTCGCAGTCGATCAACCTGACTTGGCGTGCACGGAGCCAGGAGGAGCAGTACGCGGCAAGGACATCATCCACTCGCGTCATTCTGCGAGGCCAGACGAGAGACTGCGTTCCATCCGCGCGACCCACGGCCGTCTCCGATGACAAATCCGCACATGTCCGCTCTCATCCGCAAACCCCGCGCAGTCCCGACCCGAATGCGCCATCGACCGCTGACGTTATCAGCCCGGTACTCGAGCGCATTTCGCGAGCGGCGGACTCGTCCCACCGGGCCGCCATCAACACCAGACAACGGCTCCTGATGCGTCGCGAGTTCGCGTAGCCGGGGACCGGCAGACATATGCGCAGGATCGGCAATCAACCACCACTGCACCCGCCGATCCGTGTTTCACGGGAAACATTGCCCAGAGCGAGCGTTGGTCAACCACACCCGCCCCGCCGGATCAGTTCCGCGAGCGGCGGGCCCGATCACCACGAGCACCCTTGCTGAGCCCCATCCGACGCCCCGACCCCTCGTCCCCGCGGCGGTGCGATGGACGTTCGGCTCTGGGCAGTCGGACGGCACTGATGACGAGGGTGGGGGTCGACGCAACGCCGACGCCACATTGGAGTACTTCCGCATTGCCAGCACCGGCGCGGGCCAATGCGTCACCGTCGCGTTCCAATTCTTCGACGGCGCTCACACCTTTCAGGGCAAGCATCCGTCCATGGTCGCGAAGGAGAGGCAACGACCATTGGGCCAGTTTGGCGAGCGGCGCCACGGCGCGGGATGTGACAACGTCCGCGCCGCCCGCTTCTTTCAACACACCGGATTGTTCGGCACGACCGCGCACCACGGTGATGTCCAGCCCGACCGACTCGATGAATTCGCTGAGGAATACCGTGCGGCGGAGGAGGGGCTCTACCAAGGTGATCCGTAGGTCCGGCCGCGCGATGGCGAGCGGGATTCCGGGCAGCCCGGCACCGCTGCCGATGTCGACAACGCTCGCACCTTCGGGGATCAATTCGCCGATGACAGCGCAATTGAGAATATGACGATCCCAGAGTCGGGGCACCTCCCGGGGGCCGATCAGTCCACGTTCGACACCTGACCCGGCGAGCGCTACGCAATACCGACGCGCGATATCCAATCGGTCACCGAAGACCGCGGCGGCGGTGGCCGGCGGTTCCAGCTCGGCAGGCATTGCGGCGCTTCCACCGAGATCTCGTTCCACGTGAAACATCCTTCCAAGCTCGTGTCGGTCACAGGTATACGTCCGGGCGACAGAACTTCCGCGACCGGGGAGCGAGGCGGATACCGGATATGGATAGGGCCTCCGATCCGAAGACCAGAGGCCCCTATCCATCGTATTTCGTCAGGGTGACGAAATACGTCCGCACCCGAGAGTCGTTCGAAACTAGGCGGGAACAACGACAACGTGACGGTTCGGCTCCACGCCTTCGCTCTCACTGCTGACCCCATCGACGGCCGCCACCGCGTCGTGCACGATCTTTCGCTCGAACGGTGTCATAGCCGCCAGCGGTTCCGCCGAACCCGATTCCAGAACCCGTTGCGCGGCCGCGGTACCGAGGGCACTCAATTCCTCGCGGCGTTTGGCCCGCCAACCGGCCACGTCCAACATCAGCCGACTACGGACACCGGTCGTCTGCTGAACGGCGAGCCGGGTCAGTTCCTGAAGCGCGTCGAGCACCTCGCCGTTACGGCCGACCAGCTTCGACAGATCGCGGCCACCGTCGATGCTCACGATGGCGCGGTCGCCCTCGACGTCGAGATCGATATCACCGTCGAAATCCAGCACATCGAGTAACTGTTCGAGGTAGTCGCCCGCGATCTCGCCCTCTTCGATCAGAGCTTCCTCGGCGTCGTTCGCGACGTCGTCGGGCTCCGTCCCGGCGTTCACCATCGTCGTCGCCACTGTGGCGTCCCCTCCGTCGGTCTCAACAGTCATTTGATTTCCTTCATCTGCTCGTCGCGCACGCCTGGCGACCGCCGCCGGGTGGTACGCGATCAAGGGGTTGCTCAGGAATCAGCGGGCCGCGCGGGCCTGGCCGATCATGCGTTCAGCGCCGCCGCTTCTGGTTGGCGCGACCTCGGTTGCCCGGGCGCTTCTGACCACCCGGCCTGCGCTGTCCGGACCCGCGGTTGACGTTCTTCGCGGTGCCATTCGACGATGGTCCGGCCTCCGCCGCCGTGCCATTGGCGAGCGCGGCGTCCTCCACCACAGCGTCGGACTCTGCCGACTTCTTCTTGGTGCTGACCGGCCTGGCGCCCGGTTTCGGTGCGTTCTGCGCCCGCAACTCGAGCTTGGCCTGCTTTTTCTCGTCTTCTTCCTTGGCCATCCGGCCGAAGACGAGATGCTGCTGACCGTAGGTCCAGATGTTGTTGGACACCCAGTAGAGCAGGATCGCGATCGGCAGAAACGGGCCACCGACAAGCACACCGAGCGGGAAAACCCACAGCGCGAGTTTGTTCATCATCGCGGCCTGCGGGTTGGCGGCGGCCTCGGGAGTCTGCCGCGCCACGGATGCGCGCGCGTTGAAATGCGTCGCCAGACCGGCGATCACCATCAGCGGAATCGCGACGAGCGCGATAGTCAGCTTGGACGGGATGCCGCCATAATCGGCGAACGCCTGGAGTTCCGCGGTGGGGGTGGTGATGAACGCCGAGATCGGCGCGCCGAAGATACGGGCGCTCAGGAAGGACTGGACGTCGGCCGCATTGAAAACGTAGTTCGCGGTGTTGGCATTCTCCTCCGGCGACATACCGAGCTGGCCGAATCCGTGGCCGGTGCGGTTGAACGAGCGCAGCACATGGAACAGGCCGATGAAGACCGGCGCCTGGGCCAGGACCGGCAGGCAGCCCATCAGCGGGTTGAAGCCGTGGTCCTTCTGGAGCTTCTGCATCTCCAGCGCCATCTTCTGGCGGTCGTTCTTGTATTTCTTCTGCAGCTCCTTGATCTGGGGCTGCAATTCCTGCATCTGCTTGGTGGTCCGGACCTGCTTGACGAACGGTTTGTACAGCAGGACGCGCAACGTGAAGACCAGGAACACCACCGCGAGCGCCCAGGCAATGCCACTGTCCTTGCCGAGGCCGGGGATGGCCGCGAAAACTCGATGCCAGAACCACAAGATCCAGGACACCGGGTAATAAATGAAGTCGAGCACGGCTCTATGCACTCCCGTCGTTCGTGTCGCCGATCACCGCGCGCGGTGATCCTTTACAAGCGTGTGGCGCCGAGCCGGCATGGTCGGCGACTGCCTCGTCCCGGTTACGTGCGCGACGCTCCGGAACGGGATCCCACCCACCAGGGTGCCAGGGCGCGCATTTGGCCAGTCGCACGACCGTCAATCCGAGGCCGATGAACAGCCCGCGGGTGCGTAGCGCGGTGACGGCATATTCACTGCAACTCGGGGTGAAGCGACAGACCGGCATCCGCGTGGGGGAGACGTAGGTCCGGTAAAGCTCGATCAGAAAGATCAGCGCACGCGCCAGTAGCCGACCCGGAGTCGCGATTGCACTCACGACCGATCACCCGATCCGCAAGCGATATCGAGTGTGCCTCGCGCACGCTCCGGGGGATGCGGCGACACGTCGAGTTTGCGCAGGGCACCGCGAATCTGGCGGAGAAGTTCGGCGGAATCAGCCGTGGCCGCGCCGGGCAGCGCCCTGATCACGACATCGGCCTCGCCGGTGAGTTCCGGGATCAACTTTGCGCACATATGACGCAGGCGGCGGGCCACCCGGTGTCGTACCACCGCGGAGCCCACCGCCTTGCTGACAATCAGTCCGAACCTCGGTCCGCCAACGCGAACCATCGACCCGGTGACTACCGGATCGCTGTTTCGTTCACTCGCGCCCACGATTCCTTCGTACCCGTGCACAAGCGCGTGTACGACCAGATCTCGCCTCCCGACTCGCTGGCCGCGGCGCACCGTCCGGGAGAAGTCGGCACGATGATGCAACCGATACGGCTCAGGCAACACCCGAGCGTCCGAAAGCGAGGATCATGCAGTGAGTTCGGAGCGGCCCTTACGGCGACGCGCCGAAACGATGGCGCGACCCGCACGGGTACGCATCCGGAGGCGGAAGCCGTGAACCCGCGCCCGACGACGGTTGTTCGGCTGGAACGTCCGCTTGCCCTTGGCCACGGTCAACACTCCTCGAGTTGGTGGACGCCCTTCGGCGTCCGAAGCTTTGTCATTGATACGTATGCGCGACGAATCGCTTGGTAGGTCATCCTCGGCGCGCGTCGGTCCTGGCGCACAGTCGGTCGTTGAACCATATGGTCGTTGAACCACACCGGCGATCTGTCGCGTGGACAGAGCCAGCACAGAACCGCCACCGCACCAAGGGGTGACTGTACGAGGGTACTTATCGCCTCTCGGGGGGTCAAACTCGGCCCACCTGTTCGGTGGGGAAGCCCGACCTGCGCGGTTCCCCCGAGGGAAGCGACACTCACCCCCGCAATGGTGAGTTCGTCCACACCCCTATGCGTACGCTACGGGGAGGGCTCCTTCACGTAGCCAGATGATTGCTGAAGAACCCCTGGTACAGGCCTTTCACAGCCCGGATCCACGCCGGTTCCGCATTTCCCCAGAGTTGTCCACATCTGTGGATAATTGTGTGGAAAGACCCCTGGAGTGGCATATTCGTAGGGCCGACGGCGCCCGCGCCGCCGCCCGGAACCGGGGGAACCGAGCAGCGACCGACCCGGCTTCGGAACTACGCAGGATCACCTTATCGACCGTCAACGGTAGATGTCCGCGTGCCCCGGCCGTCTGCTCCTATCGACCTATTCCGGGGAGGAAACTGCATGGACGACGAGCAGAACGTGCTGGCCACGGTGTGGCCCGAGGTGATTGCCGAACTCACCGCAGGTTCGGCCGACGGGGCGATCCCGGCGGTGACGCGGGCGCAGCAGGCCTGGCTGAAGCTGGTCAAGCCGATCACCGTGGCCCAGGGTTTCGCCCTGCTGTCGGTGCCTTCGTCGCTGGCCCAGGAGGCTATCGAACGCGATCTGCGTGAACCGATCCTGCGCTCGCTCGGCAGGCGACTCGGTCCCCAGGTGGAAGGTCTCGGGGTGCGGATCGCCGCACCGGCCACACCGACAGCTGATCGTTCCGCCGCCAACCCTCGGCACGCCCGGATGACCAGCAGACCCGAGCGCACCAGGGAGGCTCCCCGCGTCCAAGGCGGTGAATTCCAAGGTCGCGGCGACTACGGGGGGCCGCGCTACGCCGCCCCCGCCGATTTCGCGGCGGCGCCGGACTATCCGGGAGCCCGTGAATACACGCAGGCGCCGGAATATTCGCCCGCCCAGGAGTACGTGCCCGCGCCGGAGTACCCGGTCGACGATTACCCGACGAATACCTACCAGGTTCCGTCCCAACTCGATTACGCCGGACCCACGCCCGAGGCGCCCGCCCCGGCGCACCGCGACGGCGCGCAGCCATCCCGCCGTGACGCGGGGCCGCCTGGCCAGGAATCCCTGTTCTCTCCCGAAACGGGACCGATGCGTATCCCCGGCCGTGACCCGGTGCGCGAACACGACGACGATCCGGCCATCGCCGCGGCCCACGAATCGGTACGCGAGCCGGAACCGTCGCCGCGCGGCGACGACGAACCGGTGGTCAGTGTCCGGAATTCCTGGCCGACCTATTTCAACAAGAGCCAGGAGACCGCACCGCCGTCCTCCTCTGCCAGCCTGAACGCCAAATACACCTTCGAAACCTTCGTCATCGGGGCGTCCAACCGCTTCGCGCACGCGGCGGCGGTCGCCATCGCCGAAGCGCCGGCGCGTGCCTACAACCCGCTGTTCGTCTGGGGCGCTTCCGGTCTGGGCAAAACGCATCTGCTGCACGCGGCGGGCCATTACGCCCAGCGGCTCTTCCCCGGCATGCGGGTGAAATACGTCTCCACCGAGGAGTTCACCAACGACTTCATCAACAGCCTGCGTGACGATCGCAAGGTCGCGTTCAAGCGTCGCTACCGCGAAACCGACATCCTGCTGGTCGATGACATCCAGTTCATCGAGGGTAAGGAAGGTATCCAGGAGGAGTTCTTCCACACCTTCAACACCCTGCACAACGCCAACAAACAGATCGTCGTCTCCTCCGATCGTCCGCCCAAGCAACTGGCGACATTGGAGGAGCGGCTGCGGACCAGGTTCGAATGGGGCCTGATCACCGACGTGCAGCCGCCGGAACTGGAGACCCGTATCGCGATTCTGCGCAAGAAGGCGCGGATGGACCGTCTCGACGTGCCGCACGACGTCATGGAACTGATCGCCAGCCGGGTCGAACGCAATATCCGCGAACTCGAAGGTGCGCTCATTCGCGTGACCGCGTTCGCCTCCCTGAACGGACAACCGCTCGATCTGCCGCTGGCCGAGGTGGTGCTGCGCGACCTGATGCCGGAGACGGCGGCGTTGGAGATCAACGCGGCCACGATCATGGCGGTGACCGCGGAGTACTTCAACACCACTCTCGAAGAGCTGACCGGTCCGGGTAAGGCCCGTCCGCTGGCGCAGGCTCGGCAGATCGCCATGTACCTATGCCGCGAGCTCACCGATCTATCGCTGCCGAAGATCGGGCAGGCGTTCGGCCGCGACCACACGACGGTCATGTACGCCGAGAAAAAGGTCCGCAAGGAGATGACCGAACGCCGTCGGGTGTACGACCAGGTGCAAGAACTAACAGCCCGAATCAAGCAACGCTCGCGCTGAGCTTTACTAACACCCCCGCACCGCCCCTGACCAGGGGCGGTGCTTTTTTGTTGGTTGTGGATTCCTCGAGGAATCCCTGTGGAGTCCTCGAGGAATCCACCGGTTTGTGCACCGATTCATCCACAGGTGGGGGAACAGGGTTCGTGCACAAGACTCACAGCCAGTAGTCCCCAACGTCCACAGCACAATTCACACACAGGCACTGACCAGCGGATCTCGTAAGTTGTCCTTGTGGATTCCTCGAGGAGTCCTCGAGGAATCCACCAGTTGTCAACGGGTCGGTGCACATATGTGCACAACCAGGTGAATCTGGTGGAACAACTCGAGGAGCACTCGAGGATGAACGTGGGACAGATTCAGTGCCTCCACAGACGCCTCGTGTTCATCCTCGAGTCACCCGACAGTCATCCCCACGCCGCCACACCCTGCCACCTGCGAATACGGGTTCAGTCCACAGATTCCACAGCGCCTACTACTACTTCATTTCTTCTCATTAGAGATCTCTCTTGAAAACAGGCTGTGTGGAAAGTCGGTCCGGACGTATCAGCTGGAGAACCACTCGCGTTCGAGAAGCAAGGAGGAACAGAATCCGAGCCGACCTCACGATCGCGAGAGTCAGGAGCAACGCAGTCCTTCGCCGGATCGCCGGATCGCCGGATCGAGGGATAGCGGGATAGTGCTCGCGAAGACCGGACAGCGGGTCGGACTATGTGCTCGCGACAGACGCGGGTACGGTTTGGTGTCGGTCGCCTGTGCCAGACTTTCAGGGCGGACGATCCAGCACCCCTTACGAGAACCACACGCTGACGAGCCGACACGGATCACGGAACTGGGAGAGGAAATTCGGGCGATGGAGCTTGCAGGCATGAAGTTTCGGGTCGCCCGAGAGGATTTCGCGGAATCCGTCGCCTGGGTCGCGCGCAGTCTGCCGTCCAGGCCACCCGTCCCCGTGCTCGGCGGTGTGCTGCTGGTCGCCAACGAAGACGGGTTGACCGTCTCCGGCTTCGACTACGAGGTTTCCGCGCAGATGCGGGTAGCGGCCGAGGTGGCCGGTCCCGGTGAGGTGCTGGTCTCGGGCAGGCTGCTCGCCGATATCACCAAGGCGCTGTCCAACAAGCCCGTCGACGTCTCGCTGGACGGCACCCGGGTCCTGATCTCCTGCGGCAGCGCGAAATTCTCGCTCCCGACCATGCCCGTGGAGGACTATCCACAACTGCCCGAGGTGCCGCAGCAGACCGGCGAACTCGGTGTCGACGTGTTCTCCGAGGCGGTCGGCCAGGTCGCGGTCGCCGCGGGACGCGATGACACCCTGCCGATGCTCACGGGCATCCGTGTCGAGATCGAGGGTTCGCGGGTCGTTCTCGCCGCGACCGACCGCTTCCGGCTCGCGGTGCGCCACATCGAATGGAAGCCGAACAACAGCGATATCGAGACCTCGGTGCTCATTCCCGCGCGCACGTTGTCCGAGGCCGCCAAGACACTCGGTCCCTCCGACGCCCCGGTGCAGTTGTCGCTCGGCACCGGCACAGGTAGCGGGTCGGACGGCCTGCTCGGCATCGTGAACGGCGGTCGCCGCACCACCACCCGACTGCTCGACGCGGAATTCCCCAAGTTCCGTCAATTGCTCCCCAAGGAGCACACGTCGATCGCCACCCTGACCGTGTCCGTTCTCATCGACGCCATCAAGCGCGTCGCTCTTGTCGCCGAGCGCGGCGCGCAGGTTCGGCTGGAGTTCTCCACCGAGGGCCTGCTGCTGTCGGCGGGCGGCGATGACGCGGGACGCGCGGAGGAGTGGATCGAGGCCGATTTCCGCGGCGAATCGCTCACCATCGCATTCAATCCCGGCTACCTGATAGACGGTCTTTCCGCGCTGCACGCCGATCGGGTCACCTTCGGATTCACCACTCCCAGCCGCCCGGCGGTACTGCTGCCCGCCGGGGAGGAAGAGCCCGACGTACTCGATTCCGGCGCGTTCGCCGCGCTGGCCAGTCCGTACATCTACCTGCTGATGCCGGTTCGGCTTCCGGGCTGAGCGCCTGTGCACGAACGGGTTCCGCGCGGGACGAGTCCGGATCGGACTCCGGGCGTGGCAGGGTAGCGCATGTTCATCCGAGCGCTGTCGCTGCGTGATTTCCGCTCCTGGGAACAGGCCGAACTCGAATTATCCCCAGGCCGAACGGTTTTCTTGGGATCGAATGGCAACGGTAAGACCAACCTGCTCGAGGCGGTCGGATATCTGGCCACCCTTGGCTCGCATCGGGTCGCCGCCGACGCACCTCTGATCCGCATGGGCGCCGCCCGCGCCCGTATCGGCGCAACGGTCGTCAACTCCGGGCGTGAACTACGCATCGACCTGGAGCTGAACCAGGGTTCGGCCAACCGGGGGCAGATCAACCGTTCACCGGTGCGCCGGCCGCGGGAAATCTTGGGGATTCTGCAGACTGTGCTCTTCGCGCCGGAAGATCTGGCGCTGGTCCGCGGCGATCCGGGGGAGCGCCGCCGTTATCTCGACGAGTTGTGTACAACTCGGCTGCCGAGACTCGCCGGTGTGCGCGCGGATTACGACAGGGTGCTTCGGCAGCGTTCTGCCCTGTTGAAAACCGCTGGGCGACAGGCGAGATCGAAATCCGACTTGAGCACCCTCGATGTGTGGGACGGACATCTCGCCGAACATGCCTCGGTGTTACTGGCCCAACGGCTGCGTCTCGTACACGACTTGTATCCCTATCTGGCCCAATCGTATCGGGCCATCGCACCCGAATCCCGCTCGGCCGCAATCGGTTACCGCAGCTCCTATCTGCCGCCCGAACTGCTCGATCCCGCGCGAGAACCACAGCACGACGACATCGCGTCGCTGGAGGCCATCGTGCTGCGCGAACTCGGGATCGCGCGGCCCAAGGAACTCGATCGCGGGGTCTGCCTGGTCGGGCCCCATCGCGACGATCTCGACCTGATACTCGGTGACGCCCCAGCGAAGGGATTCGCCAGCCACGGCGAATCGTGGTCCTTCGCGCTGGCCTTACGGCTCGGCGCGTTCGATCTACTGCGCGATACCGGCGCCGAACCGGTGCTCCTGCTCGATGATGTGTTCGCCGAACTCGATCGGCGAAGGCGTGCCGCGCTGGCGGAGGTCGCGGTCGGAGCCGAGCAGGTGTTGATCACCGCCGCCGTCGCCGAGGACGTGCCGAGGGAACTAGCCGCGACGCCGATGCGGGTCGAGACGAGCGGCGACGCGGTGCGCCGGACATCGCATATCGCCGAAGCCGACGTGCACGCCACCGCTACCGCGACCACGGGGACCGCCGAGTCCGAGTCCGAGTCCGCCGCCAGGGGCGCTGCCACCGGCACCGCCGCGTCTTCCGCTACCGCCGCGTCTGCCGCCACCGAGGCGGCTGATGCCGAATCCGGGGCAAGTTGAGCTGTGATCGACGTCGACCCCATCGCGATCGGGCGCGAATCTATACACAGAAATCACCAGGTTTATCCACATCTGGGGATGAAATCGGCCGCGACCCCCATCATCTGGTAGTCCCATAGCCTCCCCGGCACTACCGAATCCAGATATCGGAACCATCCCGCAGAAGTGGCGTGGCGCGCCCGCTGTGATGTCGGCCGGCTCCCGTAGAGTTGCCCCGAGATTCGGCGGTACTCGAAACTATGCCCAGTTATCCCCAGCGGCTGTGGATAACTGGGGATGGCCACGGAACACCCGGAGCACACCGGAGACTGCCTCGGTAATCGCCGTAATCCGGTGGAATACGTGGTGACGATGGCGAATGTATGTTCGATACGGGCGTTCGGCGGCGCCGCGACCACGTATTCTCGGGGCCGCGATGACCGGACGGCGGCTGGGGACAAAGTAGGCGGAACTGGGGACAAACCCGGTGTAGGGCGAACGGAGCGTACCGATGACCGAGCAGTCGGAGCGGGGCACGGGCGCCGAACAGCCGGGTGGAGAACCGGAATTGCGCGGCATCGATCTGGCCCGGCGCGCACTCGAAGAGGCCCGTGCCGCCGCCCGTGCCAGCGGCAAATCCGTAGGGCAGGGCCGGGCCTCGCCCAAGCGACTGCGGACCGGGGCGCGGCGGCGCACCGGCTGGTCGGGTGCGCGGCCGGATGAACGTGATCCCCAGCTGTTGTTCACACTGGCCGGATCGATCGCGAAGAATCGCGGATGGTCGACCAAGGTCGCCGAGGGTATGGTCTTCGGGCGCTGGCCCGCCGTGGTCGGCGAGGATATCGCTTCGCATGCCACCCCGGTCACGCTCAAGGACGGCGTGCTGAGTATCGCGGCCGAATCCACGGCCTGGGCCACGCAGTTGCGCATGTTGCAGTCCCAGATCCTCGCGAAGATCAACGCCGCGGTCGGCCAGGGTGTGGTGACCTCGGTCAAGATCTCCGGTCCGACCGCGCCGAGTTGGCGTAAGGGCGAGCGGCATGTCAGGGGCCGTGGTCCCCGCGATACGTATGGGTAGTCGCTCGAACTACGGCGAATATCCGCGACTCGGTGGCGAATTCGCCGGTTTCACGTGGAACGCCTTCCATCCGGCGGTCCATGAACGGGTACGACCGCACACGCGTCGCATCACCGCTTTCGCATCCGGCCGATCCAGTCGGGCTGACCGCAGTTTTCGTCGCGATATCGGTCGGCTTGTATCGCTCGGAGACTCCTCGCCGGAGGCGGCGGCGCACACGATCATCCCGGCCTCCGACGAGTGCGGCCTGAGCGCTCGGAGGCGTTCATCAAACCTCGATTCGGCTGACCGGACTCGTCGCCGGTCGATTTCTTGCAGCCACGGAGCCGTCAGGGGTGTCGTAGGTGCATTGTGGCGCGGGCTTACCAGTAGGATGGTGGAGTAACTAGCGGCGAATTTCGGCGCGTTCCGCACAGCACGCGCGTGGACCCGTATTCCTCGATCGAGTCGGATTCGGGTCGCGCCTGTGTTGTGACGATCGCCGCGCCGGGGATCAGCAAGTAAGGAGAGCTACCGACCAGTGGCTGCCATGGACTCCAACGTATCGGGCTCGACCAACGCGACATCGGGTAAGCAGGACTACGGCGCTTCCTCCATCACAGTCCTGGAAGGGCTCGAGGCGGTTCGTAAGCGCCCCGGTATGTACATCGGCTCCACCGGTGAGCGCGGCCTGCACCATCTGATCTGGGAAGTCGTCGACAACTCGGTCGACGAGGCGATGGCGGGTCACGCCACGAAGGTCGAGGTCACCCTCCTGGCCGACGGCGGCGTCGAAGTGAGTGACGACGGTCGTGGGATCCCGGTGGCGATGCACGCGTCCGGAATCCCGACTGTCGAGGTCGTCATGACGCAACTGCACGCGGGCGGCAAGTTCGACTCCGACTCGTATGCGGTCTCGGGTGGTCTGCACGGTGTGGGTATCTCGGTCGTCAACGCGCTGTCGAGCCAAGTCGAGCTCGAAATCGACCGCGACGGGTTTCACTGGAGCCAGAGTTACAAGGGCGCCAAACCTGGCAAGTTGGTCAAGGGCGAGCCGACTACGAGAACCGGCAACACTACGCGGTTCTGGGCGGACGCGGAGATATTCGAGACCACCACCTACAACTTCGAGACCGTGTCTCGGCGCTTGCAGGAGATGGCGTTCCTGAACAAGGGACTCACCATCAAGCTCACCGACGAGCGCGTCTCCGACAACGATGTCACCGACGAGGTGGTCAGCGAAACCGCCGAAGCGCCCAAGCACGCCGATGCCGAGGCGCCCGCGCCCGCGCAGAAGGTCAAGACCCGCACCTATCACTACCCGGGCGGGCTGGAAGACTTCGTCAAGCACATCAACCGCACCAAGCAGGCGATCCACAACTCGGTCGTCGCGTTCACCGGCAAGGGCACCGGGCATGAGCTCGAGGTCGCGATGCAGTGGAACTCCGGTTACTCGGAATCGGTGCACACCTTCGCCAACACCATCAACACCCACGAGGGCGGTACCCACGAAGAGGGTTTCCGCGCGGCGCTCACGACGGTGGTCAACAAGTACGCCAAGGACAAGAAGCTGCTCAAGGACAAGGACGGCAACCTCACCGGTGACGATATTCGCGAGGGTCTTGCCGCCATCGTGAGCGTCAAGGTCGGCGAGCCGCAGTTCGAGGGCCAGACCAAGACCAAACTGGGCAATACCGAGGTGAAGTCGTTTGTGCAGAAGACCTGCAACGAACATCTCACCCACTGGTTCGAGGCCAATCCGGCCGACGCGAAGACCATCGTGAACAAGGCGGTGTCTTCGGCACAGGCGCGGATGGCCGCTCGCAAGGCCCGTGAGCTGGTTCGTCGCAAGTCCGCCACCGATCTGGGCGGTCTGCCCGGCAAGCTGGCCGACTGCCGATCGAAGGATCCGAGCAAGTCCGAGATCTACATCGTCGAGGGCGACTCCGCGGGCGGCTCGGCCAAATCCGGACGCGATTCGATGTACCAGGCGATCCTCCCGCTGCGCGGCAAGATCATCAATGTCGAGAAGGCGCGTATCGACCGGGTTCTCAAGAACAACGAGGTCCAGTCGATCATCACCGCGTTCGGCACCGGTATCCACGACGAGTTCGACATCGCCAAACTGCGCTATCACAAGATCGTGCTGATGGCCGACGCCGACGTGGACGGACAGCACATCTCGACGCTGCTGCTGACCCTGCTGTTCCGCTTCATGCGGCCGCTGGTCGAGCACGGGCACGTCTACCTGGCGCAGCCGCCGCTGTACAAGCTCAAGTGGCAGCGCTCCGAACCGGAATTCGCCTACTCCGACCGTGAGCGCGACGGCCTGCTCGAGGCGGGCCTCGCCTCGGGTAAGAAGATCAACAAGGACGATGGCGTCCAGCGCTACAAGGGTCTCGGCGAGATGAACGCCAAGGAGCTGTGGGAGACCACCATGGATCCCGCGGTGCGAGTACTTCGTCAGGTGACGCTCGATGACGCGGCCGCCGCCGACGAGTTGTTCTCCGTTCTGATGGGCGAGGACGTCGAAGCGCGTCGCAGCTTCATCACCCGCAATGCCAAGGACGTTCGCTTCCTCGACGTTTAGCCGGTGTGAATTTCCGCTGCGATCAACCCTTCACGCCAGGCCATCTAAGGAGTCCGCATGACTGAGACCACGCTGCCCCCGAACGGCGGTGCAGGCGACCGGATCGAGCCGGTCGATATCCAGAACGAAATGCAGAACAGCTACATCGATTACGCGATGAGCGTGATCGTCGGGCGCGCGCTGCCCAATGTCCGCGACGGTCTCAAGCCGGTACATCGCCGCGTGCTCTACGCGATGTACGACAACGGCTACCGGCCCGACCGCGGTTACGTGAAATCCGCGCGCCCGGTCGCCGAAACCATGGGTAACTACCACCCGCACGGTGACGCGTCGATCTACGACACCCTGGTCCGCATGGCCCAGCCGTGGTCACTGCGCTACCCGCTTGTCGACGGTCAGGGCAATTTCGGTTCGCGCGGCAACGACGGCGCCGCCGCCATGCGGTACACCGAATGCAGGCTCACCCCGCTCGCGATGGAGCTGCTGCGCGAGATCGACCACGAGACGGTCGATTTCATCCCGAACTACGACGGTCGTTCGCAGGAGCCGACGGTACTGCCCAGCCGGGTGCCGAACCTGTTGATGAACGGGTCCAACGGCATCGCGGTCGGTATGGCGACCAATATCCCGCCGCACAACCTGAGAGAACTCGCCCAGGCGATCTACTGGGCGCTGGAGAACTACGAAGCCGACGAGGAAGACACCCTCGCGGCGTGCATGGAACGGGTCAAGGGCCCCGACTTCCCGACCTACGGTCTCATCGTCGGTGGTCAGGGTATTCACGACGCCTACACCACCGGCCGCGGCTCGATCCGTATGCGGGGTGTCGTCGAGATCGAAGAGGACGCCCGCGGACGCACCACCATCGTCATCACCGAGCTGCCCTACCAGGTCAACACCGACAACTTCATCAACTCGATCGCCGAGCAGGTGAAGGACGGCAAGATCGCGGGTATCTCCGATATCCACGACGAATCCTCCGACCGCGCGGGTATGCGGATCGTGGTCACCGTCAAACGTGACGCCGTGGCCAAGGTGGTGCTGAACAACCTCTACAAGCACACCCAGCTGCAGACCAGTTTCGGCGCCAACATGCTCTCGATCGTCGACGGGGTGCCGCGCACGCTGCGCCTGGATCAGATGATCCGGCACTACGTCGACCACCAGTTGGACGTCATCATCCGGCGCACCCGCTACCTGCTGCGCAAGGCCGAGGAGCGGGCCCACATTCTGCGCGGCCTGGTCAAGGCACTCGACGCGCTCGACGAGGTCATCGCGCTCATCCGGCGCTCGGCCAATACCGACACCGCGCGCACCGGCCTGATGCAGCTGCTCGAGATCGACGAGATCCAGGCGACTGCCATCCTCGATATGCAGCTGCGCCGCCTTTCGGCGTTGGAGCGGCAGAAGATCGTCGAGGAATTGGCCAAGATCGAGGCCGAAATCGCCGATCTGAAGGACATTCTCGACAAACCGGAGCGCCAGCGCGGCATCGTCCGCGACGAACTCGCCGAAATCGTCGATAAATACGGCGACGACCGGCGTACCCGCATCATCGCCGCCGACGGTGACGTCGCCGACGAGGATCTGATCGCCCGCGAGGACGTGGTCGTCACGATCACCGAGACCGGCTACGCCAAACGCACCAAGACCGATCTCTACCGCTCGCAGAAACGTGGCGGCAAGGGCGTGCAGGGCGCGGGTCTCAAGCAGGACGACATCGTCAAGCACTTCTTCATCAGCTCGACCCACGATTGGCTGCTCTTCTTCACCAACAAGGGGCGGGTCTACCGCGCCAAGGCCTACGAGCTGCCCGAAGCCAATCGAACCGCCCGCGGCCAGCACGTGGCGAACCTGCTCGCTTTCCAGCCCGACGAGCGAATCGCGCAGATCATCCGGATCAAGTCTTACGAAGACGCCCCATATTTGGTGCTCGCCACCAAGAATGGCCTCGTGAAGAAATCCAAACTGTCGGATTTCGACTCCAACCGCAGCGGCGGCATCGTCGCGGTCAACCTGCGCGACGAGGACGAACTGGTCGGCGCCGTGCTCTGCTCGGCCGATGACGACCTGCTGCTGGTCTCGGCCCAGGGCCAGTCGATCCGTTTCGCGGCCACCGACGAGGCGTTGCGTCCGATGGGGCGCGCCACCTCCGGCGTGCAGGGCATGCGGTTCAACGCCGACGACGAACTGTTGTCGCTCAATGTCGTTCGTCCCGATACGTATCTGCTGGTCGCCACCTCCGGCGGCTATTCCAAGCGGACCGCGATCGAGGAGTACACCGCACAGGGCCGCGGCGGTAAAGGCGTGCTGACTATCCAGTTCGACGCCAAGCGTGGCACTCTGGTCGGTGCGCTCATCGTCGATGATGACGATGAGCTCTATGCGATCACCTCCGTTGGTGGCGTCATCCGGACGGCGGCGAGACAGGTTCGTAAGGCCGGACGACAGACCAAGGGCGTGCGATTGATGAACCTCGCCGATGGCGATACCTTGCTTGCGATCGCACGAAACGCCGACGAGGACGACCTCGCCGGTGATGACGGCACCGGTTCTCCCAACCAATAATCCATCAGCGGCGGCAAAGAACGGATCTAAGGATTCCCATTGACCACTCCGAATCAGCCGAATGACGAGCGGCAGCACACGAACGGTGTGACCGAACGGATCACACCGTCCCCGATTCCGCCACGGCCGATCCCACGGCCGGTCTCCTCGGCCGAGAACGGGCAGCAGGGTGCGGGGCAACCCGGTCAGGCACCGCAGAGCGCCGCACCCCAAGGTGGCCAGCCGCATGAGAATTCCGGCAAGCAGGGCGAATTCGCGCCCAAGGCGCCCGAGCCGTCGTCGGGCGCCCCCGGCTCGTCGTCGGGCGGGCCAGGCTCGTCGTCGGGCGGGCCAGGCAAAGACGGGTTCGACCAGTCCACGGTACGGATGAACAACCAGGGCGGGCAGCCGCCGAAGCCGTCCGAGGGCGGGGATGCCGCGCAGCAGAGCGGCGGACAGTCGCCGTTCCAGGACGGCTGGTCGCAGTTGCCGCAGCGGGAACCGCAATCCAACCTGTACCGGCCCGGTCAGGCGCCGGTTACCGGCCGTCCGAGCGGGGCGGGCGGTGCGGGTGGGGCTGGCGGTCTCAACGGTGGCGCGACCAACGCGCGCACCACCGCTGATCTCGCCGCCAAGGCGGCCCGCAAAGAAGCCGCGATGGTGAAATCCGTCGGAATCGACGGCCCGACCCGCAGCATCGCGCGGCCGGAACTCATCAAGGACATGCCGGATCTCTCAGAAATCCGGCATCCGCTGCCGCCCAACGAAACCGGCGCCCAGGGACACGGTCACCCGCCGATGTACTCGCCCGCGGTACCGGTCGCGGTCGCCGCGGCTGTCGCCTCCGGCGAACCGTTGCGTGCCACCGTGCAGATCCGACGTATCGACCCCTGGTCGACATTGAAGATCTCGCTGGTCATCAGCGTGGCGCTGTTCTTCGTGTGGATGCTCGCGGTCGGCCTGCTCTACATCGTGCTCGAAGGTATGGGCGTGTGGGAGCGGCTGAACAACACTTTCACCGACATGGTGTCCCAGGACAGCGGCTCGGCGGGCCTGATCGATGCGGGCACCGTCTTCGGCTACGCGGGCGTCGTCGGCTTGATCAATGTGGTGCTGTTCACCGCGCTCGGCACTGTCGGCACCTTCATCTACAACCAGTGCTGCGATCTGGTCGGCGGTATTCAGGTGACCCTCGCGGATCCGGACTAGATCTCTACGTGAACGTACGGCCGGTATCGCTCCGATGGGGCGGCTCCGGCCGTCGTCGTTTCCGGGACGCGCGGTCGAACGACTGACCGCGTCATCCGGCTGCTCCGGTGGCCCGGGCGCCTTCGAGTAGTTCCAACCGGGCGGACAGGTTCGCTGTTTCGGCCCGGAGCCCGCGAAGCTCCTCGCGGATCTGGTCGATTGTCGATCCCCCGGACGTTGCGGGCTGCTCGTCGGCAACGAATACGCCGACAGCAGGCGTTGCGACAACCCAGCCTTCGCTCTGGAGCAGGTGCACGGCCTTCTGGACTGTTCCCAGCGATACGTTGAAGTAGTCGGCGAGCCGGCGGTTTCCGAGAAGCTTCTCACCCGGTCCGAGGCTTGCGGTGCGGATGTCTTGCTTGATCTGCTCGGCTACTCGCTGATAGGCCGCCATTCCGGCGCGCTCGGGATGCATGCGGTCAGCGTACGGCAGCTGACTATCACTGATCTAGATCAGTCTGTGCTCTGATGCACTCTGGTGCAGTCTGATCTATATCAGATGCTCACGTACGTCGCGAAACGGGGGAATATCGAGTGGATGCCGAGCCTTTCAGCGCCTCTACCAGCCGTTTTGGTTGGTGGCGGGAGTGTTGTGTACGCTCAACGCGATGCTTTACCACGCAATGTAAAGCGGAACACGGGCCTATAGCTCAGGCGGTTAGAGCGCTTCGCTGATAACGAAGAGGTCGGAGGTTCAAGTCCTCCTAGGCCCACTCCCGAACATCACAGTAGGGTGGGATGTATGAAAATTCTTCTCACGATCGGTGTCGCGGTCCTGGTTCTCGTGGGAATCACGAAGCTGCGTAAGCGCGAAGACGCGGATCTGTGGCACGAGGTCACCACCCGCTGAACTGTCCGTTCGGGGAATTCGGGGCCTTAGCTCAATTGGCAGAGCACTGCCTTTGCAAGGCAGGGGTTAGGGGTTCGATTCCCCTAGGCTCCACTTTCGGAAGTGCAGGTCAGACACTATTTCGGTAGTGTCGGGCTTGTTCCCCGATCATCAGTTTGTCATCGCAGGCGCTTCTCAGCACGTCGAATCGACAACTGAGAGGCTTCCATGCCCACCCCCCGTTCGAGGCGTCGTGCCGATGGCACCGTGGCCTGGCAGGTGTATTTCCACTACTACGATCCCGAGGGCAAGCGTCGTCAGTCCTCGGCGACCTTCGATGACGTCGAGCAGGCCCAGTGGTGGGCCGCGGTCATCGAACGAGACGGCATCGACGAGGCGCTGAAGGTGCTCGCGGCTCGTCGTCCCACCGGCACCGACGGCGTGACGCTGGTCGACTGGCTGACCCGCTACACGAAACGGCTCACCGGCATTCAGAGCGACAGTCGCGACCGCTATCTGCGATTCATCCACAACGACATCGCGCGGTTCTTCGGCACGATGACCGTGCAGGCGCTCACCCAGGACGACGACGCCGCGTGGATCGTCTGGCTCGAGCAGGAGTTGGGCAATGCGCCCAAGACCATCCAGAACAAGCACGGATTCCTGTCGGCGGGGATGCGCGCGGCCGTCGAGCAGCGCCCGGCACCGCTGATCCCGTTCAACCCCTGCGCGGGGGTGCGGCTGCCGCGCGTGGATTCCCCGGAGGTCGACGTGTTCGACAACGAGGAATGGGAATTGTTCGAGCATCTGCTCGCACCGCGCTGGCGGGCCCAGGCCGAGTTCGGACTGGTGTCGATGGCGCGCCCGAGTGAGATCGGCGCCCTGCTGGTGGGCGATGTCGATCCCGATACCGGTCAGGTGCGGATCACGAAGGCGTGGAAGGACAGCGGGACCAAACGCATCCTCGGTAAGCCGAAGTCCAAACGTGGCGTACGGACGGTGAACGTGCCTCTGGAGTCGCTGGCACGACTCGATCTGGACCGAGCACCTGATGAGCTGCTGTTCCACACCGCGACGAAGGCGCCGGTCACGGCCGTGTACTTCTACAAGAAGGCATGGATCCCGGCGCTGCACCGCTACGACGCGCTGATTCGCGGTGATTTCGGGCCGTTCGGCAGGCAGGCCCACTGGAACGGCGCGGATCCGGAGGATCTGATCGGTCGCTACCCGCGGGCGCTCAAGACCCTGCGTGGCAAGCGGATGACTCCGTACACGCTGCGCCACACCGGGATCTCCTGGAAGCTCCAGGACGGCGTGCCGATGTTCGTGGTGTCCCGCGACGCCGGACACGAGTCGGTGACCACGACCGATCGCCGCTACGGCCATATCGACCGGCGCGCCAGCGAGTCGGCGGCCCTGGTCATCGCCAACCGGCTGCCACGGGTGCGGGCGCAGATGCTCGCTTCGGCTGCCTGACCGCCACCCCCGACGAAGATCCATTCCATTTCATTCCCTTCGTCAGAAACGGAATGAAATGGAATGGATCGGAACGGAATCCGTGATGCTCCAAGCTGTCACTTCCCCTGCCTCCGGCAACGCGCCGGGGCGCTGCCAGTTCCCCGGATGCACCGCCACTGTCGCTGCCCGGCCTCCGGGCCGACCCGGCGCGCCCCGAAGCTACTGCGCCGACCCCGATCACACCGCACAGAAAGCCTTGCGCCTCAAACGCAGAGACACCGATCGCGGCGCTCGATCGACGCCGGTACCGCCCTCTCCACGGCCGATCACCGATGGCACCGCGACCTTGGCCGGTCTGCTGGACCGCTACGGGCAACTGCGCGCCGAATTGGGTGCCGTCGTGAGCGACGCCGCCGAAGTCCTGGCCGACCTCGGCGACCCCGCCCTCGTCGAACGCGAGATCGCCGAAATCCAGCGCGACGCGGCCTCGCGGATCGCGGCTGCCGAGCAGCGCCGTGACAATGCCGAGAAGGCGTCGGCAGAACTACAACGGCGGTACCGCCACGCCGTGGAACTCGAACAACTTGCCCTGGCCGCCGCTGATGAGGCCCACACGAGAGCCGAGGACGCCGACACTCGTCTCGGCGAGGTCGAGCAGCGTAGTGCCGCACTCGTCGCTGCCGCCGAAGCGGACCGGGACGAGATCTACGCCGAGGCCGAGACCGTGCTCACCGAGATGCGCGGCCATCTCGACATCGCGCGCGCCGCGCAAGCTCGCGCCGAAGGCGAACGTGATCAAGTGCGCGAACAGCACGAATCATTGGTCGCGGAGAATCACGAGCTGCGTGCGCAAATGGACGCCCAGCGTGCCGAGCACCGGACTCGGCTCGAACTCCGGGATGTCGAGTATTCCCGGGCGATCACAGCGGCGCACGCGATGGCCGACCGTGCCGCTCGCGAGCATCGTGACCAAGTCGGTGAATTGATCAAGGAGTTCGTGGTCGCCGGTGGCGGCGCGGGAGAGCCGCGAGCCGCTATCAGCAGCGACAGGCCGGACCGATCTGCGCTTGGAGATCCGGAGGGGTGAGTCGCGGGCAAGCGGGCCGCGGTCTATCGAGTCGTCGCCAGGGCCGTCGGTGGTCGTGAGGCGGGGAACATGCCGATGGAAATTCGAGAGCGACCCATCCTTGCCCGGATGTGTCTAGCGCGCGGATGGCCCTCGGGAGGATTGCGGTGGAATCGGCCGTCGGCGATCTCGCGGTCGGCCGGATCCACGATAGGTTCGTTCGGACGTGACGCTGGTTCCGGCGGCTCGACCGGGTGCCGCCACGGCGGCGCGACCGGTGACGTTCAGGGCAGCGGCGATGTCAGCGGCGGTCAGGAACCAGGATCGACCCGCCTTGTGTCCTGGCAGGCGCCCGGTTCGGAGTTGCTGCATGTACCAACGCCGAGATTTGCCCAGTGCCTGAGCACCGACGATCACCGGATAGGTGGGCTCGTGGGTAAGCGCCGGTAGCGGTTGGTGATCTGACGAATCGACCGGAATCGGTGCCGATTTCGTGCCCGACTCCATCGAGCTGATGGGTTGGCGCGCGGCGATGTCCGCGGCGTCGACGTCGGCGTCATGGACCGGTGTGTCCGCGTTCTCTTCGGGTGCTGACGTCGAAGGCGGTGGGCCGGACAACGGCCTGCGAATGAGGGTGATGAGGTGGACGGTCTCGGCTTGGGTGGCGTTGGATATCGTGAGACTGAACGAGGCGGGTTCTCCGGTGATCGGGTCGTTGGCGTGCATCAGATCGCTGATGTCGCGGCCGTAGGCGACGGTGATGCCGGAGGTCCAGTAGGTCATGAAGTCCTCGTTGCGGCTCAGATTCCGCAGGAGGATTCGGGCTTGTTCGGAGTCGCGATATCTGCCGAGCAGGGCACGGATCGACGCTGCGGCGTGCGCCGCTTGACTGGGCCAGTGCAGGAACAACTCACGTGCGTGTGCGCTGAACATCCATTCGGGAATCGAGACGATGTCTTCGAGTCCTGGAGTGACCGCGCGGAAGGATTCGTTGCTGACCAGGACGTTCCACATCGGGTCGATCAACGCCGCGTGGACTCCGCGCCGCTCGAGGTCTTGCAGGTGGAACCTCAATGTCGGGTCGGTGGTGACGGTTCGGCGGAGCATCGCGGTTGGCTCGATGCCGACGGCTGCCGTGCGTAACTCGAGTATGTGTCGGGCCATGAGCGGTCCGACGCGGTAACCCTCGATCATCTGCTCGAGGATGTCGAAACTGGGAATACTGCCACCTGTTTCGATCTCGGCGAGGTACGAGTTGCTCACATGGTGGCGGTCGTAGGCCCTGGTACGGGAGAGTCCGAGTTGCTCTCTGATCTGGCGGCAGGTAGTGGCGAGAGTGGGCATGTGAGCGTCTAGCTGCTGCGCGCGGATGGTCGACGAACGGCTGCGGGGTTTCTGGCCCATCCGGGACCCCCTTTCGGTGTCTTCCGGGATAGGACGCGAGGTGTTGCGTGTGGGGCTGGTGGTGCCTCTTACATAAGTTCCTACCAGAGCGGTGGAAGTCGGGCAATTGAACTTTTGTTGTGGTTATGGCCCGGAAAAATGTTGTTCACGGAAGTTTTCGAGCCGGGCCTTCGGTAGCTGTGCTCGGACGAGGGAAGACGGCACGGCCCGAGTATTGTTCGTGACCTGAAATGGTCGCAAATCGCCTGCATATCGGCCTGGAGCGATGTGTTGCTCCGGACCGTACGGAAATTCCGGTCCGTCGAAACCCTGGCTCCATGGCACTTTCGGGGTTTCGATGGGGTGGTCAGGTCCATATCGCTCGAAAGGATTCGTATGTTGGCCATCACTCGGGAGAGTGGTGCTACTGCGAGACTGTGGGCGTTGCGTCCGGATCGTCGGTCGCGGCGTCGGCATTGCCGGTGGTTGCTCACTCTTCCAATGCCATCGTGCTGAGAAACGCTCTCCTGGAGGTGGATCACCTCCAGGAGATGCGATTCCAGGCGTGGAGGAGGCACGGCATCGCGAGCTTGTGGGATCTATGAGCCGGGGTCCGGATCAGCCTGTACCGATGAATGAGACCACCTGAACTACAGTCCTGTGCGCCCAGGTGAGAGGGCTGGAAGGGATCGCAGAATGACTTGAAATGCAAGACCCGGCAGCCAATGCCGGGTTTTGCATCACTCTGCGTCAGCTCCCAGGCTGTCTATGGACTATCAGCAGGGGCCGGGGATCCGATGCCGCTGCTGATCTGCAATCAACCATGAAAGAGCTCCGAATCCGGCACCGACCAACGCAGCAGGGATGGCACCGATGATGAAGATGGGCAGTCCGGCGAGGGCACCGATCGCGGCACCGATACCGGCCCGGAGTTCCATTGTGTCCCCGGGCATCATGCACATCGATACCGGCCGACCAGTCGCGTCAACGGTGACCAGGATGGCGGCAGGCGCTGCGGCTGCCTCGGTGGTCACGGTGGTCACGGTGGAGATCGCAGCAGTCGGCGCTTCGGCGTTGGCGGTCGCTGCGCTGGTCCCGGCGATCAGGGTGGTCGCGAGTATGGCGGTGGTGAGCAGTTTCATGGCATCCCTTCTATCGGTGCCGCAGAACGACATTCATTTCGCAGAAGTCGTGTCGGGCGGTTACTGAGCAACCGGCTCCACGCCTGCAGGCACGTCGAAGACGATAACCTGTGCCGGGCTCAGCTACCGGGTGGTTGCATCATCGGGACTGGGCAGGATCGGTGAGGCGATTACAGATCGCGCACCGCGGTGAGAGCACGCAGGACTGCCGAGATGACATCGGGTTCGTCGATCGCGGGAGTCGCGAGGATGAGCGCACGTGCCTGGGCGATGTCGAATTCCTGCTGTTCGCGGGTCGGCGTCACGTCGCCGCGGTCGCGGGTGTCGTCGGTCAAGGTCTGTTCCTCGTGGTCGAATCAGCTACAGGATGGGGCGTGTGCCGTGCCAGCCGGTGGGAAGTTCGATCCGTAGCGCCCGGATCTCGGCGATGAGGTCGGCGTATCTCTGCTGGACTTCGGCCCAGTGCACCGCGGCCTCGTGGCGGAGTTGTTCGGTGTCGCCGTGGCGCAGCGTCCACTGCGCCTGCGCGTAGGTGTGGGCGACGTGGCTGATGACGGCGCCGAGGGTGTGGGTGTGGCGACGTGCGCCGATCGGGCGGGGCAGGTGCAACCGCGACCAGTGATCTATCGAGGCGATGACTTCGTGGATCTGGGCGTGCGTGGCCGCTGCGTCGAAACCTCGCGGGCAGCATTCGTCGAGACGGCGGCGGATTGGTAGACCGGACTTCCCGACCACCAAGAAGCCCACACCGAGCGGTAGCCGCCAGGTGCGGGGCTCTTTGGTGCCTAGGCGCGGTGTTCGAGCGAAGGTTCTACCGGCGGGGCCTCGAACAAGAGCGTTGGTTCGGTGAGGATGTCGCGGTTGGTCTCACTCTTGTAAATTCCGTCCACGCTGCCGAACCTGGCTTCGTTGTAGTCCAGATCCAACCGTGAAGCCGCCAAGCGCACAGCGTCTTCGCTAGGGCCTTCGATTTCGAGGAACGTCGGCAGGCCGGGCCATGTATCGAGGTCGAACACGAGGTCGCCGAACTGCCACTCTTCGCGGTAGTTCTCCTGATACCTGACCTCGTGCAGGCCCAGCTTGACCAGGATCTCCACCATCGCATCGAGGTCGCCTACAGTCGTTTCGATTTCGGTGGTGCCGTCGATCGTGGTGGCGTCGGTCACCTGCTTGAGGGTCAGTGTGGAGCGAGATCCCTCGTTGCGAAGGCGAATCCACGCACCGTGGTCCAGCGAGTCGTCCTCGAAGATTTGCGCGTCAGTAGCGTTCGCGAGAACGACTGCTTTGCACCGAGGTTCGTCAACTTCTGCCGCAAGGCGTCGACATCTACGGAGAGGAACTTGGCTTCGTATTCGTGCTTCATCGTGGTCGTGTTCCGCCTTCCCTCTGATACTCGGGCTGCCGCTGGCGATGAGCAGCCCCATCCGGTGTTTGTGGTCGCGCAGCTGGCCGATATGCGGGCGTTCGGTGAAAACCTCAGTCAGTGAACTTGGCCCTGTCCCGCCGGAATCATCGACGAATCCGTAGTCTCCGGGTGTTGGTGGAATCGCCATGCGTCACGGACGATGTCGTGGATGTTGGGTATTCGGGGTGTCCAGCCGAGTTCGCGTTGGGCGCGGTCGGAGGATGCGTACAGGGTGGCGGGGTCGCCTGGACGTCGGGGGGCGATCTCGATGTCGAAGGGGATACCGGTGACGTCTCGGATCGCTTGAATCACTTGAAGATTAGTGAATCCGATGCCGTTGCCAAGGTTGTAGATCTTGTGTTCGCCGGGGTGGATGGTGCCGAGGGCGAGTAGGTGGGCTCGGGCGAGGTCGGTGATGTGGATGTAGTCGCGTACGCAGGTGCCGTCGCTGGTGGGGTAGTCGTCGCCGAAAAGCGAGAATTTGTCGACGCGTCCGAGTGCAGCGTCCAATGCCAGTGGGATCAGATGGGTTTCGGGATTGTGGCGTTCGCCGATCATGGTGCCGTCGCCGCAGTCGTGGGCACCGGCGACGTTGAAGTAGCGCAGGGAGATCGCACCGAGTTCGTGAGCGCGGGTGTAGGTGGCGATAGCGCGGTCGATGGCGAGTTTGGTGTCGCCGTAGGTGTTGACCGGGTTGGTCGGTGAGGTTTCGACCAGCGGCAGTTCGGCGGGTTCGCCGTAGACCGCCGCGGTGGAGGAGAACACGAGCTTGCGTACTCCGGCGATCTGCATGGCGTCGAGCAGGGCGAGGGATGCGCGAGTGTTGTTGTCCCAATGCCATTCCGGGTGCTGCATGGACTCGCCTGCGGCGATGAGTCCGGCGAAGTGCAGAACGGCCTCGAATCCGGCGTCGGGTGTGAGGATATCGGCGATGTCGTGGACGCGGGATCGGATGAAGGTCGCTGCCTCGGGGATTTGGTGGTCGTTGTTGCGGGACAGATCATCGACCACGACGACTTCGTGTCCGGCGTCGAGGAGGAGTCTGGTTACGGTGGCGCCGACGAAGCCTGCTCCTCCGGTGACCAGGAGTTTCATCTGACCTGCACTTTCATGGCGAGTAGGTGGTCGTGGATGTCATGGCGGTGGGCGCGGAAGTAGTCTTCGGGGCTGGGGCGCGTGGTGCTGCCGGTCCAGCCAGTGATGCGTTGCCAGGTGCGCTGCTTCACCGTAGTCAACGCGGCCGGGTCTGGCGTCGCCAGCCAGGCCCGGGTCATGGCGCGCGCGAGTTCGTGGACTGTTCGGTGGTGGCGGGCGATGATACGGCCGCTGCTGGTGGTGGCGTAGCGGGTGTGGTTGACCGCGTCGGGTCGTTGTCTGCCGAATTCGTGGTCGAAGCGGGTGAAGGCGCTGGCGAGGTAGGTCCAGAATCGCCCGGGATCGGCGGGTGGAGTTGTGGGGTGGCGGCGCCAGGTGAGTTCGGTGCGCATCTGTTCGGCCAGGTGCGGTGCCATGGGGGCGAAATCGTGGTGGGCGTAGGCGCCGTCGAGCATCGCGGTCGCACGTAGCACCTTCATGCACAGTCGGTTCACCGTGAGGTGGAAATGCGGTGAGGTGTTGCCGGTGCCCCACTGGTTGTGGATGCCGAGCCAGAAGTATGCCTGGGTGTAGTACAGCAGGATTTCGTAGGCGTCGCGGGCATCGAGTATCACCGGCTCGTGGTCTGGGAGTCCGTGCTCGGTGAGGGCCAGGCCGAGATTCTTGACGTCGAATCCGAGCGAGGTCTGAATGGTTCGGTAGTCCCCGAGCGACAGTGTCATGAGATCGACTGTTGGGAAATGGTTTTCGGCCTCTCGCTGCAAGGCCGCGATCGAGGTCGACGGGGCATCGCCGTAGTAGACGTAGAGGAAATCGACGTCACTGACCAGCTGAGAGTTCCCGTCCACCGCGGTGAGAAAGGTCGGTTCACCGCGGGCCAGCGAGCCACCCACGATCAGCCAATCGTCGGGCGGTACCCACTGTCCGAGGTCGAGTAGTGCGGAGGCGACGTGGCGGGAGGCGTAGGCGAGCCCAGCGGAATTGTCGAGGCGACGGGTGAGGCGGTCGGCGAGTGCTTCGGTGTCCACGTCACCCCTCGGTGTCGTCGACGGATGTGGTGGGTCCAATCGTCGGGGTGGGTAGTGGCACGAGACCGGGTGTTGTGGCCGGGACGGGTATCTCCTCGTGGTCTTTCTTGGCGGTGATGTGTGGGCACAGGGTTCCGCAGATGGTGCAGGGTGCGCCTTCTCGGAGTCCGTGGTGGATGAAGACGTTGCCCGCTAGGTCGGGGTAAAGAGCGTGGGTTTGCTGGATGTCCCAGGCGTTGGCTCGCCGAGCGACGCTCAGTGCGCGCTGTCGTGCCAGTTCGGCGGGAAATTCACGGGCGATGTCGAGGGCGGTGATGGCGACGCGGACGTTGCGGATGGCTTCGGCGGTGTCGGTGGCGGTGGGCATGGCGTAGTGCTCGACCTGGGTGATGGATGCGAACATGTCTCCGCCGTACTGTCCGGCGGTGGCGACGCCGAGGGTGTTGACGATGCTGTCGAGGGTGACGGCGTTGTCGACGACCATTGGTCCGGCCAGCCACAACGGTGCGCCGCCGAGGGCCTGCTTGTAGGCCGGGATCAGCTCGCCGATCAAGTTCAGCGGGATATGCCCACCGGCCTCGCACAGGATCTGCACCCCGGCGGCCAGTCCGATTCTGCGGAGCTCGGCCAGCAGTTCGATCTCGCGCCACTTCATGTCATCGCCGGCATCGGCGGTTGCGCCGGGCCGGAAGATATCGCCGAGGTCCAGGACGACGCCGTATCGGCGGCAGATGTCGAGTATGCCGTCGAAGTAGTCGATCAGCGGGTTGTCGCACCGATGTTTGCGCATGTAGCGGGCGATCAGGCCACCCCCACGCGAGGTGGTGGGCATAATTCGCTCCGACTTCGCGCTCAGCTCGGCGAGAACCGGGTTGATACCCGCGTGGACGAGTACGAAATCCACTCCGGGCGCGAGACCGCGTTCGAATCCCTCCAGGAACTGGGCGCGCGTCAACTTCTTGCGGTGGTCGGCGAACAGGTCATAGGTCAGGCACGCGCCCAACGGAACTCCGACGATATCCTTCAAATCGGCTCGCAGAGCTACGCCCTCGGGATTGGTGGTCAGATCCATGACCGCGTCGGGGCCTGCGGCCAGGATCACCGACATCGACTTGGTGATGGCCTGGCGATCGGTGTCGCGCGGGCCCAGCCCGATCAGGCCGGTGACTTTGCGGCGGGTGCCGGTGCCGACGAGCAGCGCTCGAAAGTCGCGCATATGTCTGCTGGCCTCGGAGCGAAGAAACACCATCGTGCCCTGGGCGATAGCCAGAGCCGCCGTTGCCGGGTCGATACTCTCCGTCGCGCAGGCCGCCACGAACTGGGGATCAGTTTCGAGAGTTGCTGTGGGGTAGGGCATGTCGTGTCCTCAGCTCATTCTTCGGATCGCTCCGAATTCGTGTGGAGTCGATCAAATTGACTGGCTAACAGTCGGATTCGACGCTTCAGAAGGTCGTGATGGTCTGTTGTCATCCGCGTCGAGCGGGATGCGCGTTCGACGCGGAATGGTTCGATGCGCGGGCGTCGGCTGATGACTTGTTCAGGCCCGCAGCCGGTCGGAGATCATGAAAGTGTCTGCGGTCCGCGGTACCCCGAGGGCAGCTCGATTCGCAACGCCCGGATCTCGTCGACGAGGTCGGCGTAACCCTCTTGGATCTGCGCCAGGCGCAATGCGGCGTCGTGGAGGTGTTCGGCGCTGCTGCTGTGGCGCAGCGTCGAGTGCGCGTGTGCGTAGGTGTGGGCGACGTGGCTGATCACTTCGCCCAGAGAGTGGGTGTGGCGACGTGCGGCGGTCGGGCGGGGGAGATGGAGAATTGCCCATTCGTCGATTCGACCGATCAGGGTATGGATCTGGTTGCGAGTGGCGGCGCTGTCGAAATCCCGGGGACGGCGGGTCGCCGAAACCGACGCGGTCAGCAGTGTGGCGTGGAGGTCGGACAATTCACGAGCCCATCCGATCAGCGGGGAGCCGCCTTCCATATGCCCGGCGACGGCCAGGAACAGTTGCCGGGCATCCAAAAGACCTTCGGCAGTGTGCGCGTCGTCGCTGGTAGAGGCGGGATGATTCGTTCCAGTGCTTACTTGCGTCCGCGGTTCGCTGCGGTTGTGATGGTCGAGCGGCAGAGGTTCGGTTGCGTTCGCCTGCATGGCTGGCGCTCCTCGTTGAGGTATCGGATGAGGTAACCCGGTGGCGAGACTCGTGGATCGGCCTCGAAGTGGGCGTTTCGTCAACTCTGGCCGCGCTCCGTCGACGATTGAAGCCACACGGCTACCACGGAACATCTACGCTGATCACATAGACGAACGTCGAACACGGGGGCGGCACCGGTGATCGTTACCAAGTGGACAGGCGTCGAGGTTCGCGCCCTCCGCACAGCGGCGCTGCGCCTGACTCAGCTGGAATTCGCGGATACTCTCGGCTTCACCGTGGCAGCGGTGCGAAAATGGGAAGGGCGACGCGAAACCATCGAGTTGGCAGGAAGATACGCCGCAGCGATGGACACCACATTGCATCGCCTTACCGATTCCGAACGCGCCCGATTCGAGGCCGAACTGACCGGCGCGGTGAATACGGTCCCTGCCATCACCACCGAATCGTTCGAGCCCTCGTCGGCTATTGCCGCCAGAGTGCGCAATGTCGCGGAGTTGGACGCCGATAGGGATATCTTCGACATCTTTTCGCTGACGCTCGATGACGTCATCGAGCGATACGAATCCGAGGGACCGCTGCGGTTGGCACCGGCGGTCGTCGAGGCGCGGCAACAGATCGAGGTCATGCTCGGACAGCGCCGCCACCCCGCGCAGCTCAAAGACCTCTATGCTGTGGCTGCCCGCCTATCCGGCGTTCTCGGATATATGGCGGTCAACCGTGGGCGATTCGGGCACGCGCGCATGTACTGCCGTGAAGCCTTCGCGCTGGCTGACCTCCTAGAGGACAGCCAATTGCAGGCATGGGTCAAGGGCACCGAGAGTCTCTGCGCCTACTACCAGCACGATTACGCAACCGCCGTCCGTGCGGCCTACCAAGGACTCGATCTGGCACAAGACGGACCGCAGTCCATCCGTCTGTACTCGAACGGACTCGCCCGAGCGCTCGGCAAGGTCGGCGACCGCGATGGCGTCGCCGCCGCAATCGACGCGGCCGCCGCCACAGCGGCCCGATTCGATACTGGCGTGGCGCTGACGCCCGCGTTGGATTTCGCTCCCTACAGCGAGGCGCGCCTCATGGCGAATGCGGCGACCGCCTTCCTGTCTGTCGGCGATCACGCCCGCACCCTCGACTACGGTAGCCGGGTGGAGGAGTGGGTCAACGAATCCGATTCCGTGTGGAGTCGCTCGCTGGTGCGAATCGACATGGCCGCAGCGCTGGCGGCCGGTGAGCACCATGACGTCGACCAAGCGGTGAGTTTGGGTGTCGAAGCGCTCGCGGCGTCCAGCGATCGTCCGATCCGCTCGGTGTGGCAACGTGCCCACGAACTCGGTGACATTATCGGGCCGCTCTCCGCCCGCTCGTCCGGTGACTACCTCGATTCATTGCGCGAATGGAACGCTACAGCACAAGAATTCGCCGCGCCGTCGAGTTAGGTACCGAGGGGAACGACTGCTCGATCGGTCCACCGATAGCATCTGCCCTCGCGCCGCAGTTGCACCAATCGAACCTCGTTCACCGACGCGGTCACCGGTGGGAAGTCACGCAGTGCCTTCATATCTTCGATGAGCCGGCTCGCTGACTGTGGAGTGTTGATATATCCAATGCCGACGTGGGGGCGGAATTGCGATGTTTCCGAGAGTTCGGGACCAGAACGTTCTGCTGCGGTGGCGTCGCGAAGGGCGCTGTGCAGTGCGAGGAGGCCATCCCACGGGGTGACCGAGAAGCGCAGTGCACTGCGAGACCCGGTGAGCGGGCCGACGTCGAGAGCAAACGGGGATATCTCGGCAAGGTGAGGACGTGCGGTATCGACGATGGTCGATAGTTGCGCATCGGACAGGTCATCGGACTTGCCGATGCTGAGCATTGTCAGATGCAGTCCATCAAGAGGTACGGGGTCGATGCCGTCGTCGGCGAGTTCCTTCTGGCATCGGCCGACGAGGTCGACCAATGCCGGATCATCGAAGGTGAGATACCAGTAGAAACCGGACTGTTCTGGTGCCCAACGCTTCAGCGTCCAGTGATCATCGACCCGCTCCAACTGGCGAAAGGCGGCCCAGTCGTTGTCACGAATGGCGAATGCGTCAGCTGTGGAAGCAGGTTGCAGCGGGGGAAACGGACGCTTCGATGTGGCGGTCATCGGTCGCGAGTGTACGGTTCACCGCCGATCTCCGTACCGGGAGTGGGCTCTTGGCATTCAATCTGGTCGACAGTGACGGCAGGCCGGCCGGGGCCGCGATCACCAACGACGTCGCGATTCTGGACCGCTATAGAGCGGCACGGCAACATCTGTGGGCCCTGGCAACTCCGTTCGAGAATTATGCCGTGGACCTTCACGCTCAGCAGTGAGCGATAGCATCGGTCAGGCGCGCGAGGCTCTCGGACAACGACTTTGGGAGATTCGACGCGGGGCTCACCAGTTGCGCACCGCGCGACGTGCACGAACCAGCCACGGTAGGAGTTCCGAGTGGAGTGGATGACCACTGCCAGTTCAACCGAGGTCGCCGCCGCCGACGCCCGCGTCGCGGTGCTGCCGGTGGGCAGTTTCGAGCAGCACGGTGATCATCTGCCGCTCATCACCGATACCGTTTGTCGCCTGCCTGATCGCGCAGCGTCTGGCCGACAGCTATCCGGTGCTGCTTTTGCCGCCGATCACGGTGTCCTGTTCGCATGAGCACGAGCAATTCCCCGGGACGGTGAGTCTGAGTCCTGAGACCTTGATCGCCGTCATCGGCGATGTCCGGCGATCGTTGGCCCGTTCCGGAATAACAGCCCTGGTCTTGGTCAACGCCCACGGCGGTAACTATGTCTTGAGCAACATCGCCCAGGAGGCGAATACCGTCGGCCGAAGTGTGGTGGTCTACCCCGGTCGTGACGACTGGAACCTGGCTCGCAAGGCCGCAGGAATGGAGACCAACTCCCACGACGACATGCACGGCGGCGAACTGGAGACCTCGATCCTGCTGCACGCCGAACCCGCGCTGGTTCGCGCATCGTTCCGCCAAGCCGATCACGAGGCGCCGGAGCGTCCGTACCTGCACCTTCTGGGCATGGCGGGCTATACCGAGAGTGGCATCATCGGACGTCCCTCGGCGGCTACCGATGTCAAAGGCAAGGCGGCGTTGGAGGCTCTGGCGACGGCATTCGAGGACTGTTTCACGCTGCTGACCGCCCATCTCGATTAGCGGTCGATCTGGCTCAGCGGGCGGAACCGATGGCGTTCACTGGGCTGGCGGAGCGATTCTCGACCGCGGGGCGCTGCGTTCAACGCACTGACGAGTTATAGCCCGAGGTCGATGTCGGGTGAGGACCAAGGGTCTGGTTCGTCGGGCGCGGAGTCGATGCCGGTTTCGCCGTCAGCGTCGAGGATGGCCTGCCGGATTGCTTCCTCATGATCCTGATCCGCGGGCGTGGGGATGTGCCGTCGCTGTTCGCGGGCGTCGGCTTCGACCTCGTCGCTGGTGGTGTCGATCTTCCGTTGCCAGGTCTCGGGCGAACCGGCTTCGGCGACGGCGTTGTTGTGGGTGTGGCGTGCGTGTTCACGGGAGCGGGTGTGCTCGCGTTCGCGGCTGGCTTGTTCGGTGATGAGTTCGTCGATGCGGGTTCGCAGGGCGTTGCGCGTACGGAATTTCCGGGCTGGTGTGGTGTCGAGTTCCTCTCGGTGGGTGGCGAGTTCGGATCGGGTGGCGTGCAGTGCTCGGGCGGCTGCGCGGAATTGTTCATCGGCGTCGTGGGCAGTTCGGATCGTCATTTGCGCGGCTCTGTGGCGGGAGACGAGTTGTTCGATATCGGGGTCATCGAGGGCGGCTTCGACAGCGCTACCGGTATCGGCGGCCGCGCCCCGCCGTTCGACTTCCGTACCGATTTGGTCGGTGGTCAGTGGGTGCGGCGGATCGTTCGATGATGGTCCATATTCAGGAATGGAGCCGGTCGCGGGTCCGGGGACTCGTAGTTCGAGGCGAGACCACAGCGCGGCGGCGGGCATTTCATCGGGCAGCGGGTGCAGGGCAGCGGCGCGGGCGAGTTGCGTGGCGATGTCGAATCCGGCGCGTGCGGCGGTGTCGATGCGGTCGGCGACGACGGGCCAGTAGGGGTCGGCCAGGATGCGGGGTTCGATCGTGGCGATGGTGTCGGCCCACCGGTGGACCGGGCGGGTGATGTCGCCGAGCGCGGTCTCGACCCGGAGGTCGAGGTGGCGTTGGTGTGCTCGTTCGAGCACGCTGTTGCGGTGTGGTCCGGTCGGGCGCAGGTCGGTTTCGTGGACGTGCAGACCTGCGCGCCAGACCGCGAGGTCCGCGAGGAGAGCGGTGTCGGTGCCGAGCAGGGCCCGCGCCCACGGGGCCGCGGTCGCTGGTGTCCACTGTTCGACTTCGCGGCTGATCTGGTCGGCGAGTTCGGTGACGATTCGAGCCCGCGCTGCGACCTGGGTGTGGTCGGTGTCGAGTCCGGTGGGGATGCCTCGTATCCACGGCAGCGGACCGGTACCGGCCGAATGCGTGCCGCCGGGGTCGAGTCGCCAATCCAATACCGCCGCTGGATCGTCGGCGGTGTCGAGTTCGCGCGCGCTCGCCGTGGCGCGCAGTACAGCGATTGGATCCTGGCCGGAGACCGCGATCGTCGCGAGATGTTGGCGCAGCACCGGGTAGGCGGGGCTTTCGGTCAGATGTGTCTGCAATGCTTCGGCCGCCGCGTCGATGTGTGCGAGGCCGTCGGCGCCGAGGGCGTTTTCGATGGCGACGCCGAGGGAGTCGAGGTAGATATCGAGCGCGCGCCCGAGGCGTTCGCGCGGATCCAGTACATCGCGCAACTGGGTGTGTGCCGATTTCTGTGCACCGTCGCGCGCGAGAATCCGTACCAAACCTTCGACCGCGGTGCGCGGAAACGCGGCGGCGTCGGTCCAGAACGAGCCTTCTTCACCGCTCAGAGCGGTGGGGATGTAGGCGTGGTTGGCGTGGATTCCGCGTGTCATCGCGACGTACAACTGCTGGCGTGACTCGCCTCCGGTGAGCGCGACATGACATGAGTCGGCGGTGATTCCTTGCGCGGAATCGATGGTCGCTGCGTACCCCAACCGCACGAACTGGCCGACGTAATCGGCGGGAAGACGCACACTCCCGCCATGGTTTCCGTGGTGTCGGGCGGTGATGCTGTGGTCGGAATGCACGTGCTCGACGGTCCAGATGTCGCCGTTGCGCACCCAATCCCGCGCCCTCAATCGCAGCCTCGGGTCGTTTCGCCGCGTGCGGATCGTGTCTCCCGCCGACGCGTGGAGACCGTCGGCGAGGAGCACTTCGGCACCGACGACACCGCCATCGCCGCTGAGTCGGTCGGTGCGGGCGCGTTGATTGAGTGCGGTCACGGTGGCGTGGTTGGCCGCGAGCATGATGGTGTCGCCTCCGGTTGCGTGGTCGGTGGCCCACGCAATGTAGGTGTCATTCTGGGTGGTGCCGGTGTGTCCACCGTGGATTCTCTGGTTGTCCAGGTACCAGCCGAGCGCGGCAGGATCACCCTCACGCAGCATCAGCGATGCGTTGGCTTCGGCAGCGGAGGTGAACCGAACGACGTGGGTGAGAGTCAGTGTGTGTTCGGGCGCGACGGTGTGCATGTCCTCGTCCGAGCCACCGGCTTCGATGGCGGGCAGCTGGCGGTTATCGCCGACGCATCGGATCGTCGCACCACGATCAGCGAGGAATTGCAGTAGTCGTAACCGTTTGAGGGTGCCGATTTTGACGTGCTCATCGACGACTACCAGCGTGTCGTCACCGATTTCGCGGACCCATTCGGGAAGCAGCGGCGACAGATTCCGTTCCGGCTGGGGGATGTTCAGGTGCGATGTGTGCTGAGACAGGACGTAAAGGAGCCTGTCGACAGTCTCGCACCGGGCACCGATGGATTCGCCGAGCACGGCTGCGGCGGACGCGGTCGGCGCCAAACCCAGCACTCGGCCACCGCTGGCATTCCACGCGGTGGCCAGTACCGCCATCGCGGTGGTCTTGCCCGATCCGGCAGGAGCGTTGGCAGTGTGGACGCGCAATCCGGACGTCGCCAAGCCCTCGACGACGCTGCGCTGGCCCGCGTTGAGCGGCCGATCGGGGTTGGCGATGTTGTATTCACGCATCGCCGCGGCGATGGTCGTCGGTGCCAGACTTCGTGCTCCGGACTGCACAGATAGTTCGATCAACGCCTTCTCGGCAGCGAGGATGTGCGTCGAGGTGTAGACGAGGGAGCCTTTGTGGACATACACGCTGGTTCCATCACGGCGGGCAAATGCTGCGGGAACGGTGGCGAGTTCGGGTTCTTCGCCGATGTCGGGGTCACCACGGGGGATCGACTTGGAGGGGTGCAGGGCATGATCGAGGACGGCTTCGGCGACGTGTTCCCAGTCATCGCCGCGGATCCGGCCTCGGATCTGGCGTTCGATCTCGGCACGTACGTTGGTCGAGCGCCAGGTCGAGCGATGCTCGACCACCACTTCGAGAGCCCGGTCCGCAAAACGGGAGATCCACTCAATGGTCGCGGAAACCCGTGGTGCGCGGACCGGATTCAACGCGGCGGTGACCATGCGAGCGACCTCATCCCGGTTACCCAGCAGGACGACGGCTTCGGTGAGCCAGGTGCGGCGTTGCTGTGCGTGCGACCGCAAGCCGTGTTTGGTGGGCCGGGTTTCCAGGGTTGCTTGCTGTGCCAGGTGGCGCACTTCATTGGGAATCGGTTCCCGTTCGAAACGGGTTTGGAACTGCGCGGTGAGGACACCGAGGCGCTCCCGGATCGCGGCTTCACGCCGTGACCAGTGGTCGATCAACCCGACGGGGATGCCGACGATGTCCCGAATCGGGCGTTTGGTCGGGTCGGTGCCGGGTCGTTGCGCGAACTCGACTCCGATCGCGTCTTCGAGGTGGTGTTCCAGACGGGTGTTGTAGATCTCGGAGACGGTGACCACGGAGCGGTAGAGGGTGGCACCGTCCAGGGTCCGCCAGCGTCCGTCCCCAGCGCGGACACGGTTGGCGATCAGGACGTGAGTGTGCAGGTCCGGGTCACCGGCACGGCTGTCACGATGCTCGAAATGCGCGGCGATGACCCCCTCTACATCGACCTGCCGGACACCGTTGCGACCGACCCGGGTGAAGATCGCCTCGCGTTCGAGCCACCGCAACGCATCCGCGATGGCGGTTCGGTGGGCAGCCTCGATCTTGGTGGCGATGCTGCGCGGGGCCAATGCCCACAACGCCGAGACCGACTTGACGGGGGAGAAAGTGATGTCGAAACCGGCGACCGCGGTGCTCGGCGGGCGGGAGTTCTTCGCGACCCACCCTGACAATTCACGCTCGTCCAGTGGCGGCCGTCGGTATTCGTCGGTGAACATATCGAACGCGACATGAGAGCGAATCCGTGCCCGATCGTCATCGGAAACGGGATCGTTGCGAGGTTTACCGTGCGCGATATTGTGTTCTTCATACGCTTGCGCGCACTGTTTCCTGTAGTCGGAAGTAGGGGAGTAGACGCGAAATGGGTTGCCCAGACGCGAGGCTTTATCGGCGGCCTTGGTCGCCGCTCTCGGTGTATCACCGGCAGTCAAGCGGGTATCGAAGACCTCGTCTTCGATCTGTTCGGTGTTGGGATGGCGACCCAGTCCGAACAGGGACTTCATCTGCGACTCGGTAACCTCCGCACCGGAGTCGATGCCGACAGAAGTCAACCCGGAGCCGTGCCACGCTCCCGGGGACTCGCCGTGGGCGGAGTAGTAGGCGGCCAGGGAGGAACGGCCGCGGGAGTCGTTGTCTCCTGCGGCGATATTTCGCAGGTAATACTGGTAGCCATTGCCTGCGACGACTTTATGGATCGTCGCTGTCACAACTCCATCGAGCATCAGCGGGTGGATATAGTCGAGAGGCTGGATTCACCTGTTTATAAGTAGATCGCGTGAATCCGCAGGACGTGACCTGATTGTTATCATGATAGTCCCGCTTATGACCCGGGATGCAAGAGGTGTGAATGAGAAAGAGGATGTGGATGAAGGGTAAGGGTGCGGATGAATGATGAATGTGTGGATAGTGTCAGTTCTCATGTGATGTGGCGGGTTCTCATGTGATGTGGCGTTGGGGTGGCGGATTCTCAGCTGATGTGGCGAGATGGGTCGATGTCGGGAGAGAGTGGAGTGGCGGTTTGTGCCGCTGACGACTTCGAGGCCGTGTTCGTGTCCGGGGCCGGTGTGGAGCGCCGCGTGTGCTGGCGGTCGCTGCCGGAGGTGGTCGGCGAGATCGCTGGGCCGGTGCGGTCGTTTCCCTCGTATCGTGGTCAACGTAATTTCCCGGGGTGGTATTGGTCGGCGACGTTGGGTCGGCGGGTCGGGTTCGAGTCGTGGGTCGAGCGGGATCATCTGGTGGCGTTGGATTTCGATCCGGCGGTGGTCGGTGTCGTGTCGCAGCCGTTTCGGTTGCTCTGGGTGGGTGAAGACGGCCGACCGCGGCGGCACACCCCGGATTTCCTGGTTCACCGTGAGGACGGTGGGATCCTGGTGCTGGATTCGCGTCCGCTGGATCTGATTGCCGAGCGTGACCGGACGGCGTTCGCGGCGACCGCGCGGGCCTGCGAGACGGTGGGGTGGGACTACGCGGTCTGGGATCGTGTGGATGCGGTGGTGGCGGCGAATCATCGTTGGCTGGCGGGATATCGGCATCCACGCTGTTTCGATGCACAGGTGGCGGCGCGGCTGCTAAGGGTGTTCGAGCAGCCCGGGCCGTTGATGGACGGCGCGGAGTCGGCGGGTGATCCGTTGGGGACACTGCCGGTGCTCTATAACTTGTTGTGGCGGCGGTGGCTGGTGGCGGATCTGTCGGTGGTGCTGTCGCATCGCACGCTGGTGCGGGTAGCGCCGAAGGTGGCGAGTCTGTCGGAAGTGGCGAGTCTGTCCGATGAGCTGTTGTCGGCGGGTGATCGGTGATGGAGCGGCCCCATGTGTTGTCGGTGGGGGATCAGGTGGTCTTCGGCGGGACGGGGCACACCGTTGTCGCTATCTCCGGCACGCGAATCCGGTTGTTGTCCAACGCTGGGGAGGCCAGCGTGGTTGCCCTCCCTTACCTGTTGGCGGCGGCGGACTTCGAGTTGGTCGGATCGGGACCGCCACCGAAGATCGAACCGTTGAACCTGCTCGATACTTTGCCTGAGACGGTGCTGGCTGAGGCCAGGGAGTGGGAACGCCATGTCATCGAAGTCGAGACGGGCCTGCCGCCTGGCGCCACCGCCGCGTCTACGGCACGGCCCGACTACGACCCGGTGACGTGGACGATGACCGCGCGGGAGCAAGCGAAGGCGGCCGAGCTGACGGCGACGGGCCGAAAGACCAGTGCCCGCACGGTTCAGCGGATGCGGCGACGCTATCGGGAGCAGGGTTTGTGGGGTTTGGTCGATTCGCGCTATGTCCGGACCTTGACCCCGACCGGGAACGTCGACGCGCGGGTGGTCGCGGCGGCCACCACGGTAGTTGCGGCGCAGACCGCAACGTCGACGGGCACGAAAACTCGTGCTATCCGTCAGATCCGGCAGTTGCTCGATGACGAGCACGGTGAAGGCGTGGTGGCGATGCCGTCGCAAGCGACGTGTTATCGGCTGCTGGATGTGTTGTCGAAGGGGCGGCACAGTTTCGGGTCGGCGGTGACGCGTCGGCAGAGCGCGAACAAACCCGATCGCGTCTACACCGTGACGTCGGCGGCGCGCCCGGGTGGGCAGGTCCAGTCGGATGCGACGCCGTTGGATGTGATGGCGGTGATGGACGACGGGGTGATCGGGCGGGCGGAGTTGGTGCTGGCGATCGATATCGCCACCCGCACCATCTGCGCGGGTGTGTTGCGTCCGGTCGGGGCGAAGGCTGTCGATGCGGCGTTGCTCCTGGCGCGGGTGATGGTTCCGGAGCCGATGCGGCCGGGATGGGATCAGGCGTTGGCGATGTCGGCGTCGCGGATCCCGCATCAGCGGATGGTGTCGCTGGATGCGCGGCTGGAGTTGGCGGCGGCCAAACCGGTGATCGTCCCCGACACCGTGGTCATCGATCACGGGAAGGTGTTTCTGTCGGAGGTGTTCCTGCGCGCGGCCGACACCCTGGGCATCTCGGTTCAGCCTGCCCACCAGTTGACGGCCACGGACAAGGCGATCGTCGAGCGGACGTTCTCCTCGATCAACACGTTGTTCTGTCAGCACGTCAGCGGATACACCGGCCGCGATGTCACCCGGCGCGGCACTGATGTCGCTGAACGCGCGGTCTGGTCGCTGCCGGATTTGCAGGAACTGTTCGATGAATGGGTCCTGGCCGGTTGGCAGACGCGTCCCCATGAGGGGCTGCGCCATCCGTTCACTCCTGATCAGGCGGTCTCACCCAACGACGCCTACGCGGCGATGGTCGCGGCGGCCGGGTATGTTCCGGTGACCTTGACCGGTCAGGACTACATCGAGTTGCTGCCCGCGGACTGGCGCGCGATCGGTGACGGCGGGATCCAGATCGACTACCGCACCTACAACAGCCCCGAACTGCGCCCATGGGCACGGCAGAGTTCGGGGGTCGCCAGCCGGGGTGGACGCTGGGAGGTCCACTACGACCCCTACGACGTTTCCCGGATCTGGGTGCGCAACCACCGCGGCAAGGGCTGGTTCACCGTTGCCTGGACCCATCAGGGCGTCGTCGGGCAACCATTCGCCGATTTCACCTGGCGCGCGGCACGCAAGATCGCCGCCGACCGCGGCGTCGACGACGCCAACGAGATGGCGGTGGCGGTGATCCTGGCCGCGTTGCTGCGCCGCGCCGAAGCCGGCCCGCATGCCACCCGCGCTCTTGCGCGCACCGTCTCCACCCGCGCGATGACCAACCACCTACCCGCCGAACTCACCGCTTCGATCGGCGACTGGCCCGCCGACCCACCGCCACCCCCGCCTCGGCTCGCGTTGCCCACTGCCACCGACACTGCCGATTCGGTCGAGGAATCAGCGGAGGTCGCTGTCGATGAAGTGGTGCCGTTCGGCATGTTCGACCCGTTCGATGATCGCGAGGCTCGCTGGTGAGTGCCTCGACGCTCGACTCACGTCATCCCCTGGCCACCAAACAGGGATGGTCGGCGTTCATCGCTCGAGCCAACCCCGAACCGCCGCAGCTGCTTTCCGATGCCGACTGGCGCAAGCTGGACGAGTTGGAGCGTGAAGTCTACGACGACGCCCGCCAGGACTATCACTCCTCGCTGCTGCTGGTCGCCACACCAGATATCCGCAAGATCATCCACACCGGGTCGAAGCTGATCATCAACAACCGCGGCAAGCAGTTGGGCCGTCGCGGGCTGATCGTCTCCGGCTCCAGCGGCACCGGCAAATCGACCTCGATCACCCAGTTGGGCAAAAAGTTCCAGGTCGAGTTCGAGCGTCGCAATCCCGGCATCCCCGATCGGATCCCGGTCGTCTATATCGTCGTCCCGCCCGATGCCAATCCCAAAGCATTGGCTCACACCGTCGCGGCGGTGATGCGCCGCGCGAGCACGGGGCTGGTCCTCGTCGATGAGATCCATCGTCTGGACCTGACCACCCGCAAAGGAAAGGACGCTTCCGATCAGTTGAAGTATTTCTTCGACACGATCTCGGCGACATTCGTCTACGCCGGGCTCGACCTCGCCGAGACCAGCTTGTTCACCGGAGTCCGCAGTCGCCAGATCGCTGGTCGGTTCATCCCGGTCTCGACCGAACCATTCGCCCACCACACCGTCGAGGCCAAACGTGATTGGATCAAACTCGTCGCCACGATGGAACACTCACTGCGGCTACATCATCACCCACCGGGAACACTGATCGAACTGGCGCCTCACCTGCATGCACGCACCGGGGGCATGATCGGCAGTCTCGATCAACTCATCTATGAAGCGGCCAACGACGCGATCAGCGACGGCAGCGAGAAGATCACCAGAACCCACCTCGACGCGGTCATCCTCGACATCGCCGCCAACGACCAATACGAGCCGCCGCGACGACCCAAGCGGTGATCCCGGGTGGACCTCTGGCAAGACGCCGCGGCACCGATGCCGTTCCGGGTCCGCCCGGTCCAAGGCGAAACGACCTTGTCCTACGTGTTCCGTCTCGCCGCCGCCAACGAACTCGACCGCCCGACAACCCTGCTGCGGGCACTGGGCGAACCGCTCGGTGCTACACCCGCGCAATCGATGCTCGTCAACCGCGACGTCATCCTCAACGAACCCGCTCAACGACGTCTGGAAGCGGTCAGCGGCATCGACCTCGAAGATTTGCGTCAACGGTTACCCACCCTCGAAAAGAGCTGCGGCGAACCAGATCGCCGGTCACCGGCGTTCCAGATCTTCGCCGACAGCACCCGCATCCGTCGGGCCTGCGAACGCTGCGTCGCCCGCCTACCGGGCACGCCCGACATTCGGGTTTACCTGCATCGAGCTCCCGGGATCTGCCGCCGTCATCGACGCTGGGTCGCGACCCACGAACACGAACCCCACCAACTCGACCTCACTGAAACACCAGAAATCATCACCGCCGTCAAGCGCCGTCACCGCCTGGTCGCTTCCGCTGAAGACTCGCAATGGGCACTCGGCGAAATCTGGTGGGCCCAGCAAATCCCGGTCCGATGGCTCACCACAACCATGCGGTTCACCAACCTGTCGGACTCGCTACACGACCAATGGCAGCGCCGCCGGACGGCACTAGCCGTCGCTGGGGCACACGTCCCGAACTCGGTGATCGTGCTACCGGAAACGATCACTATCGCCGAGGTGACCTGCAACCTGAAGTGGCGACGCTATGTCGCCCTGGCCGAATACGACTACCAGGTCCGACCGTTCTATCGGCTCCTGAGCCGTCGTCTCGGACAGCCTCTCGGTTTCGCCGACAGAATCAGCCAGTCGGACTCACCAGCCCGGCACTGGGTCGATGACCATCGTCGAAAACACCAGGAAACCCGCCACAACCACTGGCAAGCCGACCGAACCACCCGCAGCCGAGACACACCACTCCCCGAAATCCGCCACTTCAGATGAGAAGGAAAACCAACGACGACATGATCAGGGAATGCGCCAGCCCGGTTCGTGCGCTACTTGAGGCCGGTCGGTCGACTTGATGCTGCTGACTGCCATGGTCAATTCCCCGTAGATCCGGGGCAAGACAGGTATTTCGTTACGTGATGGCATGCTTTCGGCCTGCCATATGAGCATGGCCGCGACCTGCGGCTGTCACCCGTCGTTGGCGGCAGTTCACCGAGGTAGCTACCTGGTGTTGAAGCTCACAACGAGGGACAGCGCCGCGAGAACGACGCACCATAGTGCGACTTGGACGCCGCAATGTTTCTTCCAGGCGATCTCGCTGACTCGCCGTAGTTGCCCTGACAGGGCGAGAAGTACGTCTTTGGTCTCGAGTTCGGTCTTAATTTGCTCGGCGTCGAGATGACGTCGGTGAAGGTTGCCGAAGTAGATGAAGTCCGTGTCGTCCAGGGGGGTCCGCAGCCTCGGAAGCACGACCCATACCGCAGACAGCGCCGAAACGGTCAGCAGTGCTAGTCCGCAAAGATAGAAGGCCAGCGACCACCCGCTCAGCCCGGCGAACAGACCATCGTCTTTCGACATTGTGATGACACCGGCAAGTACCGCAGTATCGAGGGTCAGCGTGAAAGTTGCTTTGAGGTCTACCTTGCCCATCCAGTCTTGGAATGCGGCGTGGATATGCCAAGCCGTTTTGACCGGATTCGAGTCGGGTATATCGGTCACAAAGCTATTCCTTCCTCGCGTAGCGAATCGTGTCAAAGGCAAGAGAGATCGTCAGAACATAGCTAATGCGTGCTACGGCTTTCTAGCAGGAACCTGCTGGAATTTGTGCGCGCCACGCAGTCGGACGAGATCTGCGTGCTGTCTGTCTGGGTGCACCGATTCCCGTTCCAAGGTGATCTCCCGGAGGCGGTCGACGGCCAGGGGCGAGGTGTCGCACCACTCGGGCCTTTGCAAGCGCACCGCCTTCCGGGGTTCCGCAGAATTTCGGGCGTCTGGAGCGACGGTTTATGGCCTGAGCTGCGGTGACATGGAGATGCGCGCCTGAAGAGCGTTTCTCTAGG